>NZ_JBHSBQ010000138.1:0-97258 GCF_042650665.1 Microvirga sp. GCM10011540 | reverse complement strand
GGAACGACCCGTCCCCTCCCACCGCCAGCGAGCTCGCGACTCGCTGGCGGTATCCTCATCTTGCTCGATCAGGACGGGAAAATCATAAGACAAGCATCGTGCGGAACCGAAGGTCCGCGCCAGCGAAAAGGGGATCCGGTTTTCCGCATGAACGATGCTCTCATCCATAGGGAAAGCATCGGATCAGCCCCAAAAGTGCAAGTCCACTTCTGGGTCCGGTGCTTTAGGCGTTCTCCTCGTTCTCGATCATCGCCAGCAGCTCGTCCTTGAGCCTGACGCGGCGGCGCTTGAGGTCCTCCTCGACGTCCTCGGTGGTCGGCTCCACCCGGGTCTCGACCCGATGGATGGTGCGGTTCAACTCGTTGTACTCGTCGTAGAGCCGCGCGAAGTGGTTGTTGCTCGTCTTGAGCTGGTGGATCCGGTCGGTCTTGTCCGGAAAGTCCCCGGCGAGGTCGTTGGGGGCGTTGCTCATCGCCTGTCGTCTCCCTTTTCGTTTTCGACGTGTCGACACGACAACGTCACCCCGCATTTTCCGTTTCATCGCAAAAGGTGAGGACCATGGCCTCCGACTTCCACGAGGTGCGCTTTCCCCTCGACGTCAGCCTGGGCAGCCGCGGCGGGCCCGTGCGGCGCACCGACATCGTCACGCTGGCTTCGGGCCGCGAACACCGCAACAGCCGCTGGGCCCAGTCGCGCCGCCGCTACGATGCGGGCCTGGGCGTACGGACCGTGGACGCGCTGCATGCGGTCATCGCCTTCTTCGAGGAAAGGCGCGGGCGCCTCATCGGCTTCCGCTTCCGCGACCGCGCCGACTGGCGCTCCGGTCCGCCCTCGCGGGAGCCGACGCCCCTGGACCAGCGCATCGGCACCGGCGACGGGGCGAGCGTGGCCTTTCCCCTGGTCAAGACCTACGGCTCCGCTGACGCGCCCTACCGGCGCCCGATCGCCAAGCCGGTGGGCGGTACCGTGCGCGTCGCCCTCGACGGCGTGGAGCAGCCCGTCGGCGCCGCCTTCACCTGCGACCCGGCCGCGGGCGTCGTGCCCGACGGCAGCGCGTGGCACGATGCGCTCCGCGTCGATGCGGCGACGGGGCTCGTGTCGTTTCCCAGCGGCCACGCGGGGGAGACCGCGCCGAACTTCCTCGTCAACGGCCACTTCCTCGTCAACCAGAGCGCCTTCGCAGGCGGCGCCCTGGCGGCGGGCGCCTCCGGCTTCGACCGCTGGAAGGCGGGGCCGGGGGGCTGCACGATCACACGCACGGCCGACGGAACCGTGATCCTCACCGGGCCGGTCGAGCAGGTGGTGGACGTAGCGCAGGCGGCGGCGCTCACCGGCGCGTCCTCCTATGCGGGCAGCACCCTGACCCTCTCGGTCGAAAACCCTTCGGCCCCGATCCCCGTGGTCGTCGGCACGAAGGCCGCGACCATCCCGGCCGAAAGTGGCCGCCGCTCCGCCACCGTGACGCTCGATGCATCGGAGACCGGGCACGTCACCGTCCGCCTTCATCCGGCATGGGCCTGCACCTTCGCCCGCGTCCGGCTCGAACGCGGAGCGGTCGCGACGCCATGGAGCGCGGAGCCCATCGAGGTCACGGAGGCCCGCTGCCGCCGCTACTACCAGCGCATCGCGAGCGGCGGCGGCATGGTTCTCGCCCAGCGGGTCTCGGGCAATCTCATCGACGTGTTCTGTCCGGTGCCCGCGCCCATGCGGGCCGCTCCGGCCCTCCTGACCAGCGGCTTCGCGTGGTCGGGTGCGGCGCCTTCGGGCAACCAGATCGCCTTCTTCGACAATGCCGCCGGGCTCTGGGCGGGCCTGTCGGGCGGGCTCGCCCTGTCGCTGGCGCGCGCGGGGGCCGGCTCCGCCGTCGTGAGGCTGCAGGCGGGCACCTCGTTCAGCGGGTCGCCGGGAGCGGTCGGCGCGCTCCATCTCGGCGCCTCCGCCTTCATCGCCCTGCAGGCGGAACCGTGATGGCGGCGACCTTCGAGGCCTGCCTCGCCTGCGCGCCGCGGCACGAGGGCGGGTTCGTCCACCACCCGGCCGATCCGGGCGGAGCGACCAAGTTCGGCATCACCCGCGCGACCCTCGCCCGGTCCCGGGACCGCCCCGTCTCGGTGGAGGAGGTGCGCGGGCTCAGCCGGGAGGAGGCGGACGGGATCTATCGCCGCCTCTACTGGGACGTGGTCCGGGCCGACCTCCTGCCGCCCGGGCTCGATCTCGCCCTGTTCGATTTCGCGGTCAATTCCGGTCCGGCGCGGGCCGTGCGGACGCTGCAGGGCGTCCTCGGCGTCGCGGCGGACGGCGTCGCCGGGCCACTGACCCTGCAGGCCGCGCGGGAGGCGGACACGGCGGACGCCATCCGCCGCCTGACCCGCGCGCGGCTTGCCTTCCTTTCCCGGCTCGCCGCCTGGCCGTCTTCGGGCGGGGCTGGCGCATCCGGGTTCTCGCGGTCGAGCGGGAGGCTCTCCGGCTCGCCCCTTCCTCCATCCACCCTGAAAGGGAACCATCCTCATGATCGACACCAAGACCATTCTCGCCAGCCGCACCGTCTGGGCCAATCTGGTCGGCCTCGCGGCGCTCGTCCTCGGCCTCCTCGGCTTCGACGCCTCGGAGCTGGACTCGGGCGCCTTCGCGGAAGCGGCGGCGCAACTCGTTGCCGGCGCGAGCTTTATCGCTTCGACGGTGTTCCGGATCCTGGCCACGAAGCAGATCCTGAGCTAGTGTTACATTCAGACTTCGTTCAGTGCTGGAAAGGCATGGTCGCAACATGCGTCTGGTTTGGTCGATCATCGTCTTGTGTGGGTTGATGGGTTCCGCGCACGCGCAGAGCGCGTCGGCGGCGCTCCGGAACTGCCTGCCGCCCCGGGAAATGCAGGAGGCCGTGGCCTCCAAGGGCGTGGTCGCGCCCGCCGTCGCCGTGATGACGGCGAGGCGCCAGGTTCCCAACGCCGACGTGGTCCGGGCCAATCTCTGCCGAAGCAGCGATGCCCTGGTTTATGTGATCATGGCCTTGCAGAAGAACGGCCGGATCGTGCAAGTGATGATCGACGGTTCTTCGGGACGCGTGAAATCGGTTCAATAAGGAAAGCTGAAAAGCGTGCGCCTTCTCGTTGTCGAGGATGACAATACCCTCAATCGCCAGATCGTGACCGCCCTGGAGCAGGCCGGCTACGCGGTCGACTCCGCCTCGGACGGGGAGGAGGGGCAGTTCCTGGGCGACACGGAGCCCTACGATGCCGTGATCCTCGATCTCGGCCTGCCGAAGGTCGACGGCGTGTCCGTGCTCAACGCCTGGCGGCGCGAGGGGAGGAAGATGCCCGTCATCATCCTCACCGCCCGCGACCGCTGGAGCGACAAGGTGCAGGGCTTCGACGCCGGCGCCGACGACTACGTGACCAAGCCCTTCCACATGGAGGAGCTGCTGGCCCGGGTGCGGGCCCTGCTGCGCCGGGCCACGGGCCATGCGACGAGCGAGATCAGCTGCGGCCCGGTCAAGCTCGACACGCGCTCCGGCCGCGTGGCGGTGGACGGCAATCCGATCAAGCTCACCTCGCACGAATACCGGCTGCTGTCGTACCTGATGCACCATACCGGCCGCATCGTCTCCCGGGGCGAGCTGACCGAGCATCTCTACGACCAGGACTTCGACCGGGATTCCAACACCATCGAGGTGTTCATCGGCCGGCTGCGCAAGAAACTCGGCGTCGACATCATCCAGACCGTGCGCGGCCTGGGTTATCTCCTCGACGCGAGCCAGTCGAAGACGTGAGCGGGCTCCGCCCGATCCTCAAGGGCTTCACGGGCCGGTCCATCGCGGTCCGCCTGGCGGCTTCCTCGGTCTTCTGGAGCTTCGCGATCCTGCTGATCGCGGGGCTCATTCTTTCGACCCTCTACCGGGACACCACCGAGAGGGCGTTCGACCAGCGCTTGCTGGTCTATTCCAACACCCTGGCCTCCAACCTCGTCGCGCCGGGCGATCCCGACCGGGACCTCGGCCCCATCGGCGACCCCCGTTTCGAGCTGCCCCTGTCGGGCTGGTACTGGCAGGTGGCGCGGCCGAATGCGGGGCCGGGGGAGGTGCGCTCCTCCAAGTCGCTCTTCGGCGGAATGCTGCCGAGCCTCGGGCCGGTGAGCGACGAGACCTTCGGGCAGATCCGCCGCGGCTACGGCAAAGCCCCGGACGAGCGCGGCCTGCGCATCATCGAGCGCGACATCGACCTGGGCGAGGACGGCCGGTTCATCATCCGCGTCGCCGGCCCCTCCGACGAGATCGCCACGGACGTGCGCAACTTCGTGTTCGCGATGACCGTGACCTTCGCGCTGCTCGGGCTCGCGCTCGGCTTCACGACCCTGCTGCAGATCCGCTTCGGCCTGCGCCCGCTCGCCAACCTGCGCAGCGCCCTCGGGGCCATCCGGCGCGGGGAGGCGGAGCGCATCGCGGGCGAGTACCCGCAGGACATCGCGCCGCTGGCGAGCGAGCTCAACCTGCTCCTCGACACCAACCGGGAGATCCTGGAGCGGGCGCGGACCCAGGTGGGCAACCTCGCCCATGCCCTCAAGACGCCGCTGAGCATCGTCGTCAACGAGGCCGAGAACGCGCCGGAGGAGGTGGCCGCCAGGGTGCGTGAGCAGGCGGCGGTCATGCGCGACCAGGTGAACTACTATCTCGACCGCGCCCGCGCCGCGGCGCTCGCCGGCACCCTGGGCACGCTGACGGATGTGGACCCCGTGATCGACAGTCTCGCCCGCACCTTCGCGAAGATCTACCGCGACAAGGATCTGGCGGTCGAACTCGCCGTTCCGAAGGGCCTGCGCTTCCGGGGCGAGAAGCAGGACCTGGAGGAGATGGCGGGCAACCTCATCGACAACGCGGCCAAGTGGGCTTCGGGCAAGGTGGCGGTGACGGCCGAGATCGTCCGCACCGACGCGGACCGGACCAACCTGCGCCTGTTCATCGACGACGACGGCCCCGGCCTGCCCGAAGCCGCGCGGGAGGAGATGCTCAAGCGCGGACGCCGCCTCGACGAGACCAAGCCGGGCTCGGGGCTGGGCCTATCCATCGTCAGCGACCTGGCCGCGCTCTACCGGGGCTCCCTCAAGCTCGACGCCTCGCCCATGGGCGGTCTGCGCGCGATCCTCGAACTCCCCGGGGACAGAGCTTGACCCTGTGCGCTTTGCGCGTGACACCGTGCCGCCATCGTGCTTGACGGGTGCGCGGGTTAATTAGGAGCCCATGGTGATCTGGATAATACTCCTGGCGATGACGGCCGCGGCCGTGATGGTGGTCCTGTGGCCCCTGTCGCGCCACGCCGCCGCGCGCGGGCAGGCGGATCCCGACATCCAGTTCTACCGCGAGCAGATCGCCGAGATCGAACGCGACCAGGAAAGAGGTGCGCTCCTGCCGGGCGAGGCGGAGGCCGCCAAGGCCGAGGCCGGACGCCGCCTCCTGCGCGCCACCGGCACCCAGGACGAGGGCTTCGCGGCTCTCGGCGAGCCCGCCCTGCGCCGCCGTCGCGCCGTATCGGCCCTGGCCCTGTCCGTCGTTCCGATTCTCGCCATCGCCCTCTACGGCGCCTACGGCTCGCCCCACATCTTCGACCGCCCCGCGATGATGGCGAGTCGGCCACAGGCCGCTGCGCCCGACCTCGACGTGGCCGTCACCCAGATCGAGACCCATCTGGCCCAGAACCCGCAGGACGGGCGCGGCTGGGAGGTTCTGGCGCCGGTCTACCTGCGCATGGGCCGGGTGGACGATGCGGTGAAGGCCTACGGGAATGCCCTGCGCATCCTCGGCGAGAATGCGGACAGGCTCTCCAATTACGGGGAGGCCATGGTGCTCGCCGGGAACGGGTTGATCTCGTCCGAGGCGCAGGCCGCCTTCGAGAAGGCGGTGGCCCTCGACAAAGCCACCCCCAAGGCCCGGTTCTATCTCGCCAAGGCCGCCGAGCAGGACGGGCGGACCGACAAGGCCAAGGCGGCCTACGAGGAGCTCCTGGCCGTCTCTCCCGCCGATGCCCCGTGGACCCCGCTCGTGAAGGAGCAGCTGGCCCGGCTCGGCGCCCCGCAGGCCGCTCCGGCTCAGAGCGGAGAGCCGCAGATGGGCCCGGAGGATATCCTGCGCATGGTCTCGGGCCTCGCCGAGCGCCTGGAAAGCCAGGGCGGCAGCGCCGAGGAATGGGCGCGACTCATGCGCTCCTATGCGGTCCTCGGCCAACGTGATAAAGCAGAGGCCGCAGCTCGACGTGCGCGCCAGGCACTGGCGAAGGACGACTCAGGGCTGAAGACCATCGAAACGATGGCCCGTGAACTGAAACTGACTGACGCCGCGCAATGACCAGAAAACAACGCCGCCTGACCTTGATCGGTGTCGCGGGCTGCTTCCTCGCGATCGCCCTGGGCCTTGTGTTCTATGCGATGAACGACACCATCGTGTTCTTCAACTCCCCTGCGGACGTTGTTGCCAAGAACGTGCAGCCCGGCACGCGCTTTCGCCTCGGCGGGCTCGTGAAGGAAGGCTCCGTCCAGCGCGGGGACAATCAGCAGGTGGCCTTCGAGGTCATGGACGCCGAGCGCTCGATCAAGGTGAGCTACCAGGGAATGCTGCCCGACCTGTTCCGCGAGGGGCAGGGCGTCGTCGCCGAGGGCATGCTCGACCCGGCCGGGATCTTCAAGGCCGACACGGTTCTCGCCAAGCACGACGAGAACTACATGCCCCGCGAGGTGGCGGACACCCTGAAGAAGCAGGGCCATTGGCAGGGCGAGGCCAGCGCCGCGCCGCCGACTCAGTAACGAAGGAGTGCCATCCGTGTTGGTCGAGGCCGGACATTTCGCGCTCGCGCTCGCGCTTGGCTTATCCCTGATCCAGTTCGTGGTGCCGCTCTGGGGCGCCCGTTCGAATGATCCGGTCCTGATGGCGGTGGCCCCGGCCGCCGCCCTGGCGGTTCTGGCCTGTCTGGGCTTCGCCTTCCTCAGCCTGACCGTCGCCTACGTGACCTCCGATTTCTCGGTGCTCAACGTGGTCGAGAACTCGCACTCGACCAAGCCGATGATCTACAAGATCTCCGGCGTGTGGGGGAACCACGAGGGCTCCATGCTGCTCTGGGTCCTGATCCTGGCCCTGTTCGGAGCCGTGGTCGCCCTGGCGCGCAACAGCGTGCCCGCGCGCCTCCAGGCCAACACCCTGGCCGTGCAGGGCCTCGTCACGGTCGCGTTCCTGCTCTTCATCCTCACCACGTCCAACCCCTTCACCCGGGTGGTTCCGATGCCGGCCGAGGGACAGGACCTCAACCCGCTGCTGCAGGACCTGGGGCTCGCGATCCATCCGCCGCTGCTCTACATCGGCTATGTCGGCTTCTCGATCTGCTTCGCCTTTGCGTGCGCCGCCCTCATCGACGGGCGCATCGACGCTGTCTGGGCGCGGATCGTCCGACCCTGGACGCTCGGGGCCTGGGTGTTCCTGACGCTGGGCATCGCCATGGGCTCCTACTGGGCCTATTACGAGCTCGGCTGGGGCGGCTGGTGGTTCTGGGACCCGGTGGAGAATGCCTCCCTCATGCCGTGGCTCGCGGGAACGGCCCTCGTGCATTCCACTGTCGTCATGGAGAAGCGCGACGCCCTCAAGGTGTGGACGATCCTGCTCGCGATCCTGACCTTCTCGCTGTCGCTGCTCGGCACCTTCCTGGTCCGCTCCGGCGTGCTGACCTCGGTTCATTCCTTCGCGGTGGACCCGGAGCGCGGCGTGTTCATCCTCGGCATCCTGGTCCTGTTCATCGGCGGATCCCTGGCGCTCTTCGCGTGGCGCGCGCCCCTGCTCAAGCAGGGCGGCCTGTTCGCACCGGTCTCGCGGGAAGGGGCGCTGGTCCTCAACAACCTCTTCCTGGCGACCGCCTGCGCCACCGTGTTCATCGGCACCCTCTACCCGCTGGCTCTCGAGGTGGTCACTGGCGACAAGATTTCGGTCGGTGCGCCGTTCTTCAACTTCACTTTCCTGCCGCTCGTGGTCCCGCTGCTCCTGCTCGTGCCGCTGGGGCAGACGCTGGCCTGGAAGCGCGGCAACTTCCTCGGCACGGCGCAGCGGCTTTACGCGGTGCTGGGCATCTCCCTCGTCGCCACGCTGGCCCTCGTCGCCTTCCGCAACGGCGGCCCCGTGGCCGCGCCCCTGGGAATCGGCCTCGGCATCTACCTGATCCTGGGCTCCTTCAACGAGATCGTGACCCGGTCCTGGAGCCGGGGCACTCCCCTGGCCTCGGCCTGGCGCAAGGCCTCGGGCCTGCCGCGCTCGACCTGGGGCACGGTGCTGGCCCATGCGGGAGTGGGCGTGACCGTGATCGGCATCGCCGCCACCGCCTGGGACGCGGAGGGACTCGGAACCCTGAAAATCGGCGACACCATGCGGGCCGGCGCCTACGAGGCGCGGCTGGAGCGGGTGGTGCCGCGTCAGGCGGCCAATTACCGCGAGGACGTCGCAACCCTGCGCATCTCCCGCGGCGGGCGGGAGCTCGGCACGGTCGAGACCATGAAGCGCCTCTACGTGACGCGCGGCATGCCGACCACCGAGGCGGGAATCATGACGGTCGGCCTCAGCCAGGTCTATGTCAGCATCGGCGAGATCCTGCCCGACGGCTCCATCGGCATGAGGATCTATCACAAGCCCCTGGTCCTGCTGATCTGGCTCGGCGCCGTGGTCATGGCCGCGGGCGGCACCCTGTCGCTCACGGACCGGCGCCTGCGCATCGGCGCCACGTCGCGGGCGAGGGCCATGCAGGCGGCATCCGTACCGGCGGAGTAAGGGCATGCGGTTCGTTCTGGCGCTCGTCGCAACCCTGTTCATCGGCACCGCGGTCCATGCGGTCCAGCCCGACGAGGTGCTGAAGGATCCCGCCCTGGAGCGGCGCGCCCGCGACATTTCGGCGGGCCTGCGCTGCCTCGTCTGCCAGAACCAGTCCATCGACGATTCCGACGCGCCTCTCGCCAAGGACCTGCGCCTGATCGTGCGCGAGCGCCTGCAGGCGGGGGACACGGATGCGGAGGTCGAGTCGTTCCTGGTCCAGCGCTACGGCGAGTTCGTGCTGCTGAAACCCACCTTCGGCACGCACACGCTGCTGCTGTGGCTCGCGCCGGCCCTGGTGCTCGTCCTGGGCGGAATCGGGGCCTATGCCGCCCTGCGCCGCCGGCCGCAGCCCGCGGCCGCGCTCGATATCGAGGAGCAGCAGGCTTTGGAGGCCGTGCTCAAACGGGACGAGGGCGCCCGGTCCTGACCGGATGCCAGCCTTGCCTTTCGGAGGCGTCAGCTCTTGGGATTCACGCCGCTGCAGAATTGCGGGGTGTTGATGTTCCAGTTCCCGCACTTGTCGCAGGCCGACGCCAGGAGCCCGAGCCCGACCACGCATGCGACCTGAATAATACGCTTCATCTTCAAACCCCCACTCTGCGCCGCCACCCTATGACACGACCCTCGAGGCTTCCAGCCTCCCGGGGCCGGCGCGGACGGCCGGGCAGGGACCCTATGGGGTCATGCCCAACAAAACCTTACCAACATTTCATCTGCGCGTGAGGGTACGGTAACGCGGGGGACCCCATCTTCCTCTCACGACGATCCCACAAGGGTTCCTCCCCAAGGGTCCTCGAGGAGAGACAGAAATATGATGGACAAGGTTTCCACACCCCGCAAGCGTATGACCACGTGGCTCGGCGCGGCGGCCGTCGCAGCATTGATTGCAGGCGGCGCTGTCGAGTCCGGTCTCATCGCTCCCAATTCCGCCCATGCCGAACTGCGCTCCATGACGCAGGCCGTTCCGGCCGCCCCGTCCTTCGCGGACGTGGTCGAGCGCGTGAAGCCCGCCGTGGTCTCGGTCAAGGTCAAGGTGCAGAACGTGGCCGACCGCAGCGGCGACGGCGACGGACAGCAGTTCTCGATGCCCGACCTCCCGCCCGGCCACCCGATGGAGCGCTTCTTCCGCAACTTCCGCGACCGGCAGGAGCCGGGCGAGCGCGGTCAGCGCGGCCAGCGTCAGCAGCCCCGCCGCTTCGGCCAGGCCGTCGGCTCCGGCTTCTTCATCTCGGCCGACGGCTATGTGGTGACCAACAACCACGTGGTCGACAAGGCCAGCGAAGTGACCGTAACCATGGACGACGGCAAGGAGCTCGACGCCAAGGTGATCGGCACCGACCCGAAGACCGACCTCGCCCTGCTGAAGGTCGAGGGCAGCGACTTCCCTCACGTCCGCCTTGCCGGCCAGAAGGCCCGGATCGGCGACTGGGTGGTGGCGATCGGCAACCCCTTCGGCCTCGGCGGCACCGTGACGGCAGGCATCGTCTCGGCCCAGCACCGCGACATCGGCGCGGGTCCGTACGACGACTTCATCCAGATCGACGCCTCCGTGAACCGGGGCAACTCGGGCGGCCCGACCTTCAACCTCGCGGGCGAGGTCGTGGGCGTGAACACGGCGATCTTCTCGCCGTCCGGCGGCAATGTCGGCATCGCCTTCGCGATCCCGGCCAGCACGGTGGACAACATCGTGACGGCGCTCAAGGAGAACGGCTCCGTGACCCGCGGCTTCATCGGCGTGCAGATGCAGGCGGTGACCAAGGAAATCGCGGAAGCGATCGGCCTGTCCGAGCCCAAGGGCGCCCTCGTTGCGGAAGCCATGAAGGACGGCCCCGCCGCCAAGGCGGGCGTGAAGACCGGCGACACCATCGTGGCCGTCGACGGCCAGCCGATCCGCGAGGCCAAGGACCTGTCCCGCAAGGTCGCCCAGGTCGCGCCCGGCAAGTCCGTGTCGCTCACGCTCTTCCGTGACGGCAAGGAGCGCACCGTGACCCTCGAGGTCGCCCCTCAGCCGAAGGGCATCTAAGCCCTTCGCCCAAGTCGGATACCGGGTTTCTTGTTGATAGCCCCCGTACCCGGTGTCCCTTGCCCACGGCAGGCCGGCCTCTTTCCCCTCCAGGGCTGGCCTGCCGCTGGGAAATCAGTACGTTACGCTCATGTCCATGCGGATTCTCATCATCGAGGACGACCGAGAGGCGGCCTCCTACCTCGTGAAGGCGTTCCGTGAGGCCGGCTACGTGGCCGACCATGCCGCCGATGGCCTCGACGGCTACGCCATGGCCGAATCCGGCGATTACGACGTGCTCGTGGTGGACCGTATGCTCCCCAAGCTCGACGGCCTCTCCCTCATCCGCTCCCTGCGCGAGCAGAAGGTCGAGACTCCGGTGCTGATCCTTTCGGCCCTCGGCCAGGTGGACGACCGGGTGAAGGGCCTGCGCGCGGGCGGCGACGACTACCTCCCCAAGCCCTATGCCTTCTCAGAGCTTCTCGCCCGGGTCGAGGTTCTCTCGCGCCGTCGCGCCGCGACGCCGAACGCCGAGCCCACGATCTATCGCATCGCCGATCTTGAGCTCGACCGCCTGTCCCATCGCGTCACCCGCTCCGGCCAGGAGATCGTGCTGCAGCCGCGCGAATTCAGGCTGCTCGAATACCTGATGAAGAACGCCAACCAGGTCGTGACCCGCACCATGCTGCTGGAGCACGTCTGGGACTATCATTTCGATCCGCAGACCAACGTGATCGACGTCCACGTCTCGCGCCTGAGGGCGAAGATCGACAAGGGCTTCGACAAGCCGCTGATCCACACCATCCGCGGCGCGGGCTACATGGTGCGCGTGGGGGCGGAAGGGGCCGAGGAGTGACGGGGGCCGATCCATGACCGCCCTCGGCAAGCTCTTCCGGACGACCGCGTTCAAGCTGTCCTTCGCCTATCTGCTGGTCTTCACGATCTTCGCCTTCGTGACCCTGGGCTATGTGGCCTGGAGCGCACAGAGGCTCCTGACCGAACAGTTCATCTCCACCATCGAGGCCGAGATCAACGGCCTCTCCGAGCAGTACCGGGTCGGTGGATTGCGCCGTCTGGTGAACATCGTCGAGCGGCGCTCCCGGGCGCCCGGCGCCTCCCTCTACCTCGTGACCACGAATGCCGGCGAGCGGATCGCCGGGAATGTCGGGGCGCTGCCGCCGGGCGTGATCGACCGGCCCGGGCAGTTCGAGACGCCCTATAGCCGGACCGAGGATGCGGATGCCGGGCCCAACCACGCCATCATCCGGGTCTATCGCCTGCCGGGAGGTTTCCGCCTGCTGGTGGGACGGGACGTGGAGGAGCGCATCCGTCTGCGGGACATCATCCACCGCGCCTTTGGTTATTCCCTTCTCTTCATCGGCATTCTCGGCTGCGCCGGAAGCTGGTTCATCGCCAGGCGCGTGCTCAAGCGCGTCGACGACATGACGGAGACCACCCGGGAGATCATGGCGGGCGATCTCGGCGGGCGCCTGCGGATCGCCGGAACGGGCGACGAGCTGGATCGTCTCGCGCAGAACCTCAACGACATGCTCGACCGCATCGGCGAACTCATGCACGGCATGCGGGAGGTCTCCGACAACATCGCCCATGACCTGAAGACGCCGCTGACCCGCCTGCGCAACAAGGCCGACGAGGCCCTGCGCACCGCCAAGTCCCCCGACGAGCTGAAGGGCTCCCTGGAGGCCATCATCGAGGAGAGCGACAACCTCATCCGCATCTTCAACGCGCTCCTGATGATCGCGCGCCTGGAGGCCGGCAACGCCCGCGAGGGGCTCGCGGATTTCAACGCCGCCGAGACCGTGCGCGACGTCGCCGAACTCTACGAGGCCCTGGCGGAGGAGGCGGGCCTGCCCCTGGAGGTGACGGTCGACGAGGACCTGCCTCTTCACGGCAGCCGCGAGCTTCTCGGACAGGCGGTGGCGAACCTGCTCGACAACGCACTGAAATACGGCGCCCAGGCCGAAGGCAGCGACGCCTTTCGCTCCATTACCGTATCTGCCCACCGGATCGACGGGGCCATGCGCATCGTGGTGGCGGATCGCGGCCCGGGCATTCCCGAGGCCGACCGCGGCCGCGTGCTGGAGCGCTTCGTGCGGCTGGAGACGGCCCGCTCTCGCCCGGGTTTCGGCCTCGGCCTGAGCCTCGTCGCCGCCGTCGCCCGCCTGCATGGCGGAGCCCTCACCCTGGAGGATAACGAGCCGGGCCTGCGCGCCGTCCTCGTCCTGCCCCTGGGCAATGCGCAGGCCTCGCCGGAGCCTGCGCAAACGGCGGCGTGAAGGTCCGATATTTCGATTGCCTTCCCGGCAGCGGCATGGAGACATAGGCTCCGATGACCCTTTCCATGGATTGGCCGTGCCGGACCAGAACCGTTCCCTCCTCAGCCGCCTGAGCAAGGCGCCTCCCGTGTCCGATCTCCGGCGGGCGAAGGCGCAACTCGCCGACTTCGTCGAGCGGGTGCGGGACAATCCCGAGGCCGCCGCGCTGCTGCCGCATCTGGAAGGGGGAATCCTGCGCGATCTCCTTCTCGCCCTGGCCGACCATTCCACCTTTCTCTGGCAGCTCGTGGTGAGCGACCCCGCCCGGATGGCGAGGCTCGTCCTGCAACCCCCCGAGGAGAGCCATCGCGCCATCGTCGAGAGCCAGGCCAACCTGTTCCGCGAGCTGCGTTCCGGCGCGCGGACCCGCGACGACGTGGTCCGCGCCTTCCGGCGCAACCGCAACTCCCATGCCCTTCTCGTGGCGCTCGCGGATATCGGCGGTCTCTGGAGCGTGGAGGACGTCATCGGAGCCCTGTCCGCCTTCGCGGATTCCTCCGTGCGCGGCGGCGTCAATCTGGTTCTGACCGAGACCGCCGATCTCGGGCGCATCCGCCTCAAGGACCCCGAGGATCCGGGGGAGGGCTGCGGCTTCACCGTGCTGGCGCTCGGCAAGCACGGGGCGGGCGAGCTCAACTATTCGAGCGACATCGACCTGGTGATCTTCTTCGATCCTCAGTCGTCCGCTTTGCCGGAAGGGGCGGAGCCCGCCACCCTCTATACCCGCATCGCCCAGCAGCTCGCCCGGCTGCTGCAGGAGCGCACGCCGGACGGCTACGTGCACCGGGTCGATTACCGCCTGAGACCCGACCCTGGCTCGACGCCCACCGCCGTCGCCCTGCCGTCGGCCTATATCTATTACGAGACCGTCGGCCAGAACTGGGAGCGCGCGGCGCTCATCAAGGCGCGGCCCGTGGCGGGAGACATCGCCCTCGGCGAGACCTTCCTGGCCGAATTGCGGCCGTTCATCTGGCGCAAGTATTTCGATTTCGCCTCCATCGCCGACGTGCACGCCATGAAGCGGCAGATCCACGCGGTGCGCGGGCATGACGAGATCGCGGTGGCCGGGCACGACATCAAGCTCGGGCGCGGCGGCATCCGCGAGATCGAGTTCTTCGTGCAGACGCAGCAGCTCGTCTTCGGCGGACGCCGTCCCGCCTTGCGCGGCCGCCGTACCCTGGACATGCTGGAGGCGCTGCACGACGAAGGCTGGATCACGGAGACGGCCCGCGACGAGCTCTCCGACGCCTATCGCTTCCTGCGCACCATCGAGCACCGGCTGCAGATGGTGGCGGACGAGCAGACGCAGCGCCTGCCTTCCGACGAGGAAGCGCTCAAGAGCTTCGCCAAGTTCTGCGGCTATCCCAACCTCAAGGCCTTCGCCAAGGCGCTGACGCAGCAGGCCCGGATCGTGCAGGGGCATTACGCGCTGCTGTTCGAGGAGGGGCCGGAACTCGCCTCGGACGTGGGCAATCTCGTCTTCACCGGCACGACGGACGATCCCGAGACGCTCGCCACCCTGGAGCGCATGGGCTTCCGCAATCCCGCGCAGGCGGCGGAAACCGTGCGCGGCTGGCATTTCGGCC
The DNA here is from genome assembly GCF_042650665.1 of Microvirga sp. GCM10011540. Lineage (NCBI taxonomy): Bacteria > Pseudomonadati > Pseudomonadota > Alphaproteobacteria > Hyphomicrobiales > Methylobacteriaceae > Microvirga > Microvirga sp. GCM10011540. The sequence goes on along the minus strand of NZ_JBHSBQ010000138.1, from coordinate 82,507 downwards.
GGCGGGCCGCCATCACGAGCCAGCGCGCCCGCGAGGTGCTGACCGAGCTCGTGCCGGCGCTCCTGGCGGCGCTCGGCGGCACGGCGGACCCCGACGGGGCTCTCGCGGCGCTCGACCGGGCCTTCGGCAGGATGCCGGCCGCCGTCGAGCTCCTCACCATCCTGCAGTCGCACGACCGCCTGCGCCTGCGCTTCGCCGATCTTCTCGGCACCGCGCCGCGCCTCGCCGACACGGTGGCGCAGTCGCCCCACGTGCTCGATGCGCTGATTGATCCGGCCTTCGGCATTCCGTTCAACGACGATGCCGCCGTGGGCGAGCAGGTGCGCCAGATCATCGGCACTCCCAGCGATCACGAGGATTTCCTCGACCGGACCCGCGACGCGGCCCGCCAGATGCGCTTCATCACCGGCGCGCGGCTCCTCTCCGACATTCTGTCGCCCGCCCAGGCGGGAGAGGCCTATGCGTCGATCGCCGATGCGGTGATCCGCGCTTCCTTCGATGCGGTGCGCAAGGTGTTCGAGGCCGATCACGGCGTGGTTCCCGGCGCGAGGATCGCCATCCTGGGCCTCGGCCGTCTCGGGTCCCGCGAGCTGACCGCGGGCTCCGATCTCGACCTCGTGGTCATCTACGATTTCGACGAGGACAGGCGGGAGAGCGACGGGCCGAGAAAGCTCGACGCGGTGGTTTATTTCACGCGCCTGACCCAGCGCCTCGTCGCGGCGCTCACGGTGCCGACCCGGCGCGGCCTGCTCTACGAGGTCGACCTGCGCCTGCGTCCGCAGGGAGGGAAGGGGCCGGTCGCCTCGCAGTTCCGCGGCTTCCTGAGCTACCAGAAGACCGAAGCCGATCTGTGGGAGCACATGGCGCTCACCCGCGCGCGCGTCATCGCCGGCAACGGCGACTTCGCCGCCGAGGTCGAGGCGGCGGTGAAGGAGATCGTCGGCACGCCCCGGGACCGCAAATACGTGATCTCAGAGGTTGCCGCCATGCGGGAACTCATCGCGCAGGAGAAGGGCGACGACAATCCGTGGGACCTGAAGCTCGCCCGCGGCGGACTGACCGATATCGACTTCATCGCCCAAGGACTCGTCCTGACGCACGGCGCGGAGCATCCCGCCCTCATCGGCCTCGCGCCGGAAGCGCTCTTCGCCGAGGCGCGAAAGGCGGGTCTGCTGAGCCGCGACGATGCCGAAACCCTCATCGAGGCGCATCGCCTCTTCAACGCGATCTTCCAGTGGCAGCGGCTGACGATCGAAGGAAGATTCGATCCTGCGACGGTGCCGCCGGTCATCCTGAAACGGCTCGCCTCCGTCGCCGGGCTGCCGGACGAAAAGGTGCTGCTCGAGCACCTGGGCGAGACGCGAGGGCAGGTGACGGAGGTGTTCGGCCGGGCGCTCGATGCGGGCGCCGCGAAGAGATCGAGGCGGTCGGGCTGATTGCGCCCGCAATCATCAACGCCGGGCGAACGCCACCCTCCGCAGGGAGCCGGATCCTGATTCGGGCACCGGCTTGTCCGAAGGGACGATATCCGATATGTTACAAAATATCATTTTGGATGTGCCGCAGGGCACATCTTCCCCGGTCCACCCGGCCTAGTGTGGAAATGGGGACAGGATATCGCTCACGAGGCGATGGGGTGACGAGTCATGGACGGCGACAACAGCCAGAATGCGGGTCGGACGTCACGCTGGGCAGAGATCACAGCCGTGCTGTCGGTCGTCTGCGTCATCGGCGTTCTGTACCTGCCTCTCATTCTCTGAGGGGACCGCACACCTGACGGCCTTGCGGCCGGGCCGAAGACATCTAAGCTCGATCCGCCCGGCGCGGGCCGGAGGTCGGCCTTGCCGATGGCAGGCGCCCGGTGCGGAGGCTCGTCATGCACATTGTCTGGCCCAATATTCCCTATGCCGATTGGCGGGAGACCGCCACGACCCTCCATCTCTGGACCCAAGTGGTCGGCAAGGTCCGTCTCGCGCTGTCGCCCTGGCTCAACCACGGCTGGCACGTTCCGCTCTACGTCACCGCGCGCGGGCTCGGAACCTCGCCCGTTCCGTTCGGGTCCGAAATCCTGGAGATCGACTTCGATTTCATCGCGCATCGCGTCGTCGTCCGCACGAGCCGCGGGGACGAGGCGGCGCTCGACCTGAGGCCCAGGACGGTCGCGGATTTCTACAGTGACCTCATAGGCATCCTGCTCCGGACCGGCATCCCGGTCGCGATCAACGAGATGCCGAACGAGGTTTCCGATCCGATCCGCTTCCCGGAGGACCGGACGCACTCCGAATACGATGCCGAGGCGGCGCACCGGTTCTGGCGCGCGCTGGTGCAGGCCGACCGCGTCTTCAAGCTCTTCCGCAGCGGCTTTCTCGGCAAGTCGAGCCCGGTCCACTTCTTCTGGGGCAGCTTCGATCTCGCGGTGACGCGCTTCTCCGGCAGGCCGGCTCCCCTTCATCCCGGCGGTGTGCCGGGACTGCCGGACGCGGTAACCCGCGAGGCCTATTCGCATGAGGTGAGCAGCGCCGGCTTCTGGCCGGGCAGCGAGGCCTTCCCGCAGGCCGCCTTCTACTCCTACGCCTATCCGGAGCCCCAGGGCTTTCGCGAGCACGCCGTGCCGCCGCCAGCCTATTTCGATACGACCCTCGGCGAGTTCATCCTGCCCTACGAGGCCGTCCGCACGGCGGATGCGCCGGATACGCTGCTGCTCGATTTCCTGTCGGCCACCTACGAGGCCGCAGCCGAGACAGGCCGCTGGGACCGGGCGGCGCTGGAATGTCCTTTCGGCGTTCCGGCGCAGCCGCGTGCCGTCGGGTAGAGTGGGGAACTCAGCCCGTCCTCACGCCGCCGCGTCGGCCAGCGCGATGTCGGCGCTGGTGGCCTCCGAAAGCGGCAGGTGGACCAGCACGATGGTGCCGATGCCTTCCTGGCTCTTGATGCGCAGGGAGCCGCCGTGCAGTTCCGTGAGCGAGCGGGCGATGGCGAGGCCGAGGCCAGAGCCCTTGTAGCTCTTGGAGAACTCGGTTTCGACCTGCTCGAAGGGACGCCCGAGCTTCTGCAGGGCATGGGCGGGAATGCCGATGCCGTTGTCCTCGACGTAGATGTTGACCGCCTTGCCGGCCTGACGGGTGCGCACCGTGATGCAGCCTCCCTCGCTCGTGAACTTGGTGGCGTTCTGGAGCAGGTTGACCAGGATCTGGTGCAGGGCGCGCTCGTCGGCCGGGACCACGATGTCCTCGGGGTTCACGTCGACGGAGACGGAGAGGCTCTTGCCGCGGATCTGCTCGCTCACCAACTTGATCGCCCGCTGGATCGAGGCATGAACCTCGATGGGCTGTTTCTTGAGGCTCGTGCGGCCCGCCTCGATGCGCGACATGTCGAGGATGTCGTTGATGACCGAGAGGAGGTACTCGCCGCTGGAGCGGATGTCGGAGCAGTATTCCTCGTACTTGTCCGAGCCCAGCGAACCGAAGATGCCGCTCTGCATCACTTCCGCGAAGCCGATGATGGCGTTGAGCGGCGTGCGCAGCTCATGGCTCATGTTGGCCAGGAATTCGGACTTCGCGCGGTTGGCGCTCTCGGCCTGGGCCTTCTGGTCGAGATAGCGTTCGGCGAGATCGGCGAGCTGGTGCGTCTGCGCCTCGAGCTTCTGGCGCGACTGCTTGAGGTCGAGAACCGTGGCGATGAGTTCCTTCTCGGATTCCACCAGACGGTGCTCGTGGCGCTTGAGAGCGGTGATGTCCGTGCCGACGGAGACGTAGCCGCCGTCCTTCGTGCGCCGCTCGTTGATCTGCAGCCAGCGGCCGTCCTGAAGGCGGGCCTCGAAGGTGCGCGCGCCCACGTCCTGGTTCTGCGCGCGGACGAACTGGTGCTGCACTTCCGGCGGACGGCCGAGCGCCATCACCTCGGCGTAGCTCATGCCCTGAAGCGGCGCCTCGGCCGGCAGCTCATGCAGCTTCTGGAATTTCGAGTTGCAGAGAACGAGTCGGTTGTTGGCATCCCAGAGAACGAACGCCTCGGAGATCGCCTCGATCGCGTCGTGCAGGCGGGCGTCGGCCTTGGCGGTCTTCTCTTCCAGCTTGCGCTGTTCCGTGACGTCGACCGCGATGCCCACGAGATGGCTCGCCGCATCGTCGGGATCGTTCATCAGCTCGGCGCGGGCGCGCAGCCACACCCAGTCGCCGCTGAGGCTGCGGATGCGGAACTCGTAATCCACCAGCGAGGTGCTGGCCGAAGCGAGCTGCTCGGCCAGCGTGTACAGGTCCTGATCCTCGGGATGGATCATGGCGTTCACTTCGCCGAAGGAGAGGAACTCGTCCTGCCGCTCGTAGCCGAGGAGTTCGTACATCGAGTCGGACCAATAGATGCGGCCACGGCCGATATCCCAGTCCCACAGGCCGCAGCGGCCTCGGTTCAGCGCGGAGTCGATGCGGTCGCGCACCTTCTCGCACACCTCGTCGGCGGCGCGGGCGCGGTTCGCCTGCATCACATAGGCGATGCCGATGCCGATCAGCACGACGATGGTGGCGGCCAGCAGCGACACGTGACCGATGGTGCGCGTCCACCAGCCGGAGAGCACATCCGGCAGGGGCTGGATCACGGCGATCCGTCCGGACGATGCCGGCAGGGAGCGTACGGTCGCGATGCCTTCCTGGCCGCTGGCGAGCCTGATTGTCATCACGCCCGCGCGGTCCGCGAACAGGGCGAGGGGCTGTGCATCGCCGAGCACCTCGGCGAGCGTGCCGGGCGCGTTCTCCATCGCCGGGTAGACGGCCAGAACCTTGCCGGACTGATCGACCAGAAGCAGCGTGCGGCTGTGCGCGAGGGCGCTGTCCGGCATGCTCTCCGCAAGACCCGCGAGCTGTGCGACGGCCGCGGCATGATCGGCCGGTGCGGCCCGGTCGCCGAGCTTCGCGGCAGAAAGAGATGCGACGATGTCGATATCCGCGATCGCATCGACGAGCGTGTCCTCCCGGTTCTCGCGAACCTGGATCCACGCGCTGCCTGCGAGCGTGATGAGAAAGAGGGCGAGAAGAGCGGGAACTGCAAGCCTGAGCCAGGGTTCGTATTGCTCAAGTCGCCGATATGTCGGGTTCGCGTCGGATCGCGTTACCCCGAGAATTGTACCCGCGCGAGCGGGTACGCATGCGGTCACCGCCCCCGCCATGCGATTCTCCCTCCGGAACCATTTACGTCCTTGATCGGAGGACGTGCCGCATCTCTCCGAATCACCATCAATAGAATCATGGGCGAGTGATTTGTCTAGCTATGTGATCATCTAGGTTAACAGAAATTTACGCTGCCGATTGCGCATCAGCCGTTCGTGGTACTGGACAGAAAAACCAAGTCCTTTCAGGAGGTTGTCAGGCATTCTGTTCCTCCAGCGAACGCGCCGCGATGTCGCCTACATCGCGGGAAAGATTGGGCTTTCCAGCGATGCGGCGCAGGGCCTGTTCGGCCTTGCCGCGACGCGTTTTTTCCATCATTCGCCAGCTGCTGAACGAGGTCAGAAGCCGTGCCGCAAGTTGAGGATTCAACGCGTCCACGCGCAGCACGATATCGGCCAGGAACTCGTAGCCCGATCCGTCCGCGCGATTGAACTGCATCTGATTCAGCATCGCGAAGCTTCCCACCAGCGAGCGCACGCGGTTGGGATTGTTGATCGAGAACGCGGGGTGCTGCATCAGGCGCTTCACGCGCTCCAGAGTGCCATCCTCGGGAATGGCGGCCTGCAGGGTGAACCACTTGTCGAGCACGAGCGGCTCATGGCGATAGCGCTCCTCGAACTGCGCCAGCGCCTTCTCCCGTGCATCGCCGGGCAGCGTCGTCAGAACGCTCAAGGACGCGAGACGGTCCGTCATGTTGCCGGCGGATGCGAACTGCTCGCCCGCAAGCGCCTCGCCGAGCTCCGCGTCTGCGGCCGCCAGGAGATCCAGCGACGCATTGCGCAGGGCGCGCCGTCCCGCGCTCGCTGCATCGGGGCTGTAGGCGCCCGTCTCCGCAAGCGAACGGCGGAAATCCTGCAACGTTTCGAGGCAGGCCTGCCCGATATGCCGGCGCATATGCCTGCGCGCGCGATGGATCGCGTCGGGGTCCACATCCGCGCCGATCTCCTGCGCGATATCGGCCTCGCCGGGAAGCGTGATCGCAAGGGCCGCGAAAGCAGGATCCTGCAGGGCATCCGCCTCCATGAAGGCGCGCAACGCCGAGGTGAAATCTGCGATTGCCGCATCGGGAACGGACGTTCCCTTCGAGAGATCGACCAGAAGGCGCATGGCGACGGTCTGTGCCGCCTGCCAGCGGTTGAAGGCATCGCTGTCGTGGCGCAGGAGAACGAGAAGTTCCTCGTTCGTCAGGTCGAGCGAGACCTTCACCGGAGCGGAGAAGCCCCGGAAGACCGAGGGGACGGGCCGGGAGGCCACGCCCGTGAAGGTCACGCTGTCGCTGGCCTTGTCGAGCAGGAACACGCCCTGGGCATTCACGCGGTCGCCGGAGGCGTCGAGCGCGCTTCCGTCACGCGCCACGAGGCCGAGCGCCACCGGGATCGCCATGGGCTCTTTCGTCGGCTGCCCCGGCGTCGCGGGCGTTTCCTGCGTGAAGTCGAGGCGGTAGGTCCGCGCCGCCTCGTCGTAGGTTCCCTTCACCGTCACCCGTGGTGTGCCGGCCTGGGCATACCAGCGGGCGAAATGGGACAGGTCGCGGCCCGTCACCTCCGCAAAGGCGTCGAGGAAATCCTCCACCGTCGCGGCGGTGCCGTCGCAGCGTTCGTAATAGAGGTCCATCCCGCGCCGGAAATCCTCGGGGCCGATCAGCGTCTTGAGCATCCGCACGATCTCGGCGCCCTTCTCGTAGACGGTGGCCGTGTAGAAGTTGTTGATCTCCCGGTACTGCGCCGGGCGCACCGGATGGGCGAGGGGGCTCGCATCCTCCAGGAACTGGCGCGCGCGCAGGGTCTTGACCTCGGCGATGCGGTGCACGGGACGCGAGCGCTCGTCGGAAGAGAATTCCTGGTCGCGGAAGACCGTCAGGCCCTCCTTGAGGCAGAGCTGGAACCAGTCGCGGCAGGTGACGCGATTGCCCGACCAGTTGTGGAAATACTCGTGCGCGATGATCGCCTCGATATTGGCGTAGTCCGCGTCCGTCGCGGTCTCGGGGCTCGCCAGCACGTATTTGTCGTTGAAGATGTTGAGGCCCTTGTTCTCCATCGCGCCCATGTTGAAGTCCGACACGGCGACGATGTTGAACACGTCGAGATCGTATTCCCGGCCGAAGGCCTGTTCGTCCCAGCGCATGGAACGCTCCAGCGCATCGAGGGCGTAGTCGGCGCGATCCTCCTTGCCGGGCTCCACATAGATGGCGAGTTCCACCTCGCGGCCGCTCATGGTGGTGAAGCTCTTCGCCACGCGGCCGAGGCGTCCGCCGACCAGGGCGAAGAGATAGGACGGCTTCGGGTGCGGATCGTGCCACACGGCATAGTGCCGGCCCGTGCCCTCGATGGCGCCGGCCTCGACCAGGTTGCCGTTGCCGAGGAGCACCGGCGCCTCCTCCCGCTCGGCCTCGATGCGGGTGGTATAGACCGCCATCACGTCCGGCCGGTCGAGGAAATAGGTGATGCGGCGGAACCCTTCCGCCTCGCACTGCGTGCAGTAGTTCCCGCTCGACCGGTAGAGGCCCATGAGCTTGGTGTTCGAGGTCGGGTCGATCTCGGTCTCGATCGTGAGCGTGAAGGGCCGCCGCGGCGGCTGCGCGATGGTCAGGGATTGCGGCGAGGCCTCGAACTCGCCGCCCGGCAGGGACCGTCCGTCGAGGGCCAGGGCCTTCAGGTTCACCTCGTCTCCGTCGAGCACGAGGGGCGCATCCGCGCGCCCTTCCGGATTCGGCCGCAGGGCCAGCGTGGCGGTAACCCGCGTCGCCGTGGGATGAAGCCGGACATCGAGTTCCACGCGGTCGATCAGGAAGTCGCTGGGCCGGTAATCCTCAAGGCGGACAATCTGGGCAATGTCGGTGCGCATCGGAAAAGCTTTCGTGCTGGCGTAACTTTGTTTTGATCTATGGCCTGGACGATTCAGTGCAAGGCTGCGGCGGTGCGAACGGCGAAAGGTTAACAAACATTAAACATCCTCAAGCTTTCCTGGTGCTTGTGACAGGTGGCTCTTGATCTCTGCGTCAAATGCGCCATCACGTAGCCTCGGCAAAAGGGGAGACCATGATGGAATACCTGCACACGATGGTTCGCGTTTCGGACCTGGACAAATCCCTCGACTTCTTCTGCAACAAGTTCGGCCTCGTCGAGACCCGCCGGATCGAGAACGAGAAGGGCCGTTTCACCCTCGTCTTCCTCGCCGCCCCCGGAGACGTGGAGAAGGCCAAGGACACGAGGGCTCCCCTGCTCGAACTCACCTATAACTGGGACGAGCATGAATATGCGGGAGGGCGGAATTTCGGCCATCTCGCCTATCGGGTCGACGATATCTACGAGACCTGCCGGAAGCTGATGGATGCGGGCATCACGATCAACCGTCCGCCGCGCGACGGCTACATGGCCTTCATCAAGACCCCGGACAACATCTCCATCGAGCTGCTCCAGCGCGGCGAGCCCAAAGAGCCGCAGGAGCCCTGGGCCTCCATGCCGAACACCGGAAGCTGGTAAGGGCCAAGCGTTTCGGCGCTTCCCGGCCTTCGTCCGAGGCCACGCCTAAGGATGGTGTTGGCGAAAAGCCCTTGCTCCGTCATTCTACCCGGCTCACCATAAGGAGCCGGGTGCAACCGGCGGAGGATGATTGTGACACGGGAAGCGATCCGCTTTTGGCGGCATGGACGAGTTGTCGAAGCCGCGGGCTTTCACCCGCGCACCACGCTTCTGGACTACCTGAGGCTTCAGGAACGCAAGCTCGGCACAAAGGAAGGCTGCGCCGAAGGCGATTGCGGCGCCTGCACGGTCGCGCTCGGGCGCGTGCGCGGCGGGCGGGTGCAGTACGAGCCCGTCAATGCCTGCATCCTGCTTCTCGGCCAGGTGGACGGGGCGGAGGTGGTGGCGGTGGAGGATCTCGTCGCCGACGGCGACTTCCATCCGGTTCAGGCCGCCATGGTCTCCCATCACGGTTCCCAATGCGGCTTCTGCACCCCCGGCATCGTGATGAGCCTGTTCACGCTCTATCACGAGGGCGAGCGTCCCCTGACGCGCGAGGCGGTCAACGATGTGCTCGCCGGCAATCTCTGCCGCTGCACCGGCTACCGTCCCATCGTCGATGCGGCGCTCGATGCCTGCGGCGGCGACCCCGACGATTCCTTTACGCAATCGAGCGAACGGACCTTGGAAGGCCTCACGAGTCTTGCGGACGGGCAGGACGTGTTCGTCGGCGGCACGGACGGTTTCTTCGCCGCTCCGGCCACGGAGGATTCCCTCGCCGCGCTCTATGCGCAGCATCCCGACGCCACGCTGGTTGCGGGCTGCACCGATGTGGGCCTGTGGATCACGAAGGGAATGGCCGAGCTCGAAAAGATCGTCTGGCTCGGCCGCGTGGCTGGCCTCGACATCATCGACGACGGTACGGACGCGCTCGTCATCGGGGCGACGGCGACGCACGCGCAGGCTTACGCCTCGCTCGCCCGCATCGATGCGGATCTCGGCGAGCTGATGCGCCGCTTCGGTTCCGCGCAGGTGCGCGCCTCGGGAACCGTGGGCGGCAACATCGCCAACGGTTCGCCCATCGGCGACCTCGCCCCAGCGCTGATCGCGCTGGGCGCCGAGCTCGAACTGCGCCGGGGCGAGAGCATCCGCACCATTCCCCTCGAAAACTTCTTCATCGCCTATCGCCGGCAGGATCGCCTGCCCGGTGAGTACGTGCGCCGCATCGTCCTGCCGAAGCCGAAGGCCCACGAGGTCTTCCGCGCCTACAAGGTCTCGAAGCGCTTCGACGAGGACATCTCGGCCGTCATGGGGGCCTTCAGGCTGACGCTGGACGGGCGCCGCGTCGCCTCGGCCCGCATCGCCTTCGGGGGCATGGCGGGCATTCCGAAAAAGGCCTCTGAAACGGAGCAGGCGCTTGCCGGCATCTCCCTCGACGAAGCGTCGTCCTGGGGCGAGGCGCTCGCGGCCATCGGGCGCGACTACCAGCCCCTCGACGATCTCCGGGCCTCGTCCGCCTACCGTGCGACGGTCGCCCGCAACCTCCTGTTCAAGGCCCTGAGCGAGACCGCCTCCGGCCAGACCCATGCCACGCGCATCGTCGGCCGGCGCGATGCGCTCGAGGCGGCGGAGTAGACCATGAACGAGCGTATGAAGTTGGACGAGGCCGCCAGTGCTTCCGCATGGGCCGGAGAGCAGGGCGAGGCCCTGCGCCATGTCCGGCAGCCGCTGCCGCACGATTCCGGCGCCAAGCACGTGCAGGGCTCCGCGCAATACATCGACGACATTCGCGAACCGGAGGGCACGCTTCACGTGGCCATCGGCCAGTCGCCGAAGGCGCGGGGACGGCTGCTCTCCCTCGATGTCTCCGCCGTGCGCGCCGTGCCCGGCGTCGTGGCGGTTCTGACAGCCGCCGATATTCCCGGCAAGAACGACGTGTCGCCCGCCTTCGGCGACGATCCGCTCTTCGTCGAGAACGAGATCGGCTTTCTCGGCCAGGCGGTCTTCGCGGTCGTCGCCACCACCCGCGACGTGGCGCGCCGGGCGGTGAAGCTGGCCGTGATGGAGATCGAAGCCGAGACGCCCAGCATCACCGTCGAGGATGCGCTGGCGCGCGGCGAGACCGTGCTGCCGGACTATGCCTTCGGCCGCGGCGACGCGAAGGCCGCCATTGCGGCGGCGCCGCACCGGATCGAGGGTCAGTTCCGGGTCGGGGGACAGGAGCATTTCTATCTCGAAGGCCAGGTGGCCCTCGCGGTGCCGGGCGAGGACGGCGACATCCACGTCTATTCCTCGACGCAGCATCCGAGCGAGGTGCAGCACGTGGTCGCCCGGGTGCTCGACATTCCCGATGCCTATGTGGTGTGCGAGACGCGCCGCATGGGCGGCGGCTTCGGCGGCAAGGAGAGCCAAGCGACGCAATGGGCCGTGACGGCGGCGCTCGCCTCCCGCGTCACGGGCCGCCCGTGCAAGCTGCGCCTCGACCGGGACGACGACTTCATCCTCACCGGCAAGCGCCACGATTTCCGCTGCGACTGGTCGGTGGGCATCGACGGGGAGGGGCGCATCCAGGGCTATTCCGTCGAGCTTCTCGCCCGCTGCGGGTACTCGGCCGATCTGTCCGGCGGCGTGGTCGACCGTGCCATGTTCCACGCGGACAACGCCTATTGGATGCCGGCCGTGCACGTGGGCTCGAAACGGCTCAAGACCAACACCGTGTCGAACACCGCCTTCCGCGGCTTCGGCGGGCCGCAGGGAATGCTCGCCATCGAGCACGTGATGGACCAGATCGCCTGGGCGACCGGGCGCGACCCGCTCGACGTTCGCTATGCCAATTTCTACCGGCCCGACGGCAACCTCACGCCCTTCGGCATGGAGGTGGAGGAGATCGAGACGCTGCATGGCCTCGTGCAGACGCTGGAGCGAACCTCCGATTACCGGGCGCGGCGCGCGGAGATCGCGGAGTTCAACGCATCCTCGCCCATCATGAAGCGGGGGCTGGCGCTCACGCCGGTGAAGTTCGGCATCAGCTTCACGCTCACCCATCTCAACCAGGCGGGTGCGCTGGTCCATGTCTATCAGGACGGCTCCGTACACCTGAACCACGGCGGCACCGAGATGGGGCAGGGGCTCTACATCAAGGTGGCGCAGGTGGTGGCCGAGGAGTTCGGCATCGCCATGGAGCGCGTGCGCATCACCGCGACGACCACGGCGAAGGTGCCCAACACCTCGCCCACGGCGGCCTCCTCCGGCTCCGATCTCAACGGCATGGCGGCCCGCATCGCGGCCGGCGCCATCAAGCGCCGCATGATCGCCCATGCGGCGCAGAGCTACGACGTGCCCGAGGAGCAGATCCAATTCCGCGACGACAGGGTCTTCATCGGCAACGAAAGCATCTCCTTCACCGAGCTCGCGCGCAAATGCATCCAGTCCCGCGTGGCGCTCTCGGAAGCGGGCCATTACGCGACGCCGAAGATCACCTGGGACCGGGCGAGCGCCACGGGTCGCCCGTTCTTCTACTTCGCCTACGGGGCCGCCTGCTCAGAGGTGATCGTCGACACGCTGACCGGCGAGAACCGCCTCCTGCGCGCGGATATCCTCCACGATGTCGGCAAGTCCCTGAACCCGGCCATCGACATCGGCCAGATCGAGGGCGGGTTCGTTCAAGGCATGGGTTGGCTCACCACGGAGGAGCTGGTCTTCAACAGCGAGGGGCGCCTGCTCACGCATGCGCCGTCCACCTACAAGATCCCGGTGGCGTCCGACGTGCCGGCGGATTTCAACGTCGCGCTCTATCCCAACGCCAACCGGGAGGAGACGGTCTACCGCTCGAAGGCGGTGGGCGAGCCGCCGATCATGCTGGCGAACAGCGTGTTCTGCGCGCTGGCCGATGCGGTGCATTCCCTCGATCCGTCGAAGCCCGTGCCCCTGCACGCGCCTGCCACCCCCGAGGCCCTCCTGAGAGCCTGCGAGGCTCTGCGCGGGAGGCCGATGGGGTGAAGGTCTGGCGGCAGCTTGCCGAGTTCGTGGGCCGGCACGGTTCCGCCGCCCTCGTCAGCGTCCACGAGGTGAAGGGCTCGGCTCCGCGCGAGGCGGGCGCCCGCATGGTCGTGCGCCCGGACGGCGCCTTCCACGGCACCATCGGCGGCGGCCAGCTCGAGTTCCTCATGCTCGACATCGCCAGGGACATGCTGGCGAGGGGCGACCGGCAGGCCCGCCTGCTCGATCAGGCGCTCGGCCCCGATCTCGGCCAATGCTGCGGCGGACGGGTGAAGATCCTGATCGAGACCTTCGACGCGCACGATCTGGAGGACATCGAACGCCTGGCGGAGGCCGAGGAGGGCGGCACGTTCGAGGTGGAGTGCCGCCTCGTCGACGGCCGCGTGGTGCGGGACATGTCCTCCGCCGTCGGCGACGACGCGGAGACCCAATGGCATGAAACCCATGGAGAGGAGCGGACGCCGGTTCTCGTCTTCGGGGCCGGGCATGTGGGGCGCGCCCTCGTGCTGGCCCTGGCGCCCCTGCCGTTCTCCGTACGTTGGCTCGACGACCGGGAGGACGCCTTCCCCCGCCATGTGCCCGGGAATGCCGTTGCGGTCCGCATGCAGGATCCGGCCGCCGAGATCGCCCAGGCGCCGCCCGAGGCCCTCGTGCTGGTCATGACCCACGACCACCCCCTCGACATGGCGGTCACGGCCGCGGCCCTGAGCCGGGGCTTCCCTTACGTGGGCCTGATCGGCAGCGCCACGAAGCGGGCGCGGTTCGAAAAGCGCTTCCGGGAGCTGGGCCTGAGCGAAAGCCGCATCGGCTCGCTGGTCTGCCCCATCGGCCTTCCCGGCATCGGAGGCAAGGAGCCCGCCGTCATCGCGGCCTCGGTGGCCGCCCAACTGCTCCAGGTGCGCGAGCGGGGCCTTTCCGGCCTAAACTTCTCGCGTCCCACCGCCGCAAACGATAAAAGCGCCCCATGACAGACGACAGAACAGAAGATCAGCGCCATCTCGCCCGCGCTGTCGCCCTTTCGCGCGAGCACATGGCCGAAGGCGCCGGCGGCCCCTTCGGCGCCGTGATCGTGCGCGACGGCAAGGTGCTGGCCGAGGGCTGGAACCAGGTCACGTCCACCAACGACCCGACGGCCCATGCGGAGGTCACGGCGATCCGGCGCGCCTGCGAGGCGGTGGGGGATTTCGCCCTCCATGGCGCGACCCTCTATACGAGCTGCGAGCCGTGCCCCATGTGCCTGGCCTCGGCCTATTGGGCGCGGGTGTCCCGCATCGTCTACGCCAATACCCGGCAGGATGCGGCCGAGATCGGCTTCGACGACAGCCTGATCTACGACGAGATCCCGAAGGCGCCCGAAGAGCGCCTGATCCCCATGGACCACCTGCCGAGCCTGGAGGCCAGGGCCGTCTTCGACGCCTGGGCGGACAAGCCGGACAAGGTGAGCTATTAAGGAGCGCCCTCCGGCATGGGTTTTGCCGGCGGCACGTCCTATCTAAAGAGCCCGCACCTCCACCCTTCCGAGACAAAGCCATGCCCCGCGTCACCACCATCGTCCGCAAGCCCGCCGTGAAGGCCGACCGCGTCGTCGACACGATCACGCTCGACCATGCGGCCCGCAACCGCCGCCAGGGGACGCTCAAGGGGGAGGGCGGCACCGAGATCCTGCTCGACCTCGACATGGAGACCACCGTCAACGACGGCGACGCCCTGCGCCTCGAGGACGGACGCCTCGTCCAGGTCAAGGCCGCTCCCGAGCGCCTGCTGGAGGTGAAGGCCGAGAACCCGCTGCGTCTCACGCGCCTCGCTTGGCATCTCGGCAGCCAGCACGGCCTCGTCGAGGTGACGGCGGACGCGCTCTACGTGGAGAACGACCCGGCCGTCGCCGAGCTGGTGCGCGGGCAGGGCTGCACGGCGACCCCCGTCGAGCGCCCCTTCCGGCCGGAGCGCAGCGCCCACCATTGCGACCACGACCATCACGGCCACGGCCATCACCATCATCATGGCCATTCCCATTCCCATGGGCACGACCATGGACATCACGACCACGGCCATGCCCACAGCCACGACCATGCGCACCACGATCACAAGCACGGTCATGCCCACGACCATGACCACCATGAGCACGGTCCCGGCTGCGGTTGCGGGCATCACCACCACGGGCACAAGCACGAGCACTGACCGGGCATCTTCCGGAGCCTGAACGGCCATGTCCAAGACCACCCGGGCCACGCTCGCCCTGCAGCAGGCGGGCGTCTCCTTCACGGTCCATGCCTACGACTACGATCCCAATGCGGAGCGCATCGGCCTCCAGGCCGCCGAGGCCCTGGGCGCCGATCCCAACAGCGTTCTCAAAACCCTCATGGTGACGGTGGACGGCAAGCCCGCCTGCGCCGTGGTCCCGTCGGACCGGGAGGTGAACCTGAAAAAGCTGGCGGCGGCTCTCGGCGGCAAGTCGGCCCAGATGATGAAGCCGCCGGATGCGGAGCGCATCACCGGCTATCATGTGGGCGGCATCAGCCCCTTCGGGCAGAAAAGGCGGGTGCCGACCGTGATCGAGCAATCGGCCCTGGAGCACGTCAGCGTCTTCATCAATGGCGGCCAGCGCGGGCTGCAGGTGAAGCTCAGCCCGCGCGATGCGGCCTCGGCGCTGGAGGCCAAGGCCGCGGTCCTGATCTAGATCAGGAAATCCCCCTTCCAGGGCAGGTCGAGCCTGTCGGCCAGGGCGGCGAGCGACGGGGGAGGGCTGTCCGGGACGAGGACGGCGGCCCAGTCGAAGGCATCGCCGTCCAGGAGGTCCCGCAGGTCGTCCAGCTTCGCCGTCGTTGCCATGGTCTCGACCGCATCTTCGAGATGTGAGCCCAGGTCTTCCAGGAAATCGAGCGCTTCGTCGGTCAGCACGTTCTGGAACTCGGCCGGAGGCGCGGCGGCGAGGGATGCCGCGAGATCGAGGAACTCCTCGGAGAGCGCATCGCCGAGCGGGCTGTCGGACTGGGCGAGCGCATTGCCCGTGGTCGTGAGCCAGGTCACGAAGCCTGCGATCTCCTGCGGGTCGGGCTCGACGCTGCCCTGTTCGATGAGGTCCACCGCGCCGCGGATCGTGTCCCTCAGGTCGATCTGGGCCAGAACCTGCGGCTGATCGTGCCTCTCCACGATCTGATAGATCATCGCCAGGACGGCGGCGCCCGCATAGAGGTCGCCTTCGCCGGTCACCGCCTCCTCGGGAAGGGCCAGGATGTTCTCGATCAGGAGGATGTCGGCCTGGGCGAGTTCGCCCTGCGTCGCCGTGGGCGTGTAGGCGGCGTCGTGCTGCCGGAAGAGAGCATCCAGCGGGTCCTGGGGCTGGAGGGTGGGGTCCGGGACCTCGCCCGCGCCGATGAGCGCGCCGCCGGAATAGCCGGGGCCGCCATAATAGCCGTAGGTCGGGAGCAGGAGGCTTTCGGGACCTGGGGTCAGGATGAGCCAGTTGATCGACATGGGCGTTCCCTTGTGTGATGGAGCCGCGATTCGGCTGGTCCGATGGCTCAGGTCAGCGGCCCATTCGGGCGAGATTGCGGTAGCGCAGCAGCAGGAGAGCCGCCGCCGTCCCGGCGCCCGATGCGGCGCAACCGCTTATTTTCCTTGAGTTTCGCGCTCCGGGCCACAAAAGCCGCCAGGGCCGGCGCAATCGCAGGACTGTTTGCCCAAAGCGATGCCGGCGGGGCGGGGGAAAATTTTTTGCTCTCGCGAGGGGCGCGGCCCGTCAGCCGTCGATCTCGATCCTCAACCGGATCGAGTCCGGGGGAATGCCCATCGCCTGGGCAAGCTGTTGCCGGGCATCGTCGAGAATGTCCTGAACGTGCGAGCTGGCGGAAGCCTGGGCCGCCCCGGCCCCGCGGCCGGTCTCCGGCTGCTTCTGGACGAAGGCGATGCCGTGGCTTCTGTCCTTGGACCAGATGATCTGGGCCCGATGGGACTGCCCCCGCTTCGGGATGTCGATGTCGAATTCCCGGGGGAGGTCGACGGAGGGGGAGCCCAGATCTGCGCCCCGGCCTCCGAAAGGTCGCGGACGGTGCATTCGATGTCCGGCATCCGCTCACCGACCCGAATGCGCCCTTCCAGGATCGTAGGCTTCCGGCTGTCCGAACGATGGTCTTGCAGTGCAGTCCTCCCATGAACGCGCGCCGCGCACCGCACTTGTTACAACATAACTTATTCCGCTCTCGCCTCCAAGCCGCAAGTGATCCCCAGGTTCCAGCCTGCGGCGCATTTCGACGCGGCCGCGCTTGCTGCCCTTTGCCACCGTCGCCATGTCTGGCGCGGCTGCCGATCCGAAAAGGCGCGACGGACCTTGATCCGGGGTGCGTCGGGACGGTATCGGGAGCCACGTGGTGAAGATGCCGGAGGTGGTTCGGCAGGAAGGGATCGAGAGAAGTGCTGCCTGTCGAGGACATGAGGCTGAGCGTTGCACCCATGATGGAATGGACTGACCGTTTTTGCAGGTCGCTCCATCGGGTCATGTCGCGCCGGGCGCGGCTCTATACGGAAATGGTCACCACGGGCGCGGTCATTCACGGCCCGCGCGAGCGCCTGCTCGGCTTCGACGAGGCCGAGCACCCGGTGGCGGTGCAGCTCGGCGGCTCCGACCCCAAGGACCTGACCGAGGCCGCCCGGATCTGCGCCGATTTCGGCTACGACGAGATCAATTTGAACGTGGGCTGCCCCTCCGACCGGGTGCAGAACGGCCGCTTCGGCGCCTGCCTCATGCAGGAGCCGGAACTGGTGGGCGATTGCGTCGCCGCCATGAAGGCCGCCGTCTCGCTGCCCGTCACGGTGAAGTGCCGCATCGGCGTGGACGACCAGGACACGGAAGAAGCCCTGGACCGCCTCGCCGAATGCGTGGTGGCGGCGGGCGTCGACGCCCTGACGGTCCATGCCCGGAAGGCCTGGCTCCAGGGCCTGTCGCCCAAGGAGAACCGGGACATTCCGCCCCTCGACTACCCGCGCGTCTACCGCCTGAAGCAGGCGCGGCCGGACCTGCCGGTCGCCATCAACGGCGGCATCCGCACCATGGCGGAGGTGCGCGAGCACCTGCGCCATGTGGACGGCGCGATGCTGGGCCGCGTGGCCTATCAGGAGCCGGAGATCCTGCTGGCCGTGGACCGCGAGCTCTACGGCGAGGAACCGCCGGTGGCCGATGCCTTCGCGGCGGTCGAGGCCTACGAGCCCTACGTCGCCGCCCGTCTCGCCGAGGGCGTGCGCCTCCACGCCATGACCCGCCACATGCTCGGCCTCTTCACCGGCCGCCCCGGCGCCCGCGCCTATCGCCGCCATCTGGCGACGGAAGGCGTGAAGCCGACCGCGGATCTCCAGACCCTGCGCGACGCGGTGGCCCATGTGTCCCGCGGCGAGGCGGCGCCGGAAGAGGCGGCGCTGTCGGCAGCGGGTTGAAGACCCGTCGGCATTGCGGAACGGGCGATCCGGGTTCCGCTTCGTCTGCGGGCTGCCGAGCAGAAGGGCTCAGCCGGCCATCGTCACGATCAGAGGCCCGTTTCGGGTTGCCACGACGGTGTGCTCGTACTGGACGGTAGGGGCCTCGGGGCTGCTGTAGAGCGTCCACGGATCGTCGCCATCCTCGGCCCACTCGGCGCCGAGGGACAGGAATGGCTCGACGGTGAACACCATGCCGTCGCTCATGATGCGGCGTTCGGAGGAGTCCGGCCATGTGGCGATCTCTTTCGGCTCCTCATGGAGCGACAGGCCGACGCCGTGACTGGCAAGGTTCCTGACGAGACTGTAGCCGTTCTTCCGCGCAAAGGCCCCGATGGCTTGACCGATGCCGGCAATCGGCTTGCCGGCTCCCACCTGCCGCAGGCCCGTCCACATGGCCCGCCGACCGTCCCGGCAAAGGCGTTCGATCGAGCGGGTTACCGGTGGGACGGCGAACGAGGCTCCCGTATCGGCAAAGAAGCCGTTCTTCTCGGCCGAGACGTCGATGTTGACCAGGTCGCCACGCTCGATCCGTCGGGCGCCCGGGATGCCATGGGCGATCTCCTCGTTCACGCTGATGCAGGTCGCCCCAGGAAACGCGTAGGCCAATTCCGGAGCCGGACGCGCCCCGGCCGCTTCCAGGAGCTTTCGCCCGATCAGGTCGAGTTCGGAGGTGGTCATGCCCGGCTCGAGGGCCTTCCCCATCGCCTCGAGAGTATTGGCGACGATACGCCCGATCTCCTTCAGGTGGGTGAGGTCGTCGTCATTCGAGATTGTCATGCCAGGCTCTTCCGAAAGCCACGACATAGCGCTTGTGAACCCGACTTACAAACGGGAGAGCGCGTCGGAATTCGTGGAATGTGCCTTGCGGAATGCGAGCTGCGGACCGACTGGCGACGTCAAGGGGCGCTCTCTTCAGGCGTGTGCTGGATCGAAAGGGAGATTACGACCCGTTCCGGACCTTGATGCACGGCTTAGGAAAGTTCCCTGGTGCCGGCGGGCGTTTCTATCTGCGCGCGGTAGCGCAGGGCATCGCAGCGGATGATATGAGGCGAGCGGTCGACGCCGATCTCTCGATAGAGTTCAGAGATGGCTGCAGCGTCAGGATGTTCGAGCGAGAATGATCTGAGTCTGGCTCCCAGATCGGCGATCGTATCCATCGACCGAGGTTTGCCGCGTCTGTCGATGATCGAAGGAGCCGCGCCCCCAAGAGGAAGCGAGCCGTCGTCCGGAATCGCAAAGTCGAATGACGGATTGGACCACGGAAGGGACACCTTCTTTCCGAATATCCCTTCCCGACCGGCCAGGACGGTATCGATTGCGTCCGTCCGCGCCACCCAGCTCCGAAGGCGGCGGCCGGCATCCCAATCGGCTCTGACGGCTTTACCATCGTCCAATCCAAACCAGCGCCCTCGACCCGGCCTTGTCGCGTCCGGGTCGAGGGCGATGATTTCCAAATAGACGCCGTCCCCCAACTGCAGCAGGTGATTGTAGGTGCCCATGTAACCATGGTGCTGCCCGAAGGGGACATCGAGATCAAGGCACCTTCGTACGTGCGCCACTCCCTCTGCGAGCGTTGGAGCGATGATGGTCAGATGGTCAAGTTTGAGCATGGAAAACCAAGGAGGGCGGGCGACTGGACCATTATAACAGAGTTGCGAGGTTGTCTGTCGCCTGCTCGCGGCCCGAAAGGCGCGGCGGGCCGAGCGCTTCCGGTCAGTCGTCGCCTGCGCTCACATCGCCCTTCGCGCGCAGGATCAGCCGGTTGCCCCGGACTTCGAAGGATGCGAGCCGCTCCAGGAACGTCATGCCGAGCAGGTTGGCGTGCAGCACGCCTTCGCGCGCGATCAGGGCGCGCACGTTGCGCTCGGTGATCGGGCCCACCGATATGCTCCCGATGGTGACGGGGGCGGCGAGCGCCGTGCCGTTCGCGGTCGAGACGGGAATGGAATAGTCCAGCGCCTCGGGATCGATGCCGAGGGCCTCGGCGCTTTCCGCGCGCAGCACCACGGTGCTGGCCCCGGTGTCGAAGATGAAGCGGGTGTCGCGCCCGTTGACCTTGCCGGCGACGATGAAGCTGCCGTCCGAGCGGCGCGCGGCCACCACCTCGCCCTCGGGCGTCACGACGGTCCGGCCGTAGGAGATGTCGCCGATGGCGCGGTCGAGCACCGCCTGCCATTCGCCCCGCGAGGCGTGGATCACCAGCAGCGCGACGAGAATGCCGCCGCTGACGGCGATGGACTGCACACCGTAGGTCCAGTGGCGGCGGAAGCCGTCGATGATCGTGCCGGCCATGACCAGGGCGATGCCGCCGAAGCCGACCAGGAGGGCGGCCTCCATGGGGGAGAGATCCCCGATGGGCTCCACGCGGACGAGGGCGATCATGACGGCGGCGCCGAGGAGAAGGCTGCTGACGAAGCCGATGCCCGGCATCAGGACTCCTCGTCCGTCTCTGCCGTCGTGGCGAAGGCCCGCCGCATGCGCTCCGGCAGTTCGGCCATGATGCGCAGGCGCTCCTCCTCCGGCAGCCGGAACCAGCGGCCGATCTCTTCGCGCGTGCGTCCGCAGCCCTCGCACAGGCCCGTTTCGGGATCGAGGAGGCAGACGCGGATGCAGGGGCTCGAAACGCGGGTCATGCTCAAGGGTTCATGTTGTCAACGTTCGACCACGGTCAAGAGGCCGACGAGCGCGGCGATCTCCGCGACCTGCTGGGCCGCGCCCGCGATATCGCCCGTCTGCCCCTGGATGTGCCGTGCCGCCAGGCGGGTCAGCGCCCAGCCCGACGCGGTCGAGAGGATCAGCATGAGGCCGATGCCGGACGGGTCCAGGCCTGAGAGGGTGCCCAGAACGACGGCGATCACGCCCGCGAGCGCCGCCGCGCGCCAGAAGGTGTCGCGGGTTGGTTGCCCGACCGCATGGGAGGCGCCGTCGAGGCGGGCGGGTGGCAGGAGGACGAGGGGCATCAGTCCCGCGGTGCGCGACAGGGCGGCGGCGATCAGGACTGCCGTGCAGGCTCCGGCCGTGTCGACCCGCGAGACGAGCTCCGCCAGAGCCCCGATCCGAAGCGCGAAGACGAGCACGAGGCCCGAGGCCCCGAAGGAGCCGATGAGGCTGTCGCGCATGATGGCGAGACGCCGCTCGCGGGTCGCGCCGCCGAAGCTGTCGGCGGTGTCGGCGAAGCCGTCCTCATGGAATGCGCCGGTGGTCACCGTCATGGCAGCGACGGAGAGGGCGGCGGCGAGCCAGGGGCCGAGATCGAGCAGCAGGGCACCCGCCAGAACTGCCGCCGGCAGGATGCCGAGGACGAGCCCCGCCAAAGGCACCAGGCGCGTTATACTGGGAAAATCCGGCAGGGCGTGCGGGTCTTGCTCCCAGGGCAGGGCCGGTACCGGCAGGCGGGAATAGAAACGCAGGCAGGAGGCGAGATCCGCCAGGACACCCTGCCACGATCCCATCGCGACGGGTCCGGTCTCTTCCAGTTGCTCGGCCATGCTCGACTCCCTCGAGCCGACCGATAAAGCATGGCCGGGTCTTACGGAACCCGGCCAGGGTGAGAACCCGGTCGTCGCTCATTTCTCCTCCGCCTTCGTGGTGGGAAACGCCGACCGGCTCTCCTCCCCACGGACCTCGGGCCTCGCCGAAAGCGCCGCGTTGCTCTCCTCCCCCTTGTGGGGAGGAGGTGGAGGTGGGGTGTGGGCGATAGCCTATGAGGGCTTGGCGCTGGCACCCCCACCCTGGCCCTCCCCACAAGGGGGAGGGAAGGAGGTCGCGCCATCACAGCCAAATCCTACAGCGGTATCATCCTCTCCCGACCCCATCCTGAGGAGCCGCGAAGCGGCGTCTCGAAGGAGGTTCCAGTTCACTCCGGAGGCGCCTCGACGTTCGGCTACGGGATCGCTGATGCTTTGGGAGCAAAGGATGCGCATCCTGCGGGCTCCGCCCGTCACACCCGCTCCTGGCGCACGTCGGGGATCAGGAGCAGGCTCTGCGGCGACAGGGACGGGTCATCGTAGATGCCGTCCACGTCGGCGAGGGAGAGGCCGATATCGGCCAGCGCCCGGTCGTCGAGGCGGTACAGGGCGCGGCGGCTGGCGCGGCGGTCGAGCCAGGCCTCCACCTTCAGGAGCAGCGGCAGCAGAGTGCCGCTCCTGCGCGACGGGGCGGCCTTCGAGCCAAGATTTACTGCGGCAATTCCGATGGTCATGGCAGACCTCATCTGCATGTGTTTCTCTAGGCGTAAATGTGCTCCTGGGCTAGGATGGAAGCAAACGAGATGTTCTTGTGTTTCGCCCAAGCACAGCTTGGGCAGAGGCATCCATTCAGGCTGAAAAATCCATGTCCCGTCGCCGCCTACCGCCCCTGAATTCCCTGCGCGCCTTCGAGGCCGCCGCCCGGCATCTCAATTTCGAGCGGGCGGGGGACGAGATCGCCGTCACGGCGAGCGCGGTCGGGCAACAGGTGAAGGCGCTGGAGGCCTGGCTCGGCATTCCCCTCTTCGTCCGCCTGCCCAGCAAGGGCGTCGTCCTGACCCCCGCGGGGGAGCGCTATGCCGCCACCCTGTCCCAGGTGCTCGACGAACTGGACGAGGCGACCGCCCGGGTGATGCGCTCGGAGGCCTCCCGGGTCGTGACCGTGAGCACCCTGCCGAGCTTCGCGTCGAGCTGGCTCATCCCGCGCCTCGGCTCCCTAAGGGCGCGCCACCCGGACCTGGAGATCCGCGTCTCGGTCTCCACCAGCCGGACCGATTTCGCCCGTGAGGACGTGGACGTGGCGATCCGCTTCGGCAAAGGGGGCTATCCCGGCCTGCGCACGGACCTGCTCATGGAGGAGACGTTCTTTCCCGTCTGCAGCGCCGCGCTCCTGGACGATGCCGAGCATCCCCTGCGCGAGCCGGCGGATCTGCGCCACCACACGCTTCTGCACGAGATCCCCGAGGGCGTTCCCGATTTCATGACCTGGCCGCGCTGGCTCGCCGCCGTGGGGGTGCAGGGCGTGGACGCCTCCCACGGACCCCACTTCTCCCACACCTTTCTGGCCCTTCAGGCCGCGGCGGCGGGGCAGGGGGTCGCGCTGGCGACCAACGTGCTCATCGGCGACTATCTCAAGGCGGGGCGCCTCGCGCGGCCCTTTCCGCACCAGGTAAAGGGGGCTTACCAATACTACGTGGTCTGCCCGGAAGCGGTCGCGGAGCGGCCCGCCATCGCGGCCTTCCGTACCTGGCTTCTCGACGAGGCGAAGGCCCAGGCCGAACTCGACGGGGTGCTGTGACGGACGGGCCCGCGCCATTCGCCAGCCGCACGGCGGGTCTTGCGTCAGTGCATCCGTCGGGCGCAGAACGCGCCTCCCCATCCCGGCAAAATGGTCTATAGGTCGGGCCGAATTCTTCGTCTTCTTCAGCGCCCGCACGGGCTGGAGCCCTCCATGACCGACGCCGCCACCTCGCCCTTCGACGACATCCGCCGCCTGATCACGACCATGCCGGGGCCGGACGAGGCGGCCGTCGAGGCCGTGCGCCTGCGCGAGCGGCAGCTCACGAAGCCGGCCGGCAGCCTCGGGCGGCTGGAATGGGTTGTCGAATGGCTCGCCGCCTGGCAGGGCAAGGAGAGGCCTTCCGCCGACCGGCCGCTCGTCTGCGTCTTCGCCGGCAGCCACGGGGTGACGGCGCAGGGCGTCTCGGCCTTCCCGCCCGAGGTGAACCGGCAGATGCTGGAGAACTTTGCCGCCGGGGGCGCGGCGATCAACCAGATCTGCGCCAGCCTGGGCCTCGGCTTCAAGGTGTTCGACCTCGCCATCGACATGCCCACCAACGACATCACCGAGCGCGAGGCCATGGACGAGAAGTCCTGCGTCGCCACCATGGCGTTCGGCATGGAGGCGATTGCGGGCGGCACCGACCTTCTGGCCGTGGGCGAGATGGGCATCGGCAACACCACCATCGCGGCGGCCATCTACACGGCCCTCTACGGCGGGCCGGCCGAGCACTGGGTCGGCCGGGGCACCGGCATCGACGACGAAGGCTTCAGGCGCAAGGTCGCCGCCGTGGAGGCCGCCGTCGCGCGGCACAAGGACCACCTCAAGGACCCGCTGGAGGTGCTGAGCCGCCTCGGTGGCCGCGAGATCGCGGCCATTGCCGGCGCGATCCTGGCCGCGCGCCTGCAGAAGATCCCGGTCATCCTCGACGGCTACGTGGCGACGGCGGCCGCCGCCGTCCTTCACGCCATCCATCCGTCCACCATCGATCACTGCCTCGCCGGTCATCTTTCGGCGGAAGGCGCCCATCAGGACGTGCTGGCGCGGCTCGGCAAGATCCCGCTCCTGGCGCTCGGCATGCGCCTCGGGGAGGGCACGGGCGCGGCGCTGGCGGCCGGAATCGTCAAGAGCGCGGCGGCGGTCCATCGGGACATGGCGACATTCAGTCAGGCCGGGGTTTCCGAGCGCCTGGCCTGACCATGGCGCGACGTGGTTTCCGGCCCCGCCGCTCCTCCCGTTCCTCCGGCCTCAGTTCCCTGGTCCTGGCCCTCGGGCTCGCGGCGGGCGCCTGGTTCCTCCTCGAGCCGAGCGACCGCACGATCGAGGGCCGCGCCCACGCGGTCGACGGAGACACGATCCGCATCGGCGACAGGAGCCTGCGCCTGGAGGGCATCGACGCGCCCGAGATGCGCCAGACCTGCACGCTCGACGGCGAGGTCTATCTTTGTGGCGAGACCTCCCGCAACGCGCTGATCCGCATGATCCTGAACCGGGATGTCCAATGCCGCTCGTCCGGCCGCGACCGCTACAGGCGCCTGCTGGTGTCGTGCACGGTGGACGGGCGCGACCTCAACGCCCGGATGGTCGAGGAGGGCTGGGCCGTGTCGTACGGGCGCGAGTACCAGGCGGAGGAAGCCGCCGCCCGCAGCCGCTCTGCGGGCCTGTGGGCCGGAAGGTTCGAACGGCCGCAGGATTGGCGGCGGCAGAACGCGCCCGCGCAGTGACGCTGCGCCGCGCTCCCTGAGGCGGGCATCCGTCCCCAGATGAGGGGAATGGATTCCGCTCCCGATTTCGACCAGCTTTCCCGCCGGCTCAGGGCCTGCCGCATCTGCCGCGATGCGCCGCGCTACGGCTCGGCGCTGCCGCACGAGCCGCGCCCGATCATCCAGGGCAGCGCCACCGCGCGGCTCTGCATCGCCAGCCAGGCCCCCGGAACCCGGGGACACGCCATCGGCATTCCGTTCCCGGACCGGTCGGGCGCGAGGCTGCGCACCTGGCTCGGCCTCGACGAGAAGACCTTCTACGACGCCTCGCGCATCGCCACCGTCCCCATGGGCCATTGCTTCCCGGGCCAGGATGCCAAGGGCGGCGACCTGTCGCCGCGCCGGGAATGCGCGGAGATGTGGCGCCGACCGGTCTTCGAGGCCCTGCCCAATCTCGAACTGATCCTGCTCATCGGGCAATACGCCCAAGCCTGGCACCTGGGCGACGATTTTCGCGACGGGCTGACGGAGACCGTCAAGCGTTGGCGGGAGATCCTGGCCGGCCCGCGCCGGCCGCGCATCCTGCCCCTGCCGCATCCCTCCTGGCGCAACAACGGCTGGCTCAGGAAAAATCCCTGGTTCGAGGCCGAGCTCCTGCCGGTGCTGCGGGCGGAGATCCGCACCATGCTCCAGCTCGACGAGAGAGACGATGCCGCCTGATCCTGCGGGAAGCAGGGTCGTCGGCAGCCAGCCCAAGGTTTTATGCTCGAATTTACCTGTAAATTCTCGAAGTATTTTTTATCGTCCGCGCTGAGATCCGGGATTTTTATTTCCGGAACAAAAGTAGAATTCATCCGTTTGCTTCATGACCTCAAGAAATCATTATAAGGATCGCCGACGTGGCACGGTTCGCGGGCACGAAACATATCGGCTTCATGGGCCGCAACCTGCGGGATGCCCAAGCCAAGTGGAGCCGCCTGACCCCGTCGGATCTCGATCAGATCAAGACAAAGGCGCAGCTGATCGCGCGCGTGCAGGAACGCTACTGCCTGCCGCACGAGGTCGCCGCCGAGGACGTGGACATCTGGGGGCAGGACCGGCATTTCTGAGCCGGCGGATCCCTTACGACCGACCGCACACCTTCGGACATCGTTCGTGTATTGCGGCCTGCGCGGACCTCACCTCGAAGGACAGTCCTATGACCCATCGTTACGCCGTCGGCGAGCGTGTTCTCTACACGCAGCGGCTCTTCCCGAATCTCACGTGGAAGGCGCCCTACACGATCACCCGGTGCCTGACCGCCGACTCCGTCGAGCCGCAGTACCGCATCCATTCGGTCCTACGGTCGGACGAGCGTCTGGCGGGGGAGCACGAGCTCACCCGGTTCGCCCAGCCGCAGCAGGCCTTCCGCGCCGGAGCGTCGGACCCCGTGGACTGCATCGGCCCGGATGCCGCGGCCAATCTCAACCTGATCCCGTCCGACCTGCGGCGCAGGGCGTGGCACAAGAACGAACGTTTCGTGCGTGCCGGGAGATGAGAGCCATGTCGCGCAGTCCGCTCGCCTTGAGCCGTAACCAGAAGACGTGGCTGTCCTTCGCCGGGCTGGCCGCTGTTTTCGCCTTCGGGATGTCCTGCGTGATCTTCCTCCAGTGACGTCCCCGCTTCGAATCCCTCGAAAGGAAATCGGATGACCGAACATCTCTATGCCTGCGGCCAGCATGTGAGCTTCACGGACAGGCGCTTCACCGGTCCGGCCTGGACCGGCTCGTTCGTGATCGCGGAACTGCTGCCGTCCGGCGGCGGGGCTCCGCGCTACCGCATCAAGAGCACCGGCGAGACCTACAGCCGGGCCGTCTTCGAGCACCAGTTGACGGCCGATGTCGGGATGCTCGACGGCATCAGGAGCCGCGGCGCCTTCTGAAGGCGTCAGGCTGCGCTTTAATTGCGTCTCGCTCCCCTCTATGCTCCAGCTCGACGAGTCGGGAGCTGAGACCTCATGAGTTTGACCACCCTGCGCTGCACCGTGAACGGACCCGTCGCGACCCTCGCGCTCGCGCGGCCCGACAAGCTGAATGCCCTGAACGCCACGATGCATGCGGAACTGCGGGAGACCCTGCAGAAGCTGGAGGACGACGAGGCGGTGCGCGTCGTCGTGCTGACGGGGGAGGGGCGCGCCTTCTCGTCGGGCCAGGACCTGACCGAGGACCTGCCGCGGGATGCGGACGGGCGCCTCGATCTCGGGCCGGCTCTCTCCCGCGACTACAATCCCCTGGTCCTCAAGCTCGCCAACTATTCCAAGATCACCGTCGCGGCCCTGAACGGCCCGGCGGTGGGCGCCTCCATGAACGTGGCTCTCGCCTGCGACGTGGTGGTGGCGGCCCGCTCCGCCTATCTGCAGGAGGCCTTCGCCAAGATCGCCCTCGTGCCCGATGCGGGCGGCACCTGGATCCTGCCCCGCCTCGTCGGGCCGAAGCGGGCCCTGGCGCTCATGCTGACCACCGATCCGGTTCCGGCGGAGGAGGCGCAGCGCATGGGGCTCGTCTACAAGGTGTTCGAGGATGCCGCCTTCGCGGATGAGGTCGCGGCTTTCGCGGCCAGGATCGCGCAGGGGCCGGGCCTCGCCTACCGGCTGACCAAGCAGGCGGTAGCGGAAAGCCTCTCGAACGACCTCGAGACGCAACTGGCCCTCGAAGCGAAGCTCCAGCAGCAGGCCGGCTTCAGCCACGACTTCATGGAAGGCGTCACCGCCTTCCGCGAGAAGCGCGCGCCCCGGTTCGAAGGCCGGTAAGGGAGAACGATCATGCGTCCCAATTATCTGATCCTCATCCTTCTCACCCTGATGATCGTGCTCGGGATCTTCATGTCCCGCGACCCGGAGCGCGCCGCCCAGATGTCCCAGATGTACCGGGACGCGGCCTTCACCGGCGAGACCCGCCAGATGGTGCTGATGCTGCTCGCCGTCGGGATCGGCGCCTTCATCGTCTATCTCACGGTGACGCGGCGCTGACGGGGGCCTCGCGCCGCTCCACCCTCATCCTGAGTTTGCGCAGGGGCCTCAGGGTCACCTTCATGGTGGGCTTCGGCGTGTCGGCGGACGTGTTTCTCAGCCGCGCGGCCTTCAGCAGCACGGCGAGGATCGCGACCGCCTCCATGGTCGCGAAGGCGCTGCCGATGCAGATGCGGGGGCCGGCCCCGAAGGGCATGTAGGCATAGCGGTGGCGCCCCTTCGCCTGCTCGGGCGAGAACCGGTCCGGATCGAACCGCTCCGGGTCCTTCCACAGCCTCGTGTGGTGATGCACCGCGTAGATCGGCACCACGGTGATGGTGCCGGCCGGAACCGTGAAGCCGGCGAGCGGGAAGTCCCGCGCCGCCGTCCGGGTGATGACGGGGGCGGGCGGGTAGAGGCGCATCGCCTCCGAGAAGACCTGGCGGGTATAGGTCAGCCGGGAGATGTGCTCCGGGCGCACGGCCCCGCCCTCCGTGACCTCCTCGATTTCCGCCAGCGCCTTCGCCTCGTGCTCCGGATGCCCGGCGAGCAGGTGGAAGGTCCAGGCGAGGCCCAGCGCCGTGGTCTCGTGTCCGGCGGTCACGAAGGTGATGAGGTTGTCGGTGATTTCCTCGTCGCTCATGGTCCGGCCGGTCTCGGGATCGGCCGCCGCCAGCAGCAGGGCCACCAGGTCCTCGCGTCCTTCGCCGGTGCGGCGGCGCTCGGCGACCATGGCCATGATGGCGGAGCGCAGATAATCCGCCGCCGCCGCGGCCTTGCGCCGGCCGGGATAGGGCAGCCATTCGGGGGCCTTGAGCAGGCTCAGCGCGAAGACCCAGCCCGTGGGATGCAGGTATTCCGTGATGCTGCGCTCGACCCGCGCCACGTCGATCCCGCCGGGGCCCGACATCATCGTCTCCACGATGATGTCGAAGGTCGTGTGCATCATCTCGTGGCCGATATCGACGACCGGCCCCGCATCGGGCGCGAGCCAGCAGTCGCGGGTGCGCTCCGCCGCCGCGATCATGGCCGGCAGGAGACCGACCAGCCTCTCGTGCCGGAAGGCCGGCGCCACCGACTGGCGCTGCCAGCGCCAATGCGCCCCGTCGGAGGTGAGCAATCCCTGGCCGAGGGCAGGGCCGAGGGTGCGCCGGATGTCGTCGCCCTTGAGCTGGGAATCGGCGTTGCGCACCAGGGCTTCGTGGATCAGCGCCGGATCGGTGATCAGGATGCGCCGGCTGCCGGCGATGCGCGAATAGACGAGAGGCTCGTGGAAGATCTCGGGCGGCAGGGCATCGAGCGGGTTGCGCACCATGGCGCCGAGAACGGACACGGGCGAAGCGCGGCTGACGGCGATGCCCGGGCTCCGCTCGGACATGACCGGAAGGGCGGCTTGGCTCATGAGACATCCTTTCGCATCGCATCCCGGCGCCGCCCGTCGCGACCGAGGCGCACTCGAAAGCCGCCCGGGACGAGGCTGATTTAGGGTGTCCTGCCCGGATCTGCGAGGAGGGCGCGAGCCTTCGCGTGCGGCCGAACGCATGCAGGGAGCCCGCTGGGGCTCTCTGCGGCTTTGAGGATGCAGCCGTGAGGCGCCTCAGACCATGAAGTACTCGGCGGGCGAGGAACTTTCCCGGCCCTTGTCGATGTCGACGACCACGGGCTTCCTGCCGTTGCAGGCGAGGGTGAAGAGTTCGGTTCCCGTCTCTTCCGTGGTCGCGGAGAAATAGAGCTTCCCCTTGGCGGATGTGAGATCGAAGGGATTGGAATCCTCCGCGCCCCGGTTCACGTCGATCAGCTTCGCCCGGTCGCTCCAGGGCGAGACCCGGTAGAGCTCCCGTCCGTTCTCCTCCGTCTCGGCCGTGAAGTAGAGCTTGCCCTTGTGCTCGGTGAGCGAGAGGGGCGTCGAGCTTTCCGCGCCGGGATTGATGTCGATGATCGTCGGCGTGTCGCTGCCGGGCCGCAGGCGGTAGAGCTCGGTGCCGTTCTCCTCCGTCGTGGCGGTGAAGTAGAGATGGCCTCTGACGACGGTGAGATTGTCCACGAAGGACGTCGCCTCGCCGGGATTGATGTCGATGATCGTCGGCGTGTCGCCGCCCGCCGGCAGGCGGAAGAGTTCCGTGCCGGTCTCCTGCGAGAAACCCGCGAAGTAGAGGTCGCCCCTCAGGCCGACGATGCCGCTGAAGGAGCCCAGGAACGAGTTGTCCGCCCCCGGCGTCATGTCGAGGACCTCCGGCGTGTCGCTGCCCGGCGCCAGCCGGTAGAGTTCCTCGCCGGTCTCCTCCGTGAAGGCCGTGAAGTAGAGATAGCCCCTGTACTCGGTGAAGCCGCTCAGGAGCCCCGGCGCCGAGCTCTCGAAACCGGGATTGATCTCGATGAGGGTGGGCGTCGTGCTGCCGGGATCGAGCCGGTAGAGTTCGCTTCCGGTCTCGTCCGTGAAGGCGCGGAAATAGAGCTGTCCGCCGAACTCGAAGAAGTCGGTGGGAACGGAGCCGGAGGTGTCGGGGCCGGGGCCTCCGATGCCCGGGTTGATGTCGATGAGGGTGGGCGTGTTGCTGCCGCGCTCGAGCCGGTAGAGCTCCGTCCCGGTCTCCTCCGTCGTCGCCCCGAAATAGAGCGCCCCCGCGAAGGCGGTGAGCTGGTAGGGATCCGAGCTTTCCGCGCCGGCATTGATGTCGATGAGGGTCGGGGTCTTGCTCCACGGGGAAAGACGGTAGAGCTCGCCGCCGTACTCCTCGGTGGTGGCCCGGAAATAGAGCCGCCCGCCGAGTTCCTCGAAACCGGTCGGGAAGGAACCGCTCGGCCCCGGATCGATGTCGATCAGCATGGGCTTCTTGCTCCAGGGATAGAGCCGGTACAGCTCGGTGCCGTATTCTTCCGTGGTGGCCGAGAAATAAAGCGCGCGCTTCGCCATGGCGTTCTCCAATGGTCTTTGAGCCCCATTCGCTTCTGAACAGTTTCTGAGACGCTTTGACTGAGATCTATCGACTGGCGTGCATCGGGTCGGATCGAAGGTTGAGACCCTTTCCCCGTCGAGGGGAGGCCGCTTCCCCGGGCAGGGCCGGTGCGGCTCCCTGCAGTCTCGCATATCGGGCGGGCGCCGGGCGCTATCCTTCGGACGGAACGAGCCTGGGCATGCGGGCTATGCCGGCCGCGGGCCGCTACCCAACAAGGGGCAAAAAAGAAGGCGGAATCCTTGCGGGACCCGCCATCGGCGCAATCGGCTCACATGCGGACGCTCAGAATCGGCTCACATGCGGACGCTCAGATGACGAAGAAGTCCGCTTCCGTCATCTTGAGGTTCTTGGCGAGAGACGCGAACTTGACCTGAGCCCCGCTGCCGTTGCCGTCGGGGTCGTAGTAGATCGCTCCCTTCCGGCTGTCGTAGATGATCCGGTCGTCCTCGTCCTGCGCCCTGCTGCCGATGTGGAAGGCCTCCAGGGAGAGGCTGCCGGCATCCAGCGCCTTGAAGATCCTGTCGTCCAGGCGGATCGTGTCGTCCTTCACCCGGAAATCCGTGATCTTGTCGACGTTGGTCTTCGCATTCAGCTTGGTGTTGAAGACGAACGCATCCTTGCCCCGACCGCCTGTGAGCGTGTCGTTGCCCTGCAGGCCGAGGAGGGTGTTGGATCCGGAGGTGCCCTTCAGCTTGTCCGCCTGGGGCGTGCCGGCGAGGCCGTCGAACTCCACGACGGAATAGAGGCTGGTCCACTGATTGACGTCGTTCCACTGCCCGGCGCGGCCGAGGCCGCCCTTGCCTGCAGGCCAGGATTCGAGTGCGAGACCGGCGACGTTCTGATTGCCGTTGTAGTTGTCCGGCTCCCCGCCATAGCCCCAGTTCGCGTATTTGAGCGACGTTCCGTCGGTCCAACGCCAGGAGCCCTCGGAGCCCACGTCGGACGCGCCGATCCAGAGATATTCGGCGCCGCCGCCATCTTTACTTTATTCAAGAAGTATTGCTTTTATAGTACTTTATATTTAATAACGTTTCATATGACTTCTGCTGAAGCGTGCTTTCCCGGATGAAGGAACAGCTTCAGGTGGGGCCTGAAGCTGTTCCGCTCTGTGGACGGAGAAGGCCGTTCAGCGTTCGAGCCGGGCGATCAGGCTCGACGTGTCCCAGCGGTTGCCGCCCATCTTCTGCACTTCGGCATAGAACTGGTCGATCATCGCCGTGGCGGGGAGGCTGGCGCCGTTCTTGCGGGCTTCGCCGAGCACGATGGCCAGGTCCTTGCGCATCCAGTCCACGGCGAAGCCGAAGTCGAACTTGCCCTGGTTCATGGTCTTGCCGCGGTTCTCCATCTGCCAGGAGCCGGCGGCGCCCTTCGAGATCACGTCCAGCACGGCCTCGATGTCGAGCCCGGCCTTCTTGCCGAAATGGATGCCTTCGGCGAGGCCCTGCACGAGGCCCGCGATGCAGATCTGGTTGATCATCTTGGTGAGCTGGCCGGATCCCGCCGGTCCCATCAGGCGGCAGGCGCGGGCGAAGCTCATGATCACCGGCTCGGCCTTCGAATAGGGCTCCGCGTCGCCGCCGCACATGACCGTGAGAACGCCGTTCTCCGCACCGGCCTGACCGCCGGAGACGGGCGCGTCGATGAAGGCGGCGCCCTTGTCCTGCGCGGCGGCGTAGAGCTCGCGCGCCACTTCCGCCGAGGCGGTGGTGTGGTCGACGAAGAGCGAGCCGGACGTCAGGCCCTGGAAGGCGCCGTCCTCGCCGAGGGTCACCTGGCGCAGGTCGTCGTCGTTGCCGACGCAGGCGAACACGATGTCCTGGCCCTCGGCCGCTTCCCGCGGCATCGCGGCGGCGCGGCCGCCGTTCTCGGACACCCACTTCTCCGCCTTCGCGGCGGTGCGGTTGTAGACCGTGACCTCGTGGCCCTTGTCCTTGAGATGCCGCGCCATGGGGTAGCCCATCACGCCCAGTCCTAGAAATGCGACCTTCGCCATCGTCTGCTCCCGTTTCGTCACCGTGTTTTTATGGAGCGGCGGCGCTGCGGTCAAACGCCGCTACTTGATGTCGAAGGGAAAATACTTGACGCGGATCCGGTCGTAGGTGCCGTCCGCCATGACCTGCGCGATGGCGCTGTCGAACTGCGCCTTGAGCGCCGTATCCTCATGGCGCAGACCGATGCCGTAGGATTGATGCCGGTAGGCCGGATTGGCGGGCGCGTCTCCCAGGACATGGCAGCAGCTGCCTTCCCGCGATTCCAGGAACCTGGTGAGGAAGCGCTTGTCGCCGAACACCGCGTCCAGCCGCCCGACGAGCAGGTCCAGATTGGCCTCGTCGGTCTTGCCGTAGAGCTCAATCTCGGATTCCCGGTAGAACTCCTTGAGATAGGTCTCGTGGTCGCTCCGGTCGGCGGTGCCGATCTTCTTGCCTGCCAGCGCCTCGGGGGAGACCTGTCCGGCCGGGGTCTCCTTGGGGCCGATGAAGATGGCCGGGATGCGGTAATAGGGGATCGAGAAGGCGATCCGCTTCTTGCGCCGCTCGTTGATTTCCAGCGACGACATGATCGCGTCGTACTCGCGATTGAGCAGTCCGCGGACGATGCCGTCCCATTGATGGGGCACCGGCACGCACTGCACCTTCATGACCTCGCACAGGGCCTTGAGCAGATCGACCTCGAAGCCCTGGAGCTCGTTGTTCTCGATGTAGTTGAAGGGCGGATAGGCGCCCTCGACGGCGACGCGGATCACCGGCCTGTCCTGCGCCATGACGGGAGGGCCCGCGCCCAGGACGGCGGCAAGCGCGACCAGCGCCAGTTTTCGCCCGAAATTCAAAAGGTTCACGATCAGCCCGCCCCAATATCCGGCGCGATATTCCCCTATTGGCGGCAACAGTCAATCGAGGCGCGCCTGAGTGACTTTGGCGCTGCCTTCGAGGTTTTGGGGCTCTAGACCCTGCTCCAGTCGAAGCAGCCGGCCGGCAGGCCCGAGCCGCTCACGAGAAGCGCCCCACGGCCGTAGAAGCTCCACCGGCGCTCTGGCGCGACGCTGACCACGACGACGCCCATGGCCGGGTCTGACCAGACGAGCCGCGCATCCGCGGCGGCGAGGGCCGAGAACACCTGTCCCGGCCCGTAGCCCGGCCGGAAGACCACGGTCGTATACGGCTGGTCGCCGGGAGGCCGCAGGGCCCAGGCGCCCGCGCCCGCCGTCAGCAGCCCGAGGAGGAGGACGAAGATGGTGGAGGCGCCGGACCGCTCCATCCAGGGACGCTCGCGGCGCAGGAGCAGCCAGCCGGCGGCGAGGGGGACGAGGCCGAAGGCCCCGAACCAGATCAGGTCCCACAGGAGCGGATCGGGGCTGTCGAGCCTGATGCGGTGGATGCCGAGCACCCAGTGCGACAGGATGCTGTCGACGACGTGCCAGGTGCCGAAGCCGACCGCGAGCGCGCCCAGGAGCCGGGAGCCCCAGTCTTCCTCGGCGCTCCTGTGGGCCCGCCAGAGCCCCCACAGCCCCAGGGCCGCGATCACGTACATGAGGGCGTGGAAATAGCCGTCCCACAGCACCTGCAGGCGCAGGTCGTCGATGCCGGGCACGAGGCTCAGCAGGTGGTGCCATTGCAGGATCTGATGGAGCAGGATTCCGTCGAAGAAGCCGCCGAGGGCGAAACCTAGCACAATTCCCCAGCGCGTCCAAGGCGATTTCCTCATGGCGACCCTCCGTCTCGCTTCTCAATCGAGGAGGGGTGCCTTTGGTTCACCTGAACGCGGAGGCCCTAGCCGCCCGTCATGCTCATGTGGCGGCCGACCGCGGGGCGGGAATGGCGCCGGTCGATGATGAAGTCGTGGCCCTTCGGCTTGCGGGCGATGGCGTCGACGATGGCCCGTTCGAGGGCTGCGTCGTCCTCCGAGGCCCGCACCGGCGCGCGCAGGTCGGCGGCGTCCTCCTGTCCGAGGCACATGAAGAGCTGGCCCGTGCAGGTCAGCCGCACGCGGTTGCAGCTTTCGCAGAAATTGTGGGTCATCGGCGTGATGAAGCCGAGCTTGCCGCCCGTCTCGCGGATGCGGACGTAGCGCGCGGGTCCTCCCGTGCGCTCGGCCAGGTCATCGAGGGTGTAGCGGGCGGCAAGCCGCGCGCGGGCGGCCGAGAGCGGCAGGAACTGGTCGATGCGCTGCTCCTCGATCTCGCCCAGGGGCATCACCTCGATGAGGGTGAGGTCCATGCCGCGCCCATGGGCCCATTCGATGAGCGTCTCGATCTCGTCCTCGTTCACGCCCTTGAGCGCGACCGTGTTGATCTTGACCTTCAGCCCCGCGGCCTGCGCGGCGTCGAGCCCGGCCATGACCTTGGATAGGTCGCCCCAGCGGGTGATGCGGCGGAACTTGTCGACGTCGAGGGTGTCGATGGACACGTTGATCCGCTTGACGCCGCAGGCCGCGAGCTCCTGCGCATGGCGCGCGAGCTGCGAGCCGTTCGTCGTCACGGTGAGCTCGTCGAGCGCTCCCGAGGCGAGATGGCGGGAGAGCGAGCGGAACAGGGACATGATGTCCCGGCGCACCAGCGGCTCGCCGCCGGTGATCCGCAGCTTGCGCACCCCCTGGCCCACGAAGGTGGAGCAGATGCGGTCCAGCTCCTCCAGGGTGAGAAGGTCGCGCTTGGGCAGGAAGGCCATGTCCTCGGACATGCAATAGACGCAGCGGAAATCGCAGCGATCCGTCACCGAGACGCGCAGATACGTGATCGCCCGGCCGAACGGGTCGAGCAGGGCGCGGTCGGAACCGGGAGGCATCGGGATCTGGGTTCCCCGCATTCGTGGGCTCATCCTTGTCGTTGTCGCGGCCGGAGCTTGCCTTAAAGGTAGTTCTCGCGCAGCTAGCGTCAAATCACGAAACAGGAAGGGGTCTCCCACCATGTCCGAGCGCTGGCCCACCGAACTCCGCCTCGCCAGGGACAAACGGTCCTTGCGCATCGCCTTCGACGACGGCGCCGGCTTCGATCTCCCGGCGGAGTATCTGAGAGTGACGAGCCCCTCGGCGGAAGTCCAGGGGCACGGCCCGTCCGAACGCAAGACCGTGCCCGGCAAGCGCAACGTGGAGATCATCGGCGTCGAGCCCATCGGCAATTACGCCGTGAAGCTCGTCTTCGACGACATGCACGATACGGGGATCTACGGCTGGGACTATCTCTACAGGCTCGGAAGCGAGCAGGAGGAGCGGTGGCAGGCCTATCTCGACGAACTCGCGGCGAAGGGGCTGTCGCGGGATCGGCGGTGACGTTGTCATTCCGGGGCCGCCAAAGGCGGAGCCCGGAACCCATAAACCGCCCGAACGCAGAGAATCGGGCCGAACGTTCGCCGCCCTGTTCTTTCACCGTTAGCGACTATGGGTTCCGGGCTCTCGCTATGCTCGCCCCGGAATGACCGTGGTGGATTGCGAACTCAGCGCTGGACGATGACCCGGGAGCCGACCTTGGCTCGGTTGTAGAGGTCGATCACATCCTCGTTGGTCATGCGGATGCAGCCGGAGGACACCGCCTCGCCGATGGTCTCGGGCTCGTTCGAGCCGTGGATGCGGTAGATCGTGCTGCCGATATAGAGCGCGCGGGCGCCGAGCGGGTTGTCCGGGCCGCCTTCCATGTAGCGGGGCAGGTCGGGACGGCGCTTGAGCATGGCCGCCGGCGGACGCCAATCCGGCCATTCGCGCTTCATGGTGATGGAATGGGAGCCGGACCAGGTGAAGCCGGGACGGCCCACGCCGACGCCGTACTGGATCGCCTGTCCGTTGCCGAGCACGTAGTAGAGGCGCCGCTCGCTGGTGGAGACCACGATGGTGCCCGGCGCATAGCGGCCGTTGAACGACACGACCTGCCGCGGGACCGGCGCAGCCTGGGCTTCCAGCGATTCATCAGTGCTGTAGAGGGGCTGGCGGGTGAGCGGATCGATCGCGGTGATGGCGTAAGCCGGCGTCGCCAGGACGGCGAAGGCGCAAGCAAGCCCGGAGAGAGCAGCGTGAGTGCGTCCCATTATTGCCTCGAAATCATCAAGTTTGGTGCAGGTTTTGTAGGTGCTAAACGCAACAGCCGCGTTTCGGATCCAATCCCTATCAGGATTCTGTAATAGAATCCTAGGTTCCCGCTGCCTTCTTTTAGCCACGTCGTAAGCGAGCGGTTAAAGCCGTGCTGCCACAATCGGGAACCGGAAAAATTTGTCGCGTCGATTTCGGATTCTTTGGCTTGACGCCAGGGGTTTAAGGACACTAGAAGGCCCTTGTCAGGGCGCGTAGCTCAGCGGGAGAGCATTCGCTTCACACGCGAAGGGTCACAGGTTCAATCCCTGTCGCGCCCACCATTTCCTTCCTGACAGCTCAAGCTTCACATATTCGTGTTCCGGCCCGGAACACGACGGATGCGCCGCGGCCCTTTTAGGCCGCGATCGGCTTCATGACGTTGTGGACGGCGGCGAAGAGCTCGTCGAAATGCTCGATGACCAAGTCGGGGCCCAGCTCCTGCACGGGCACCTCCGTATAGCCGAAGGGCACCGCGATCACCGGGATGCGGGCGTTCTGCGCCGTCACGATGTCCGTGCGCGAATCCCCCACCATGACGGCCCGGCCCGGATGGCCGCCGGCCCGCTCGATGGTCAGGGTCAGGTGGCGCGGGTCAGGCTTGAAGTACGGGAAGGTGTCCCGGCCGCAATTGGCCGCGAAGCGGTGGCCGATGCCCAGCTCGTCCAGGAGCTTCACCGAGTGCTCTTCCACCTTGTTCGTGCAGACCGCCAGGATGAAGCCGGCCTCCTCCAGGCGGTCGAGGGCGCCCAGGACGCCGGGGAAGAGCTGCGTTTTGACGCAGATATATTCCCCATAATGAATCATGAACTGCTGATAGAGCCCGTCGAGATGATCGGGCGTCAGCTCCTTGCCGGCGGCATGAAAGCCGCGCTCGATCAGAGCCCGCGCTCCGGCGCCGATCATGTCGCGCGCCTGTTCCACGGGCAGGGGCGCCAGGTCCTCCCGTTCGAGGATCACGTTCAGGGTGCCGACGAGGTCTCCGGCCGTATCGGCGAGGGTGCCGTCGAGATCGAAGACGGCGATGGGCGGGGTATGAATGGGCATGGAGGTCGGCTACCTGCTGCGGGCAAGGGAATCAAGCCTGGGGATGGTATGGTGTTTATGGTTGATTCGTTCTTACCCGATGGAGTGATGAATGCGGATCGTTGACTCTGCAGCGTTTCTTTCTGCGGCCGTTCTGCTGGGGGGCCTGTCCCTCCCGGCCGTGGCCGCACCTTATGATTTCGTGCCCGCGCCGCAGACCGATCTCAACCGGATCTACCGAATCGACCGGATCACCGGCGAGGTCAGCTCCTGCCAGTATGGTCTGCAAGAAGGCACGATTGGGGTGACGCTCTGCTTCACGGGCGGGGAGGGCGCGGGTCCCCAGGCTCCCAGCGAATACGGTCTCGTCGCCTCCCGGCACGAGCGGGAAGGCGGCGTCTTCCGGGTCAACTACCGGACGGGCGAGATGAGCATCTGCTACGTGTTCGAGGAGCGGGTGGTGTGCACCCCGCAGGCCAGCCCGTCCAAGGCGGTGTCGACCCCCGAATCCGCCGCGACCCCGTCCGTGCGTCCGGGCACCGGGGCCTCGCCGCAGCGTCCGTGAGGGCCGCCGGCCCCCTCGTTTCGCAGAGGTGAAACGTTCTTTCTTCCATTCACCCTTCCGTGTAAGAGCGGGGCGAACCGGCCCCGCCGCAACGATTCAAACAGAGAGGACTTCGTGAGCGACGATCTCAAGCGCGCAGCAGGCGAACGGGCGGCCGCCCTCGTCACCGACGGGATGAGGGTCGGTCTCGGCACCGGATCGACGGCGAAGCATTTCGTCGCGGCCCTAGGGCAGCGGGTTCGGGACGGCCTCGCGGTGGTCGGCGTGCCGACCTCGGAGGCGACGCGCGAGCAGGCCCAGCGCGAGGGGATTCCCCTGACGACCCTGGACGAGACGCCCGAGCTCGATCTCACGGTGGACGGCGCCGACGAGATCGACGAGGAGCTGCGCCTCATCAAGGGCGGCGGCGGCGCCCATCTGCGCGAGAAGATCGTCGCCAGCGCCAGCCGGCGCATGATCGTCATCGCGGACAGCTCGAAACGCGTGGTGACGCTCGGGCGCTTTCCGCTGCCGATCGAGGTGGTGCCCTTCGGCCTGAAGGTCACCGAAACCGCGATCCGGAAGCTCCTGGACAGCCTCGACATGAGCGGGGAGCTGCGCCTCAGGAATGCCGCAAACGGAACGCCCTACGTCACGGACGGCGGGCATTTCATCCTCGATGCGCATCTCGGACGCATCGAAAAGCCGAACGTGCTCGCCTCGACGCTCAACAACATTCCCGGCGTCGTCGAACACGGTCTTTTCCTCGGCCTTGCCACCGGAGCGATCCTCGCGACCGGGGAGGGGCTTGTCGAGCTCGGTCAGGTCTGACCGGCATCTTTCGCGATTGGAGCCTAGTCTAATGATCCGTAACGCTTCCCGCCTGGCCGCGACCGCCGCCGCGCTCTTCATGCTGGCGAGCCCCGTCTTCGCGCAGGAGCCGAGCGCCAGCCATCTCGCCCTCGCCCGCGAGGTCGCCGTCAATTCCGGCATGACCCGCTCGTTCGACGCCATGACGGAGCCGCTTCTCGCGCAGCTCCAGCAGATGAACGTGACCCGTCCGGAGATCAAGCAGGACCTCGAGCAGGTGGTGGCGATCCTCCGTCCGGAGGTCGAGCAGCACAAGCATAAGATGGTGGACAACGCCGCCCGCGCCTTCGCGGCCCGCATGACCGAGGCGGAGCTCAAGGAAGTGGCCGCCTTCTACAACACCCCGGCCGGCAAGAAGTACGTCGAGGTGCAGCCGCTTCTCCTCGACGACATCGTGCGCGACCTCGCGACCTGGACCCAGAACGTGTCGGAATACATCATGATCCGCGCCCGCGCGGAAATGGGCAAGCGCGGCCACCAGCTGAACTGAGGACGCTGCAGCGCGCGTCTTTTGAAGGGCCCGGGTAACCGGGCCTTTCTTTTTGGCGCCTCGGTCCGGACAAGGGTTGTTCTTCCAGGAGCGCGCCGCGCGCGTCCGGCGAAAGTGCAAAGAGAGATTTGCAGAATCGGGAAAACATTCGGCGCGGCGAGGCCGCCGATTGGTTGAAGCTTTAAAGGTGCCTTAAGGATTGAAGACCAATTTGAGATCAGCTCAGTCGCGGAACGTCCTGAGACTGCAGCATGGTGTCCTTCGGTCCTTCCGAAATCCTGGCGCAAAGGACACGACAGACAATAACCCTAGGGGATGTCGTAAATGTTCGTGTTTCAATCCAGCCGCGAGGGGGCTGGAAAGCTTGAGGCCCTGAACCGGTCGCAGGCCATCATCGAGTTCAGCCTCGATGGCACCATCATCCATGCGAACCAGAACTTCCTGGACGCGATGGGCTACCGCCTGGAGGAGATCCAGGGCAAGCACCACGGCGTGTTCGTCGATCCCCAAGAGCTGGGGAGCGCCGCATACCGGGAGTTCTGGGCTTCGCTCAAGCGGGGCGAATACCAGAAGGCCGAGTACAGGCGGTTCGGCAAGGGCGGAAGGGAGATCTGGATCCAGGCCTCCTACAATCCCATTCTCGACCGGAACGGAAAGCCCTACAAGGTGATCAAGTTCGCCACCGATATCACCGGGCAGAAGCTGCAGGCCGTCGAGTACGAGGGCCAGATCCAGGCGATCAACCGGTCGCAAGCCGTCATCGAGTTCGATCTCGACGGAAACATCCTCACCGCCAACCAGAACTTCCTGGATGCGATGGGCTACCGCCTGGAGGAGGTTCGGAACAGGCACCACGGCATGTTCGTGGAGCCGTCGCATCGAGGCAGCCAGGAATATCGGGATTTCTGGGAGCGGCTCCGACGCGGCGAGTACCAGGCCGCCGAATACAGGCGCATCGGCAAGGGCGGCAGGGAGGTCTGGATTCAGGCCTCCTACAATCCGGTCTTCGACGCGGCCGGGCATCCCTACAAGGTCATCAAGTTCGCAACCGACGTCACGGCGCAAGTGAACGAGCGCATGCGGCGGGCCGACATCCAGAGGTCGATCGCAACCGAACTGACCGGGATCACGAAGGCCGTCGCCGATGTCACGGCCCAGGCGGAAGGGGCTGCGAGGGCATCCACCGAGACATCCGTGAGCGTTCAAGCCGTCGCGGCCGGCGCGGAGGAACTCGCAGCCTCCGTCGACGAGATCGGCGTGCAGGTCAATCAGGCCCTCGCCATCTCCACCCAGGCCGTGGAGCAGGGGAGGGAGACGAATGCCGTCGTATCCGGCCTGGCGGCATCCGCCCAGAAGATCGGGGAGATCATCACCCTCATCGACAGCATCGCCTCGCAGACCAACCTTCTCGCGCTGAACGCCACCATCGAAGCGGCCCGGGCCGGCGAAGCCGGCCGTGGCTTCGCGGTGGTTGCCGCGGAGGTCAAGAACCTCGCCACCCAGACGGCGAAGGCCACCGAGGAAATCGGCGGGCAGATCGCTCAGACCCAGGACGTGACGCAACAGGTCATTTCCTCCATCGGAACGATCACGTCGACCGTCCAGCGCATCAACGAGATTTCCATCGCCATCTCGGCGGCCGTCGAGGAGCAGTCCGCCGTCACGCGGGAAATGTCCTCTAACATGCAGGGCGCATCGCGAAGCGTGTCCTCGATCAGCAGCAACATGAACGAGATCGCCCACGCGGCGGAACTCGTCAGCGCCGCGACCGCGAAGGTCCGCGAAGCCTCCGCTGCGCTCGGATGATCCGCCCGGCGCTTCAACGACGACCCTTGCGGGGCCGAACGGCTCAGGTTCCGCGGGCGAGAAGGACGACCGGGCGTTCCTTGTAGGTGGCGCGGGCGAATTCGGCGTAGCCGCACTTCTCTGCCACGCGCAGTGAGGCGACGTTGTCCGGCGCGATGAGGCAGACCGAGCGCGGGTTGCCGAAGCGGGTTTCGCCCCAGGCGAGGGCGGCGCGAACGGCCTCCGTCGCATAGCCTTTCCCGTGCGCCTTGGGGGACAGCACCCAGCCGGCTTCGGGAGCGTCGGGCAGGGGTGGCTCGATCTCCCGGTGCAGGTCGCTGAAGCCGATCAGGCCGATGAAGGCGCCGGTCGCCTTCTCCTCGACCATCCAGTAGCCGAAGCCGAGCATCGCCCAGTGG
Source organism: Microvirga sp. GCM10011540 (assembly GCF_042650665.1). Lineage (NCBI taxonomy): Bacteria > Pseudomonadati > Pseudomonadota > Alphaproteobacteria > Hyphomicrobiales > Methylobacteriaceae > Microvirga > Microvirga sp. GCM10011540. The sequence goes on along the minus strand of NZ_JBHSBQ010000138.1, from coordinate 40,335 downwards.
CCCGCATTGCGCAGGAACTTGGCCCAGGTCTCCTCGCGGCCGGACGGCGTGCCGTTGCCGATGAAGCGGACCGTTTCCGGATCGCCCCACAGGGCCTCGCAGGCCGGGAAATCGGCCATGGTCTGTCCGCGCAGGCGCAGCCGCTCGGTTTCGAGGACCGGCACATGGGCCGGAATCCCGCCTGCTCGTTCAGCCGGTCCTTCCCGGTACCGCATCGACCGCCTAGTCCTCGGTCGCCCTGAACCGGCCCAGGCCCTTGAGCACGAAGGGCGCGACCAGGGCGATCAGGGCGATGGCCAGGAGCGTCGCCGAGATCGGGCTCTGCAGGAGAACCATCGGATCGCCGAGGCTGATGGAGAGCGCGCGGCGAAGCTGGCTTTCCGCGATGGGGCCGAGGATCAGGCCGACCACCACCGGGGCGATGGGGTAGTCGAAGCGGCGCATGATGAAGCCGAGGACGCCGAAGGCGGTCAGCATCATCAGCTCCACGGGCGAGGGATTGGCCGCGATGGTGCCGATGGTGGCGAAGACCAGGATGCCCGCATAGAGCCAGGGCTGCGGGATCGCCAGGAGGCGCACCCACAGGCCCACCAGCGGCAGGTTCAGCACCAGCAGCATGCCGTTGGCGATGAACAGGCTCGCGATGAGGCCCCAGACGAGATCGGGGCGCTCGGCGAAGAGCAGGGGACCGGGATTGAGGCCGTATTGCTGGAAGCCCGCCAGCATCATGGCGGCGGTGGCGGAGGTCGGCAGGCCGAGCGTCAGTAGCGGCACCAGGGTGCCGGCCGCGGCCGCGTTGTTGGCGGCCTCGGGGCCGGCCACGCCCTCGATGGCGCCCGTGCCGAACTCCTCCGGGTGCTTCGACAGGCGTCGTTCCGTGGAATAGGACAGGAAGGTCGGGATCTCGGCGCCGCCCGCGGGCAGGGCGCCGATGGGGAAGCCAAACAGGGCGCCGCGGATCCAGGCCTTCCAGGAGCGGCCCCAATCCTGCTTCGTCATCCACAGGGAGCCGCGCACGGGTTCGAGCGTCTCCTGCTGGATATGGCGGCGGGAGGCGACGTAGAGCGCCTCGCCGATGGCGAAGAGGCCGACCGCGAGGGTGGTCACCTCGACCCCGTCCAGGAGTTCGGGAACCCCGAAGGTCATGCGCGCCTGCCCGGTGAGCAGGTCGATGCCCACGAGTCCGAGCATCAGCCCGATGAACAGTGAGGTGAGGCCCCGGATGGGGGAATCGCCGAAAGTGGCCGACACGGTCACGAAGGCCACGCACATGAGCGCGAAATAGTCCTCGGGCCCGAACTGGATCGCGATGTCCACCAGGTAGGGCGCCAGGAACGCCAGGCCGATGGTGGCGATGGTGCCGGCCACGAAGGAGCCGATGGCGGCGGTGGCGAGGGCCGGGCCGCCGCGCCCGGCCTTGGCCATCTTGTTGCCCTCCAGCGCCGTGACCATCGACGCGCTTTCCCCGGGCGTGTTGATGAGGATCGACGTGGTCGAGCCGCCGTACATGCCGCCGTAATAGATGCCCGCGAACATGATGATCGAGCCGCCCGGATCGAGCTGGAAGGTGATGGGCAGGAGCAGCGCCACGGTGAGCGCCGGGCCGATGCCGGGCAGCACGCCCACGGCGGTGCCGAGCAGCACGCCGATGAGCGCGAAGAGAAGGTTCATCGGCTCGAGGGCGATGGTCAGGCCGTTGGCGAGGGCAATGAAAGCGTCCATGGCCGGGGTCTCAGATCAGGCGTTCGATCGGACCCATCGGCAAGGACAGGGCCAGCAGTTTCGAGAAGAGGACGTAGATCAGGAGGCCGAGCACGAGGCCGATGATCAGGTCGGTGACGAAGGCGCGTCGCCCGAAGGCCGCCGACACGGCGGCGAAGAGGATGCCGGTCGCCGGGATGAGGCCGCCGCCATAGGAGATGAGGGCGATCAGAACCGCCATGCCGCCGAGAATGAGGAGGATCGGCTTCCAGTCGAGGCTGTCGCGGGCCGGAAAGTCGCCGCGCAGGGCCAGCACGAGATTGCCGACGGCGATCAGGAGCATTCCGGCGCCCACGATGTAGGGCATGGCGGTCGGGCCGGGGCCGTAGGCCGAGGCGATCTGCACATTCGTCGTGTCCCACCAGATCAGGCCCGCGAAGGCGAAAAGGATGAGCGAGATGACGAGCCCGGGCACGTCGGGGCGGTGCGAGGCGTTCATGGCATTTCCTGAAAAGGAAGCGCCGCGGCTGGGCGCGGCGCTTCCGTGTTGACGGATCCGGTTAGGATCAGGACTTCACGAGGCCGACGGAGGTCAGGACTTCCTTCGTGCGGGCCTGCTCCTGTTCCAGGATCTTTGCGAAGGCGTCCCCGGACACGTAGGAATCCTCCCAGCCCTTGGCCTTCAGGATGCTCTGCCACTCGTTCGACTTGGCCATGCGGTCCATGGCGTCGGTGAGGGCCTTCTTCTCCTCGTCGGTGAGGCCGGGAGGCGCAACGACCGCGCGCCAGTTGGCGATCTCGAGGTTCACGCCCTCCGCCGTGAGGGACGGCTTGTCGGGGGTTGCCTTGTCGGCCGGGGAGGTCAGGCCGAGAAGGCGCAGCTTGCCGGCCTTGATCTGGCTTTCGAACTCGCCGTAGCCGGAGATGCCCGCCGTCACCTTGCCGCCGAGGATGGCCGCCAGGGCCTCGCCGCCGCCGGAGAAGGGGATGTAGTTGATCTTGGTCGGGTCCGCGCCCGCGGCCTTGGCGAAGAGAGCCGCCGCGATGTGGTCGACGCCGCCTGCCGAGCCGCCGGCCCAGGTCACCTTCGCCGGATCGGCCTTCACGGCCTCGGCCAGCTCCTTGGCGGTCTTGATCGGCGAATTGGCCGGAACGACGATGGCTTCGTATTCCGCCGTCAGGCGGGCGATGGGCGTCGTCTGGTCGAGGGTCACGGGCGAGTTGTTGGTGAGCAGCGCGCCGACCATGACGTAGCCCATGACCATGAGCTGGTTGCCGTCGCCCTTGGCGTTGTTGACGAGCTGGGCGATGCCGATGGAGCCGCCGGCGCCCGGAACGTTGGTCACCTGCACGCTCTTGGCGATGCCCGCCTGGGTCAGGGCCTGCTGCATGGAGCGGGCGGTCTGGTCCCAGCCGCCGCCCGGCGCCGCCGGGGCCATGATCTTCAGCTCCATCTGAGCCGCTGCCGTCGTGACGAAGCCGACGACCGCCGCCGCAGCGAGTGCGCTGCGCCAGAGACCTTTGCGATACTGGCTCATGTTGTTTCCTCCGTTTACGCCTGTGATGGATGGCTCTCTAAAAGCACGTCCTGCGGCGAACGGTAAAGGCCCAAGCGAGGGGCGGCAAGCGCGCTTCCCGTCTTTATCGCCAACGAACCTTCGCGTAAGAGCCTCGCCATGAGCATTCTCGAAACCGCATCGGCCGAGCGGGCCCTGCCGAATGCCGGCTCCCGGCTGGCGGGCATCCTGTGGCAGGTGGCGATGGCGGCGCTTGCCGTCATGCCTCTCGGCATGACCATCGCCCACCGGTCGAGCCCGGCCTTCCTGGCCGTGAGCGCCCTGTGCGCCCTCGGCGCCGTGGCGGCCGAGGGGCGGCTGCGGCAGGTGGGGCGCGAGGCGCTGGCCGCCCTGAAGTCCCCCCTTGGGCTGGCAATCCTGGCCTTTCTCGCCTGGTCGGCGATCTCCATCGGGTGGAGCCCGTTCAAGAGCCTGTCGCTCTTCACCCTGGGCGAACTCTGGATCCCGGTCGCCTCCGCTTTCACGGTCGCGCTGGTCCTGCCGCGACGGATGACCCGCGCCGCGTTCTGGCTGCTCGCCGCCTCGACCGCCGCGGCGTGCCTCCTGATCGTGGTCGAGCTGCGCACCGGGCTCGCCCTGCGCCAAAGCCTGGGGATGCGGGCGAACACCTTCATCTTCAACCGCCCGACCCTGACGCTTCTGGTCCTGATGCTGCCGCTCCTGGCCTGGCTCGCGGGCTCGGGACGCCACGGCTGGGCCTGGAGCGCCGGGATCGGCCTCGCCTTCGCGACGGCCCTGGCCCATTCGGACAGCGGCGCCGCGCTTCTCGGGCTCCTGGTCGTCGCGCCCGTCTTCCTGATCGCCTGGCTTTTCCCCAGGCTCACCGGGTGGCTCGCAGCCGGCGCCTGCGTCGTCGCCATGGCGACGGCTCCGTTCCTCGGCCCCATCGCCGACAGCCTGATCACCCCCTCCATGCACGAGCGGATGGCGGACCATCACACCCGGGAGCGGGTGGATCTCTGGCGCAGCTTCAGCGCGGCGGTCCGCCAGCAGCCGGTGCTGGGCGCCGGCTTCGGCGTGAGCCCGCGCATCCGCGAGACCCGCGTGGCCCGGAAGGTGGCGCCGCAGATGCGGCGGATGCTCGCCATCGGCCATCCGCACAGCACCCCGCTTCAGGTCTGGACCGAACTCGGCGCCGTGGGCGCGTTCCTGGCCCTCGTGATCCTGCTTCTCGTCCTGCGCGCCATCCGCCGCCAGTCCCGCCTCGTCATGAGCCTCTCCATGGCGCTGTTCGCCGGAGCGGCGGCGGTTTCCATGGTCGGGCACGGGGCCTGGCAGGGATGGTGGGCGGCCTCCCTCGGAGCCGCTATCGTCTGGATGCTCGCTTTTCGCAAAACCCGGCTGGAGACAATGCCATGAGCCAATTCGATGTGGACCTCTTCGTCATCGGCGCCGGGTCCGGCGGCGTGCGCGCCGCGCGCATCGCCGCGAGCTACGGCGCCAAGGTGATGATCGCGGAGGAATACCGGGTCGGCGGCACCTGCGTGATCCGCGGCTGCGTGCCCAAGAAGCTCATGGTCTATGCCAGCCGCTTCTCCCTCGAATTCGAGGAGGCGGCGGGCTTCGGCTGGGATGTGGGCGACGCCACCTTCGACTGGGCCACCCTGATCCGCAACAAGGACAAGGAGATCGACCGGCTCGAGGGCATCTACCGCACCAACCTGGAGCGATCCGGCGTGACGGTCGTCGACAGCCGCGCCGTGATCGAGGATCCGCACACGGTGCACGTCCTCAAGACCGGCGAACGCATCCGGGCGCGCTACATCCTCGTGGCGGTCGGTGCGCATCCGACCCTGGAGCCGGTCATCCCCGGCGGCGAGCTCGGCATCACCTCCAACGAGGTCTTTCATCTGAAAGAGCAGCCGAAGCGGATCATGATCGTCGGCGGCGGCTATATCGCGGTGGAATTCGCCGGCGTCTTCGCCGGCCTCGGGAGCGAGGTGACGCTCCTGCACCGGGGCGACAAGCTCCTGCGCGGCTTCGACGACGACGTCCGCGACGCCCTCGGCGCGTCCTATGCCCAGCGCGGCATCAATCTCGCCCTGGGCCGGACCGCGCAGCGCCTGGACAGAACGCCCGACGGCATCGCCGCCACCCTGTCGGACGGATCCGTGGTCACGGTCGACCAGGTGCTCGTCGCCACCGGGCGACGCCCCAACACCAAAGGGCTCGGGCTGGAAAAGGTCGGCATCACCGTCGACGAGGTCGGGGCGATTCCGGTCGATTCCTATTCCCAGACCCTCATCCCGTCGATCTACGCGGTGGGCGACGTGACCAACCGGGCCAATCTCACGCCCATCGCCATCCGCGAGGGCCACGCCTTCGCCGACACGGTCTTCGGCGACAGGCCCACCATCGTGGACCACGACCTCATCCCCACGGCCGTGTTCTCGACCCCCGAGATCGGCGTGATCGGCTGCAGCGAGGCGGCGGCCTGGGCCCGCTACGGCGACATCGACGTCTACAAGACCGCCTTCCGCCCCATGAAGGCGACCCTGTCCGGCGCCCATGAGCGGATGCTCATGAAGCTCATTGTCGACAAGGCCACCGGCAGGGTGGTGGGCGTCCACATCGTCGGCCACGACGCGGGCGAGATGATCCAGCTCGCGGGCGTCGCCGTCACCATGGGGGCCACCAAGGCCGATTTCGACCGCACCGTCGCGGTCCACCCGACCGCCTCGGAGGAGCTGGTGACCATGCGCACCCCCGCGGTCGTCAAGCGGCCGGTGGCGGTGGGGTAGGGCAGTCCGAATCCCCGTTGCCGGACGGCGGCCGCCAAGGCTGCCCCTCCCGTTTACAGCGCCTCGGCGTCATGATTTTTTCAGCACCTGAAAGGGCCGCCCGCCAAATTGAGGGCTTGAGACATGGAAATCCCGTCGATCGTCAGGGCCTATATCGAGGCGTACAACGCCATGGATGTCGGCAGGATGCTCGAATGCCTTGCCGAAGACGTCCGCTTTCAAAACATCTCCTCCGGGCAGGTCGATGTCGAGACGGCGGGAAAGGAGCGGTTCGCCGAGCTCGCCGAGGTGGGGGTGGCGGCATTTCGCGAACGCCGGCAGGATGTTACCGGCTGCATCGTCGTCGGAGCCCACACCATGGTCGAGATAGCCTATACGGCGACCGTCGCCGCCGACCTCCCGAACGGCTGGAAGGCCGGACAGCGTCTCGCCTTCTCCGGCGCGTCCTACTTCAGAACGGCGAATGGCAGGATCGCGGAAATCGTCGACCAAAGCTGACCATCGCCCGACGCGGCCAGGGCGGTTCCGCTGCGACGGCCCGAAAGCCTAGCCATCGGAGTGCACCCAGCGCATAAGTAGACTGCGCCAACGCGTCCTTCCTCCGCACTCGCCTTTTTGTTTATGTCGTGTATAGGTGCCCTTTCGTGCCGCTTGTTGCGGTGCACGATGAGGATTCGAGAGACACGGGGGTATGTGTCATGACCGAGCGGTGGACGCTGACGAGCTGGAGAAACAAGCCGATCCAGCAGGTTCCGGCCTATCCGGACCCTGAGGCGCTGAAGAACGTCGAGCAGCAGCTCGCGGGCTTTCCCCCACTCGTTTTTGCAGGCGAGGCTCGCAAGCTGAAGCGGAGCCTGGCCAAGGTGGCGGCGGGCGAAGCCTTCCTGCTCCAGGGCGGGGACTGCGCCGAGAGCTTCGCCGAGCATTCCGCCGACAACATCCGCGATTTCTTCCGCCTGTTCCTGCAGATGGCGGTGGTGATGACCTATGCGGGCGGCTCGCCCGTGGTGAAGATCGGCCGCTCCGCCGGCCAGTTCGCCAAGCCGCGCTCCTCCGACACCGAGACCGTGGACGGCGTGTCGCTGCCGAGCTACCGGGGCGACATCATCAACGACATCGACTTCACGCCCGAGTCGCGCATTCCCGATCCGCGCCGCCAGACCGAGGCCTACCGCCAGTCGGCCGCGACGCTCAACCTGCTGCGCGCCTTCGCGACGGGCGGCTACGCCAATCTCGAGAACGCCCATCGCTGGATGCTCGGCTTCGTGAAGGATTCGCCGCAATCCTCGCGCTACAGCGAGCTGGCGGAGCGCATCACCGAGAGCATCGAGTTCATGCGCGCCATCGGCATCGATCCGGAGACGCATCCCGAGATGCGCCAGACGGATTTCTACACCAGCCACGAAGCGCTCCTCCTCGGCTACGAGGAGGCCATGACCCGGGTCGATTCCACCACCGGCGACTGGTACGCCACCTCGGGCCACATGCTCTGGATCGGCGACCGCACGCGCCAGCCCGATCATGCCCATGTGGAATACATGCGCGGCATCAGGAACCCGATCGGCCTCAAATGCGGCCCGTCCCTCACGGCGGACGGATTGCTGCGCCTTATCGACCAGCTCAACCCGGAGAACGAGGCGGGCCGCCTCACCCTCATCTGCCGCTTCGGCGCCGACAAGGTGTTCGAGCACCTGCCCGCCCTCGTGCGGGCCGTGAAGGCGGAAGGCCGCACGGTGGTGTGGTCCTGCGATCCCATGCACGGCAACACCATCAAGGCGGGTTCCGGCTACAAGACCCGGCCGTTCGAGCGGATCATGGGCGAGGTGCGGGACTTCTTCGCGGTTCACCGCGCCGAGGGGACTCATGCGGGCGGCATCCACCTGGAGATGACCGGCAAGAACGTGACGGAATGCACCGGCGGCGCGCGGGCGCTCACCGATGCGGACCTCTCCGACCGCTACCACACCTATTGCGATCCGCGCCTCAATGCCGAGCAGGCGCTGGAAATCGCCTTCCTCACCTCCGAGCTGATCAAGCAGGAGCGCAATTCCCGGGAACGTCCGGCCCCGCTCGCCGCGGAGTAGGGCGGTCTGCGATTGTCGGAGAGAAGGGGCGCCGGTGGCGCCCCTTTTTCGTTCGAATGGCCGCTCAGGCGGGTCGGCGGGAGCGGTTCTGCGTGCTTCGTTTCGAGCGGCCCGGGTGGCGGGACCTGTCGAGGAGGCTCAGCATGGCTTCGGTGGCGATGCCGAAGACCAGATGGGCGACGACGCTGCGGGCATGGGCCTGCCAGGGATAGCGCTGCGGGGGAGCCGCTGTGCCGAGGACCGGGTTTAGGACCTCGTCCTCGATCAGGAACATGCCGAGGCCCAGCAGGGCCCCGCGGCCGACGACGCCGCCGGGAACGTGCTCGCGCAGGGTGCTGTACACGGCCGCCGGTCCCATCCCGAGGGCGTAATGGATGGCGAGACCAGCGGGATGCGGCTCCGGCGGGGGCTCGGCCCCGACGGCCTTCGCGGCCATGCCGGCCATGTTGTGGGCGGGATCCTTGTGGTTCGGGCGGACCTCCTTGGTCCGGCTCCAGGCGGCCGGGTCCTCGTATGCCACCATGAGCCAGTCGGCCCGGTCCATGACCCACACCGCGGCCGCTCCGGCCATGGCGCCGCTCGCAAGCTCCGTCGTCAGCGTTCTCGACATGGAAGTCTCCGCAACAATTCCTCCTGTCAAAGAAGGGGGCGGACTCCTGGTTCCGACCGCAACGAAAGACGGCGCAGGAGTTTACCTCCTGCGCCGTCATGAAAAGCTCCGTCTTGCCTCGACTTCGGCAGAGTAGATGCAAACTCCGCCAAGCAATCCGAGATCAGCTCAGGAAGCCGAGGAAGAACAGGATAAGGATAATCGGCAAAGGAATGCCAATGAGCCAAAGTAGACCACCTTTCAACATCTTCAATCTCCTGTTCCGTTCGTGCCAGAACAACGAACTGGGCTTTGGCCGGTTCCGCTCAAGCTTCCGGCTCTTTCCCGGACGCGATGTGGCCGAGGCCGCGCTGCAGGCCCATAGGTGACGCCCTCGACCCGGCCGTCACAGGAAAGCGCATGCTCCTCATTGCTGCGCATAAGCTGCCGCGCTAAATCGTGAGGCTATGGCCCAGAACAGACTCAAGATCGCTCTCGCGCAGCTCAACCCCATCGTCGGCGACGTGGCCGGCAACGAGCAGAAGGCCCGCGACGCGCGGGCCGAGGCCGCCCGGATGGGCGCCGACATCGTGATGTTCCCCGAACTCTTCCTCGCCGGCTATCCGACCGAGGACCTGGTGCTCAAGCCGGCGTTCCAGGACGTATGCCGGGCCGCGGTGGAGCGCCTCGCCCGCGAGACCGCCGATGGCGGACCGGCGCTGCTGATCGGCCTGCCCTGGCGCGAGGACGGGGCCCTCTACAACGCCTATGCGCTGCTGGACGGCGGCACGATTTCGGTGCGGTTCAAGGTCGATCTGCCCAATTACGGCGTGTTCGACGAGAAGCGCGTCTTCGAGGCCGGACCGCTGCCGGGGCCGGTCAATTTCCGCGGCATCCGCCTCGGCATCCCGGTCTGCGAGGACATCTGGAGCGGGGACGTAGTCGAGTGCCTGGCGGAGACCGGCGCCGAGATGCTCCTGGTGCCCAACGGCTCTCCCTACTGGCGCGGCAAGACGGAGGAGCGGTTCAACATCGCCGCCGCGCGGGTGACCGAGAGCGGCCTGCCGCTGGTCTATCTCAACCAGGTGGGCGGCCAGGACGAACTGGTCTTCGACGGCGCCTCCTTCGTGTTCAACGCCGACTGCTCGCTCGCCTGCCAGCTCCCGGCCTACACGGAGACGGTCGCGCTCTCGGTCTGGGAGAAGTCGGAGGAGGGCTGGGCCTGCATCGAGGCTCCCAGGGTCACGGTGGAGGAGGGCGAGGAGGCCGATTACGCCGCCTGCGTGCTCGGCCTTCGCGACTACGTGGAGAAGAACCGTTTTCCGGGCGTGGTGCTCGGTCTCTCCGGCGGCATCGATTCCGCCATCTGCGCCGCCATGGCGGTGGATGCGCTCGGGCCGGACCGCGTCCATTGCGTGATGCTGCCCTACCGCTACACCTCGGGCGAGTCCCTGAAGGATGCGGAGGCCTGCGCCAAGGCGCTGGGCGTCCGCTACGACACGCTGCCCATCGCGGCGGCGGTGGAAGGCTTCGAGGAGCTGCTCCAGCCCATGTTCGCGGGCAAACCGCGCGACATCACGGAGGAGAACCTCCAGAGCCGCGCCCGCGGCACCATCCTCATGGCGATCTCGAACAAGTTCGGCGCCATGGTGGTGACGACGGGCAATAAGTCGGAGATGTCGGTGGGCTACGCCACCATCTACGGCGACATGAACGGCGGCTTCAACCCGATCAAGGACCTCTACAAGATGGAGGTCTACCGTCTCTCCGCCCTGCGCAACCGCTGGAAGCCCGAGGGCGCCCTGGGGCCGGACGGCGTCGTGATTCCCGAGAACATCCTGACCAAGGCTCCGACCGCCGAACTGCGCGAAGGCCAGAAGGACCAGGATTCGCTGCCGCCCTACGAGGATCTCGACGAGATCCTGCGCGGCCTCGTGGAGCAGGAGCTGCGCGTCTGCGAAATCGTCGACAAGGGCTACGACCTGGAGACGGTCAAGAAGGTGGAGCGCCTGCTCTACCTTGCCGAATACAAGCGCCGCCAATCGGCCCCGGGCGTGAAGGTGACCCGCCGCAACTTCGGCCGCGACCGCCGCTACCCCATCGTCAACCGCTTCCGCGACCAGGGCATGGTCGCCCACCGGAACGACGAGGCCCTGCAGCGGGCCACCGGCAAGCCGCGGATGAGCGAGATGGACGTCTGACGCGCCGTCCTTCCCTTGGCGGGGAGGCACAAAGGGCAAAGGTCGGAAAGACGGGCATGTGGCTCGAACGCGCAGTGCCGATGCCGCCAGCATTCTCCTCCAGGTCTTCATGCCGAGGGGCGGCGTCTCCGGAGACCTCTGGATCATCCTTCGAGACGCCGCTGACGCGGCTTCTCAGGATGAGGGTGGGAGATGTGTCGCTTCCGAATGTGGCAGCGTATAGCGCAACCTCATCCCTCCCCCTTGTGGGGAGGGCCAGGGTGGGGGTGTGGGCGCTTCGCTGGTTCCAGTCCGGCGCCCACACCCCCACCTCCACCTCCTCCCCACCGCAAGTCGGGTGTTCCCGACTTGCGCAAGAGGATGCGGATCTCGGGCAAGCCCGAGGTCCGTGGGGAGGAGAGCAGGGCTGAGTTTCCGGCCACCTATCGGCGCTTCATGAGCCAGCCCCTCAGGATGAGGGGGCGATTGAAATCGGTCTCCCGCCTGTCCGCATCGCTCCGGCCCTCTCCGTAAGGGGAGGAGGCACACGCAGCCCCTTGCGCTGCGCGCCGCCCTTCGCCATAGGCTTTCGCCATGTCACAGCCCATCGTCCGCTTCGCCCCGTCCCCGACCGGGCTCATCCATATCGGCAACACCCGCGTGGCCCTGCTCAACGCGCTCTATGCGCGCCGGGAGGGGGGCCTGTTCATTCTCCGGTTCGACGACACGGACCAGGAGCGCTCGAAGCGGGAATATGCCGATGCGATCGAGTTCGACCTGAAGTGGCTCGGCGTGCCGCCGGACGTCACGGTGCGCCAGTCGGAGCGGTTCGAGCTCTACGACGACGTGGCCGAGCGGCTCCGCATCATGGGCCGCCTCTATGCCTGCTACGAGACGCCGGAGGAGCTGGAATTCCGCCGCAAGCGCCAGCTCGCCCGCGGCCTGCCGCCGATCTACGACCGCGCCTCCCTGAAGCTGACCGCCCAGGAGAAGGAGAAGCTCGAAGCGGAGGGCCGTCGCCCGCACTGGCGCTTCCTGCTCGACCACCGGGTTGTGCCCTGGACGGACATGATCCGCGGCGACTGCCATGTGGATTGCAGCTCGCTCTCCGATCCGGTGCTGGTGCGCGAGGACGGGACCTATCTCTACACGCTGCCGTCGGTGGCCGACGACATCGACCTCAGGATCTCCCACGTGATCCGCGGCGAGGACCACGTCACCAACACGGCGGTGCAGATCCAGATTTTCGAGGCGCTCGGCGCCCTGCCGCCGATCTTTGCCCATCACGGCCTGCTCACCACCGCGAGCGGGGAGGGGCTGTCCAAGCGCCTCGGGCACCTGTCGCTGAGGAGCCTGCGGGAAGCGGGGCTCGAGCCTCAGGCCATCGCGTCCCTCGCGGTCCTCGTCGGCTCGTCCGAATCCGTGCGGCCGGTGGCCGACGTGGACGAACTCGCCCGCCTGATCGACTTCAGCCACATTTCCCGCGGCCCGGCGAAGTTCGACGAGCACGAGCTGGAACAGCTCAACGCCCGCCTGATCCACGAGATGCCCTACGACAAGGCGCGCGAGCGCCTTGCCGCCCTCGGCGCCGACGGCGGCGAGGCGTTCTGGAACGCGGTGCGCGGCAACCTGGGCAAGGTGGCCGATGTCGTCGAGTGGTGGACAGTGGTGAACGGGCCGGTGACGCCCGTGATCGAGGACAAGGGCTTCATCGAGGCCGCCGCCAGGGTGCTGCCCGAAGGGCCGTGGGACGCGACCACCTGGAAGGCGTGGACGGAGGCCGTGAAGGCCGAAACCGGCTTGAAGGGCAGGGCCCTGTTCATGCCCCTGCGCCTTGCGCTCACCGGGCTCGATCACGGCCCCGAACTCGGCGCGCTGCTGCCGATGATCGGGCCGGAACGGGTGAAGGCGAGGCTCGCCGGGCAGGCGGCATAAGATCCGCGCCGCACGCGGGAGTCATCCATCGTCATTCCGGGGCAGTCCGCAGGACTGAGCCCGGAACCTATAAACACTACGTTTCAGGAAGAGCGATCGGCGTCCCGCTTTGTCCTGCACCATCGGCGGCTATGGGTTCCGGGCTCTCGCTACGCTCGCCCCGGAATGACGGAGAGGGAGCCCATCGCTCGTCATCGGAATATCAGTGGCGCCCCTCACGCCTTGATCTTGTACCCCGTCCGGAAGATCCAGCCGATGGCCGCGAGGCAGATCAGCATGAACACCAGGGTCATGCCGAGGCTGATGCCGACGCCCACGTCGGACACGCCGTAGAAGCTCCAGCGGAAGCCGCTCACGAGGTAGACGACCGGGTTGAACAGGGCGATGGTCTGCCAGAACGGCGGGAGCATGTTGATCGAGTAGAAGCTGCCGCCCAGGAAGGCGAGGGGCGTCACGATCATCAGCGGGATGACCTGCAGCTTCTGGAAGCTGTCCGCCCAGATGCCGATGATGAAGCCGAACAGGCTGAAGGTGACGGAGGTCAGCACCAGGAACGCGATCATCCACAGCGGAGTCGTGATGGAGAAATCCACGAACAGCCGGGCCGTGATCAGGATGATCGTGCCCAGGATGATCGACTTCGAGGCCGCCGCGCCCACATAGCCGATCACGGTCTCCATGGCGGAGACCGGCGCCGATAGCAGCTCGTAGATGGTGCCGGTGAATTTCGGCATGTAGATGCCGAAGGCGGCGTTGGAGATGCTCTCCGTCAGGATGGAGAGCATGATCAGACCCGGCACGATGAACGCGCCGTAGCTGATCCCGTCGATATTCGCCATCCGCGACCCGATGGCCGAGCCGAAGACGATGAAGTAGAGCGAGGTCGAGATCACCGGCGACGCGATGCTCTGCATCAGCGTGCGCCAGGTGCGCGCCATCTCGAACAGATAGATGGCCTTGATGGCGTGGATGTTCATGCGCGTCCCCTGACCAGATCGACGAAGATGTCCTCCAGCGAGCTCTGGCTGGTCTGGAGATCCTTGAAGTCGATGCCGTGCTCGCCCAGCCGCCGCAGCAGGCCGGCGATGCCGGTCTCCTCCTGCTGGGTGTCGAAGGTGTAGACGAGCTCCGTTCCGTCGGCGGACAACTGGAGCGGATAGGCGGAAAGCTCCGGCGGGATCGCCGCGAGCGGGTTCTGCAGTTGCAGGGTCAGCTCCTTCTTTCCGAGCTTCCGCATCAGGACGGCCTTGTCCTCGACCAGCACGATCTCGCCCTTGTTGATCACCCCGATCCGGTCGGCCATCTCCTCGGCCTCCTCGATGTAGTGGGTGGTCAGGATGATGGTGACGCCGCTCTCCCGGAGGCCGCGCACCATCTCCCACATGTCGCGCCTGAGCTCCACGTCGACGCCGGCCGTGGGTTCGTCGAGGAACAGGATCTTGGGCTCGTGCGACAGGGCCTTGGCGATCATGACGCGCCGCTTCATGCCCCCGGACAGGGTCATGATCCTGCTGTCCTTCTTCTCCCAGAGGGACAGGTCCTTCAGGATCTTCTCGAGATAGGCGGGATCGGGCTTCTTGCCGAAGAGGCCGCGGCTGAAGCTCACGGTCGCCCACACGCTCTCGAAGGCGTCGGTGGAAAGCTCCTGCGGTACGAGGCCGATCTTGGAGCGGGCGGCCCGGTAGTCCCGGACGATGTCGTGGCCGTCGGCCAGGACGGTGCCGGAGCTCGGGTTCACGATCCCGCACACGATGCTGATCAGGGTGGTCTTGCCGGCCCCGTTCGGTCCCAGCAGGGCGAAGATCTCGCCGCGGCGAATCTCCAGGTCGACCTTCCGCAGGGCCTGGAAGCCGGACGCATAGGTCTTCTCCAGGCCCGAGACCGAGATGATCGGCTCCGAGGCGTCGGAGGGGTGAAGGCTCTGACGGAAATCGATGGGTTTCATGGCACGGCCTGATAGCACGAAACGGGCACGGGCTGAACTCCGCCGACCGTTCCCGGCGGAGTCGTCCAAGCCGAATTTTCGACGCGCGGGGCCGCCCGAAGGATCAGTTCTTCGCGTTCGGCACCGGAATGACGTTGGGCGCGATCACGCGGATGGTGCGCTTGGTGCCATCGCTAGCCACGACCTCCTGCCGCGTGCCTTCGCCCTGGTTCACCACCGTCGCACCCTCGATGGCCTGGGGCCCGATGCCGGCGGATTCGCGGCTCGCGGTCGGGGCGGAATCGCCCGCCTCGGCGGCGGCCTGGCTTTCCTCGTCCGCCTTCTTGTCGGCGGCCTTGCGGGCCTGGGTCGCCTTCGGGCGCGACAGTTCCTCGGACTTTTCGGCGGTGACGATCACGTCGCCCTTGCGCTGTTCGAGCATGCTCTCGGCCCGGCGCAGCACGACGGCCCAGCTCTCGTTCTCCTTCTTGCAGGCGCAGCTCTCGTCGAAGGTCTTGCGGAACTTGAAGGCGTTCGCGAGCGACGTGTAGGGCTGGTTGGTCGAGACCGAGATCGCCCGGTTCAGGCCGTCGTCACCGCCGGGGCTGGCGAAGGCGCGGGTTTCCGTCCCGGGGCAGAGGGCCTGGCACATCTCGTCGGCGCCCTGGCGCCCGCCGGGGGCGTTGCTCAGGGGGAAGTAGGAGCCGTCGCAGGTCCTCACGCAGACGAGCTGGCGCCCGCCCAGGGACTGCTCGCCGTCGGCGATGATCGGCTGGCCTTCGGGCATGATCTCGGACGGCTGGGGCTGGCCGCGCGGCGGGCCGAACAGGGATTCGAAGAAGCCGCGGGGCTGCTCGGTGCTGCAGGTTTGCTGCACGGCGGCCTGGAGCTGACGGCGGCGGAACTCGACCTCGCCCGAGGCCGCGGCCTGCTGGGCGAGGCGCGCATAGCCGGCCTCGAGCTGGCGGATCTGCCCGGCGATGGCGCCGCACTCGGCCGGAGCCGGGCCTGCGAGGAACCCGAGGGGGCCGCGATCGCAGCCGATGGAGCGGTAGTAGCGCAGGAGCCGGTTCAGCTCGTTCCGCTGGGCCTGCATGGCGGCGGTCTGGGCCTGTCCGCCGCCCCGTTCGAGGGCCGCGAGCTCCGCGCGGAAGCGCTGGCATTCCGGCGACTGGGCGATGGCGACTCCCCCGGTGACGAGGAAGGCCGCGGCGGCGATCAGGGAGCGGAAGAAGGGTGTCTTTGTCATCAAGCTTGTCGCTAAACCGGATTCGTCAGGGCGTCATGTCGCGAGTCGATGGTGATATGACGTCGTGAACTTGGCCCTAATGTGGTTATCCCCTTGCCCGCCCCGCGGGAGGCCAACTAGCCTCCCATGCGAAAAACGCCCGCCGGACCGGAATACGAGCCCCCATGTACAGCCATACGACCATCGGATCAAATGACCTCGCCCGCGCCAGGACCTTTTACGATGCGGTGCTGGCGCCGCTGGGGCTGGAGGTGCGGTATTCCAACGAGATGCTCCTGGGCTACGGCCTGCCGGGCGGCCGCCCGCAATTCATCGTGGCGCGGCCCTTCGACGGCCGGGAGGCCTCCCCCGGGAACGGCGCCATGGTGGCCCTGCTGGCCGCGAAAAGGTCCCAGGTCGACGCCTGCCACGCGGCGGCCCTGGAGAAGGGCGGGGCCGACGAGGGCGCGCCGGGCCTGCGGCCGCATTACCACCGGAACTATTACGGCGCCTATTTCCGGGATCTCGACGGCAACAAGATCTGCGTGGTGAGCCATCACCCCGAGTGAGCCCTCGTCAAAGGACGGGGCAATCCCCACATGCGAGCTTAACGTTGGGAGTTCACGATGTTTGCTCGAATCGCTCTGGCCGTGGCGCTGATCCTGGGAACGGCTTCGGGTGCCGCGGCCCAGGAGCCGGACCTGATCTTCAAGAAGTCCACCGTATGGCGGGCCCTGACGCCCGACGACAAGCTGGCGGTCTACGGGCTCGACGATCCCCTGGTGGAGGGCGTGGCCTGCCACTACACGACCCCCGAGCGCGGCGGCATTTCGGGAACCTTCGGCGTGGCCGAGGAGGTCTCCGACATCTCACTCGCCTGCCGCCAGGTCGGCCCGGTGCGCTTCAAGGGCAAGTTCGGCCAGGGCGACGTGGTGTTCAGCGAGCGCCGGTCGCTGATCTTCAAGAAGATGCAGATCGTCCGCGGCTGCGACGCCAAGCGCAACACCCTGGTCTACATGGTCTATTCCGACCGCCCCATCGAAGGCTCGCCGAAGAACTCCACCTCCACCGTGCCGCTCATGCCGTGGGGAACGGAGGTCCCGCCGAAATGCGGCGAGTGGCTGAAGGGGTAAAGAGCCCACCTCGTGGACGTGGCGCTGTCTGGCGCGACCTCTTTTCCCTCCCCCTTGTGGGGAGGGCCAGGGTGGGGGCGCCGGCGCCGGACCTTCATAGGCTATCGCTCACACCCCCACCTCCACCTCCTCCCCACAAGGGGGAGGAGAGCAACGCGGCGCTTCCGGCGAGGCCCGAGGTCCGTGAGGGAGGAGAGCAGGGCCGAGTTTCCGGCGAACTCCGACTGGCCCGAGATCGGGGAGGAGAGTTCTATGGATGCCGGGCACGAAAATGGCCGGGGAGGGCCCGGCCATGATGAAGCAACTTCAAGTATTCGAAGATCAGTTGGTGCAGGTGATCGCGACCGGAAGCAGTTCCTGCGTATCGAGGGATGCTTTCTGGACGGTGCCCGTCACCTCGTGGGGGGCGACCTGCCGGAAGGAGACGGCGCGGGTGTAGCCGTGGGCCTCGCACCAGGTGTCCGCCACAACTTGGCCACATGACTGGCTTGAGATGAGGCAATCCGCGACGCCGTAACCGTCGGCGGCGGGGACGAGGAAGGTGGCCTGGGTGGATGAGGCTTGAGTCCCGTTCGGCAGGAGGGTCAAGGACGCGGCTGCAAAAAACAAAGCAGTACCCAACCCGAGCATGGCATATGCGCGGCGCATGAAAACCTCACTGAACTCTACTCGTGATGTATTATCACGAAGGGGCATGAACAAAGCTCTAACGCTGCTGTCAAATGCCCGTTGCATGCATTTGTGCAAATAAAACATGCCAAGCTGGCGGGAACCTTGACGCCGGTCGGCTGAAAGGGCATTGATCTTTGCTATGACCACGGCAACGATCCTCATTTCCGGGATTATTTGCAGCTAGCGCATTTCGCTGGCTGGAGCCGTCTCGTTCTCGTTCCAAGATCGAAACCATCCTCCGGCCTGCGGCCTGAAGGGACTTGGTTTCATGGCGCCCAACCTGCGGCTCTACAACACGCTGACCCGATCGAAGGACGACTTCGTCCCGATCGACGAGAGGAACGTGCGCCTCTACGTCTGCGGCCCGACCGTCTACGACTATGCCCATATCGGCAATGCGCGTCCGATCATCGTTTTCGATCTTCTCTTCCGTCTACTGCGCCATCTCTACGGCACGGACGCCGTGACGTATGTGCGCAACATCACGGATGTGGACGACAAGATTAACGCCCGCGCCGCCCGCGATTACCCGGACCTGCCCCACAACGATGCGATCCGCGAGGTGACGGCCAAGACCGAGGCGCAGTTCCACGCCGACATCCGGGCGCTCGGCGTCCTCATGCCCGAGGACGTGAACGAGGCGGGGCAGCCTCCGCGCTTCGTCGAGCCGCGGGCGACCGAGCACATCGACGAGATGCGCATGATCATCGAGCGGCTGATCGAGCGCGGCGCGGCCTATGTGGCGGAGGAGCACGTGCTCTTCTCCGTCGCGGCCATGCAGAACCTGCCGAAGGTGCCGAAATACGGCGCCTTCTCCAAGCGTTCCCTCGACGAGCTCCTGTCCGGCGCCCGGGTCGACGTGGCGCCCTACAAGCGCGACCCGATGGACTTCGTGCTCTGGAAGCCCTCCGGCCCGCAGGACCCGGCCTGGCCTTCGCCCGCCGGCATCGCGACGCCCGGCCGTCCCGGCTGGCACATCGAGTGCTCCGCCATGTCCTGGCGGCATCTGGTGAAGGCGTTCGAGACGCGGCTCTCCTGCGCCGATCCGACGGAGCGCGAGATCTTCGACATCCATGGCGGCGGCATCGACCTCGTCTTCCCGCACCACGAGAACGAGATCGCGCAGTCCTGCTGCGCCTTCGACACGCCCCGCATGGCCAATGTCTGGATGCATAACGGCTTCCTGCAGGTGGAAGGCGAGAAGATGTCGAAGTCGCTCGGCAACTTCTTCACCATCCACGACCTGCTGAAGGACTGGCCGGGCGAGGTATTGCGCTTCAACATGCTGCGCACCCATTACCGCCAGCCCATCGACTGGACCGCCAAGGGGCTGGAGGAAAGCGAGAAGACCCTCGACCGCTGGTACGATCTGGCGGGCGACGGCTCGTCCGCCGCCCTGTCGCCCCAGATCGTCGAGGCATTGTCGGACGACCTCAACACGCCGAAGATGCTGGCCGAACTCCATGCGCTGGACGGGCAGGGGGCGCACGCGGAACTGGGCGCCAATCTCCGCGCGCTCGGCTTCCTGACCGAGGGGGCTGCGGCCTGGAAGGCGCGCAAGCAGGCGACGCTCGGGATCGACCCGGCCATCGTCGAGGCGCTGATCGCCGCCCGCAGGGAGGCCCGCGCCACGAAGAACTGGTCCGAGTCGGATCGCATCCGCGACGAACTCGCCGCGCTCGGGGTCGTGGTGAAGGACAACAAGGACGGCACGTCCACCTGGGAGGTTGCACGCTGATGGGACAGTCGCTTCCGAAACCGGGCCTGCGCCCGTTCCTGCCGGCCGACGTGCCTCTGCTGCTCGAGATCTTCCAGGCGAGCGTCGAGGAGCTGACCGAGGAGGATTACAGCGAGAGCCAGCGGGAGGCCTGGGCGGCCAAGGCCGACGACGAATCCTTCCCCCTGCGGTTCACCAAGGGGCTGACCCTGGTCGCCACGGTGGAGGGCTCGCCGGTCGGGTTCATCGCACTCCACGACAACGAGCTGATCGACCTGTTCTACGTGCATCCCGACGTGGCGGGGCAGGGCGTCGGCGCCATGCTCTACGACGCGGTCGAGAAGCTCGCGACGGCGCGCGGCTCCAAGCGCCTCGTGGCCGACGTGAGCGACACGGCGCGCCTGTTCTTCGAGCAGCGCGGTTTCCAGCCCCAGCGCCGCAACACCGTGCCGCTGGGCGACGAGTGGCTCGGCAACACCACCATGGAGAAGCGTCTCGCCGATCCCGAGGAACAGAGACGTCCGTCATGACCCGCGAGCGCATCCATCTCTTCGACACAACCCTGCGCGACGGCGCGCAGACCACCGGGGTCGACTTCTCCCTCGAGGACAAGAAGGCGATCGCGAGCCTGCTCGACCGGCTCGGCATCGATTACGTGGAGGGCGGCTATCCGGGAGCGAACCCGCTCGACACGGCCTTCTTTGCGGAAAAGCGGACGAAACGGGCCAAGTTCACCGCCTTCGGCATGACCAAGCGCTCCGGCCGCTCCGTCTCGAACGATCCCGGCGTCGCGGCGCTCCTGGAGGCCGAGGCCGACGCGATCTGCTTCGTCGCCAAGGCCTGGGACTACCATGTCCACGTGGCGCTGGAGACCACGCTGGACGAAAATCTCGCCGGCATCCGCGACAGCGTCGAGGCCGCCCGCGCCAAGGGCCGCGAGGTGGCGGTGGATTGCGAGCACTTCTTCGACGGCTACAAGGCCAATCCCGGTTATGCGCTGTCCTGCGCCAAAGCCGCCTACGAGGCCGGCGCCCGCTGGGTCGTGCTGTGCGACACCAACGGGGGCACGCTGCCGCACGAGGTCTCGGCCATCGTGGCCGAGGTGACGAAGGCGGTGCCGGGCTCGCATCTCGGCATCCATGCCCATGACGATTGCGGCTGCGCCGTCGCCAATTCGCTCGCCGCCGTGGAGGCGGGCGCCCGGCACATCCAGGGCACGCTCAACGGCCTTGGGGAGCGCTGCGGCAACGCCAATCTGGTCACCCTCATCGGTGCCCTGAAGCTGAAGGACGGCTATGCCTCCCGGTTCGAACTCGGCGTCACGGACGAGACGCTGAGTCAGCTCACCCACGTGTCGCGGCAGGTGGACGAGATCCTGAACCGGCCGGCGAACCGCCACGCGCCCTTCGTGGGCGCGAGCGCCTTCGCGACCAAGGCCGGCATCCATGCCTCGGCGGTCCTTAAGGATCCGCGCACCTACGAGCACGTGGAGCCGGAGATCGTCGGCAACGTGCGGAAGGTCCTGGTCTCCGACCAGGGCGGCCAATCCAACGTTCTCGCCGAGCTGAAGCGTCTCGGCTTCGAGCTCGAGAGGGGCGATCCGCGCGTCGGCCGGCTGCTGGAGGAGGTGAAGCGCAAGGAGGCGGAAGGCTTCGCCTTCGAGGGGGCGGATGCCTCCTTCTACGTGCTGGTCAAGCGGATGCTCGGCGAGGTGCCGGCCTTCTTCGACGTGGAGCGTTTCTCCGTGAGCGTGGAGCGCCGCTTCAACGCTGTCGGCGAGATGGTCACCGCTTCGGAAGCCATCGTGAAGGTGAGGGTGGGCGACGAGGTGCTGATCTCGGCCGCGGAGGGCAACGGCCCGGTGAACGCCCTCGACGTGGCCCTGCGCAAGGATCTGGGCAAGTACCAGGACCTGATCCAGGACCTGGAGCTGATCGACTACAAGGTGCGCATCTACCAGGGCGGTTCGGACGCGGTCACCCGCGTGCTGATCGAGTTCGGCGACGCCTCCGGCGACCGCTGGACCACCATCGGCGTGTCCGCGAACATCATCGACGCCTCGTTCCAGGCGCTGACGGATTCGATGACCTACAAGCTCCTGAAGAGCGGGGCGGGGCTTTAAAGCATCGGACCCAAAAGTGGATCTGCACTTTTGGGTCCGATGCTTTCTCCTGAGCCAGGAGCATCGTTCGAGCGGAAAACCGGATCCACTTTCCGCACGATGCTCTCGCGAGCCCGTCGCCCCTCTCGCGAGGACGGAACGTCCTCAGCAGCCGACGCAGATGCCGCGCTCGAGCGGGGAATCGACGATGGTCGTATCGTCCGATTGCTCCACCGAGCCGCCAAGCGTGCCCGTGTTGTCCGGATCGGTGATGGCGCGGTCCGGTGCCGTCGGATCGCTGAGCTCCCCGTCGACGCCGAGGAGGCCTTCCTCGTAGAGATTGCCCGTGGTCCCCTGAAGGCCGCGCTCGTTCAGGCTGCCCGGCGTTCCCAGGAGACCCTCCGAGGACGGCTGACGGTTCAGGACGCCCGTCTCGGAGCCAGTCGGCGGGGCGGACGGCGACGACGTGCCGATGCTCGATCCGCCGATGGAGCCGCCTCCGATCGGGCCGCCGCCCACGCCTTGCGCCCAGGCGGAGCCTCCGACGAGGCACCCCGCGACGAGGGCCGTTGAGATGAAGAAATGACGCATGAGCTCCTCCTGAATGAGCAGTTCAAACGTCAACCTCCCGGCCTGGGCATGGTTCTGCCCGAGCTTGCGGGCGATCGCGCCGTGGGAACGGCTTGGCGCTCACGATGCGGTGAGGAGGGGCGGGCCGCCAGGGCAGCCGCCCGGCTCGGCCCGAGGCGAATGAGGGAAATTGCGGCGCTAGAACCGTCCCTCGATCATATCCTCGTTGCCGACGAGGCCGATGCGGCGGGCGGAGGCTTCGAGCATCGGGATCACTTCCTCGACGCGCTCCGCGACCAGGTAGTTGAGCTCGAGGCCAGGACGGATGAAACCCTGCTCGCGCATGTGGGCGAAGAGGGTCAGCAGGGGCTTCCAGAAGCCGTTGGTGCTGAGCAGGAGAATCGGCTTGGTGTGGCGCCCGAGCTGGGCCCAGGTCATCTGCTCCACCAGCTCCTCCAGGGTCCCGATGCCGCCGGGAAGCGCCACGAAGGCATCCGCCTTCTCGAACATGAGCCGTTTGCGGGTGTGCATGTCGGGAACCACGATGGTCTCCTGGACGTCGTCGAGGAGCTTCTCGCGGGATTTCAGGAAGTCCGGGATGATTCCGGTGACATAGCCCCCGTGATCGAGGGCGGACTGGGCCACGGTGCCCATGAGGCCGACATTGCCGCCGCCATAGACGAGACGGATTCCCTGCTCGGCCATCGCGCGGCCTAATGCCGCCGCATTTTCAGCGAAAACGGGCTCATCGCCGAATCCCGAGCCGCAATAGACACAAATAGATTTGATTGCTGACATGGGCACTTCAAAGGAGCGGGGAGCTACCCGCGCTGAATCGTAGAACATTGTTATTGTCCCTTATGGCCGTAGCCTTTTGAAAGATAAACGGTTTAAATGCAGGAAAGTGCCTGAGGTTGAGAAAAAGCATCATGGCGAACGAGAAACAGAACAGGGGAACGATCGCTGCTCTCGGCGCATCGGCAGCTGCTGTCGTCGCCGTGCTGCTTGGCGTGCTCTATTGGGAACGGTCCGAAAACGCCGCGAAAACCGAGGATACTCCTCCGGTCGCGGCCCGGCCTGGCGAGAATTCGGGAACGCAGGTCGCCACGGCTCTACCCCAGGCGCCGCTGCCCCAGGGCGCCCTGGGCGAGGCCAGGCCCAAGCCTGAAACCTCCCCCGAGCCTGCCAGGGTCGCTCCCAATGCCCCCGTGGCCCCGTCTTTCGACGTGGTGCGGATCGAGCCCGACGGGGAAAGCGTCATCGCGGGCCGCGCGGCCCCCGGTGCGACGATAGAGCTCCTGCGCGGCGATCTCGTCCATGCCCGCGCCGCGGCGGACGCCTCGGGCCTCTTCGCCATCGTTCCGCCGCCCCTGCCGCCGGGCTCCCACCAGATCGCCCTGCAATCCATCGCGCCGGACGGCACCCGCCAGCGCTCCCGCGAGAGCGTGACCGTGGTTCTCGACACGGCCAAGACCCGGCCCCTGGTGGCCCTGACCGCTCCGGACAAGCCCACGGTGCTGCTCTCCAATCCCGAGCCGCCCGAGGCCAAGACCGCGCAGCCGGCCCCGGCACCGGCCGAGCAGCCGACCGCCCAGCCGGCCGCTCCCGAGACGAAGACGGCCGAAACGCCGGCCCAGCCTGCGCCTCAGCAGCAGGCCAACGCGGCCCCGGGCGCCGCTCCGCCGGCACCGACGGAGCCCGCCGCGCCGGCCGCGCCCCGGCCCGAAATCAAGATCGTCACCGTGGAAGCCGAGGAGGGGAAGCTCTTCGTCTCCGGCCAGAGCGCCCCGGGCGCCACGGTCCGCCTCTATCTCAACGAGAGCTTCGTCGCGCCGGGCGGCGCGGGCGGCGACGGAAAGGTCTCGTTCGCCATCGGCAGCGGCGTGAAGCCCGGCGATTACCGGGTGCGGCTCGACGACGTGGATCCGGTCTCGGGCCAGGTGAAGTCGCGGGCGCAGGTCGCCTTCAACGTGCCGGCCCAGGTGGCCGCGGCGGCCCAGCCCCAGACGCAGGCTCAGGCCGCGGCGCCGTTCTCTATGACGGCCCCGGCCCCTGCGGCCGGGACGGCTGCTCCGGCCCCTTCGAGCCCGTCCGTGGCCGGGTCGTCCACGGCGGGCGGCACCAGGACCGCCTCGGCGGACGCCTCGATCCTGCCTGAGGGGACGGTGGTGATTCCGAACATCAACACCGCCATCGTGTCGAAGGGCGACAACCTGTGGCGCATCAGCCAGCGGACCTATGGCAAGGGCATGCGCTACACGGTGATCTATGGCGCGAACCAGGAGCAGATCCGCAATCCGGACCTGATCTATCCCGGCCAGGTCTTCGTTCTTCCGGGGGATGAACCGAAGAAGACGAACTGATCGGCCCGGGGCAGGGTGAATTCGTCCGGCCGATCAATTATATGCAGGTCCGACAGATTGATCGGATTCTAAAGAATGTCCCCCTCCCATGCCCCTTCGGCGAGCCCGTCCGCGCCGAAGTCCAACGGCTTGGCCGCCACTCTCAGCAAGCTCTGGCCCTATCTCTGGCCCCATGGACGCCCCGACCTCCAGCGGCGCGTCTTCCTGGCCTTCGCGCTTCTCCTGGTCGCCAAGGGCGTGACCATGGTGACGCCCTTCGCGTTCAAATGGGCGACGGATGCGCTGGTCGCAGTGACCGGAAGCGGCAACGCGGGAACCGCAGCGGAAACCGCCGGGTCCTGGCTCTGGCGGGCGCCGATCCTGCTCACGGTGATCTACGGCGTCACCCGCGTCCTCATGGCGGTGCTGACCCAGGTCCGCGACGGGCTCTTCGCCAAGGTGGCGATGCACGCGGTGCGAAAGCTTGCGCTCCAGACCTTCGAGCACATGCATCGCCTGTCCCTGCGCTTCCACCTGGAGCGCAAGACCGGCGGCCTCACTCGCGTCCTCGAGCGCGGCCGTGAGGGCATCGAGGAGCTGTCCCGCCTGGTGGTGCTCACCCTGGTGCCGACGATTCTCGAATTCGCGCTCGTGCTGGGGATCCTGGCCTGGGAGTTCGATTGGACCTATTCCGCCGTCGTCTTCGTGATGGTGGTGATCTATCTCGGCTATACCTATCAGGCGACCCAGTGGCGGATCTCGATCCGCAAGCGGATGAACGAGTCCGATACGGACGCCAACAGCAAGGCGGTCGATTCGCTCCTCAACTACGAGACGGTGAAGTATTTCGGCGCCGAGGCGCGGGAGGCGGTGCGCTACGACCGTTCCATGGAGAAATACGAGAAGGCCTCGACCCAGACCTATACCTCGCTCGCCGTGCTCAACGCGGGCCAGGCGGTGATCTTCTCCATCGGCATGACCATCGTGATGATCCTGGCGGCCCGGGACATCATGGCGGGGCGCGTCTCCATCGGCAGCTTCGTCCTCGTCAACGCCATGCTGGTTCAGCTCTACATTCCGCTGAACTTCATGGGCATGCTCTACCGCGAGATCAAACAGGCCCTCATCGACATCGAGGACATGTTCAGGATCATCGAGCGCAACCCCGAGATCGAGGACAAGCCCGGCGCCACGCCGCTCCAGGCCCCCAAGGGCGTGGTGCGCTTCGAGGACGTGCATTTCGCCTACATTCCGGAACGGCCGATCCTGAAGGGCGTGAGTTTCGAGGTGCCGGCGGGCCATACGGTCGCCATCGTCGGCCCCTCGGGCGCCGGCAAGTCCACCATCTCCCGCCTGCTGTTCCGCTTCTACGAGCCGACGAGCGGGCGGATCCTCATCGACGGGCAGAACATTGCCGACGTGCAGCAGGCGTCCCTGCGCAAGGTCATCGGCATGGTCCCGCAGGATACGGTGCTGTTCAACGACACCATCGGCTACAACATCCAGTACGGCCGCTGGGACGCCTCCGAGGAGGAGGTGAGGGAGGCAGCAACCCTTGCCCAGATCGACCGCTTCATCGGCTACCTGCCGGAGGGCTACGAGACCCCGGTCGGCGAGCGCGGCCTGAAGCTTTCGGGCGGCGAGAAGCAGCGGGTGGCGATTGCCCGCACCATCCTCAAGGGCCCGCCGATCCTCGTGCTCGATGAGGCCACCTCGGCCCTGGACACCTTCACCGAGAAGGAGATCCAGGACGCCCTCGACCGGGTCAGCCGCGGCCGCACGACCCTGGTCATCGCCCACCGCCTGTCCACGATCATCGGCGCGGACGAAATCATCGTCCTCGACCAGGGCCGGATCGTCGAGCGCGGCACCCACACCGGCCTGCTGGCGCAAGGAGGCGTCTACGCCGCCATGTGGAACCGCCAGCGGCAGGTGGACGAGGCCCGCGAGACCCTCAAGCGTGCCGAAAGGGAAGAATACAGCGAGGAAAGCGTGGCGGGTTGACGGAACCCGCCCCTCCTGCCATCCCCCCTCCAACGAAATATCAAGGCTCCCAAGAGAATGACCGATATCCTCGAATCGATGCGCCGCCTCTTCGTGCCGATCCACAAGGAGGGCTATCCCTTCATCCTGATCGCCCTGGTCGCCACGATCCTGCTGGCGCTTCTGTGGTCACCTCTGGGCTGGATCGGCACCATCCTCACGGTCTGGGTCTGCTACTTCTTCCGCGATCCGCCGCGGGTGACCCCCATCCGCGAGGGCCTCGTGGTGTCGCCCGCCGACGGGCGCGTGAGCCTCATCACCACCGCGGTTCCCCCGGCCGAGCTCGATCTTCCCCAGGAGCCGATGACCCGCATCTCGGTCTTCATGAACGTGTTCGACTGCCACGTGAACCGCTCGCCGGTCGCGGGCCGCATCACGCAGATCCTCTACACGCCGGGGCTCTTCCTCAACGCGGAGCTCGACAAGGCCAGCGAGGACAACGAGCGCAATGCCCTCGTGATCGAGAGCAACGGGGTGAAGATCGGCGTCGTGCAGATCGCCGGCCTCGTGGCGCGGCGCATCGTGTCCTTCGTCAAGACCGGCGATTCCTTGAGCCCCGGCGAGCGCTTCGGCCTGATCCGCTTCGGCTCCAGGCTGGACATCTACGTGCCTCTCTCCACGCAGGTCCTCGTGGGCCTCGGGCAGATGGCCGTGGCGGGCGAGACGGTTCTCGCGGACCTGACGGCCAAGGAGCCGGCACGCCAGTTCCGGGTCGGCTAACTTGTCGCAGAGCATGGCTGACCCTAGAATTTCCGCATGAGCGACCTGTTTCCCCCCTTCGCCCCCGATCCGGACGAGCCGAAAAGACGCTTGTTCAAGCCGGTTCCGGTTCGCGTGATCATCCCGAACATCATCACGCTGATCGCCCTGTGCCTCGGCCTGACGGCGATCAGGCTCGCCTATGAAGGACGCTACGAGCCGGCGGTGATCGCCATCGTGGTGGCGGCGCTCCTCGACGGGGTGGACGGGCGCGTCGCCCGGCTCCTGAAGGGCACGTCGCGCTTCGGCGCGGAGCTCGATTCCCTGGCCGATTTCGTGAATTTCGGCGTGACCCCGGCCCTGATCCTCTACAGCTTCGTCCTGCACGAGCTGAGGGCGCTGGGCTGGATCGTGGTGCTGGTCTTCGCCATCGCCATGGCGTTGCGCCTGGCGCGCTTCAACGTGATGCTGGACGATCCGCACCGGCCCGAGTGGAAGAAGAACTTCTTCACCGGCATGCCGGCGCCCGCGGGGGCGGTCACGTCGCTGCTGCCGCTCTACCTGAACTTCCTGGGCGTGCCCATGGAGGCGATCCTCGCCCCCGTCGTGCTCGTGTACCTGCTCGGCCTCGCATTTCTGATGGTGTCGACCATCCCGGTCTATTCCGGCAAGAACGTGGGCAACAACGTGCCGCGCCACTGGGTGCTGCCGATCTTCGTCCTGTCCGCGGCGGCCTTCGGCCTGCTGGTGAGCTTCCCGTTCGAGATGCTGACGGTGATCACGGTCCTGTTCCTGGGCACGATCCCAGTCGGGGTGATGCGCTACCGCAAGCTGGACCGCCTCCACGCCCAGCGGCCGTCGCAGCCCGAAGGCGAGCCGCCGCCGGCCGCTTGAATCGGAATAACCCGCTTCCATCTGTGACCGGCGCAGGGCGGTGCCGGTCGCGAGGAACGGGCCTGTCGTTAGAGGGGTCCCGCGCGGACCCGAGAGCGTGGAGATCAATTCGTGGCGTCTTCTTCCGAGGTGTCGAATCCCAGCTGGCGTCCGAAGCTCGTTCTGGCTTCGGCCTCGCCCCGGCGGCTGGCCCTTCTGCAGCAGGCGGGGATCGAGCCCGATGCGCTGCTGCCCGCCGATGTGGACGAGACGCCCCTGAAGTCGGAAACGGCGAAGGAGCTGGCGCGGCGCCTGTCGCGCCAGAAGGCCGAGATCGCCCGCAAGACGGCCCGCAACCGCGAGGACCTGAGGGACGCCTATATCGTCTCCGCCGATACGGTGGTTCTCGCCGGCGGGCGAATCCTGCCCAAGGCCGAGGTGGTGGACGAGGCCGCGGCGTGCCTGCGCCTGCTCTCGGGCCGGGCGCACCGGGTCTACACCTCGATCTGCGTCGTCACCCCCAAGGACGCCGTCCGCGAGCGTCTGGTGGAGACGCGCGTGCGCTTCAAGCGCCTGTCGCGGGACGAGTTCGAGCGCTACCTCGCCTCTGGCGAGTGGCGCGGCAAGGCGGGCGGCTACGCCATTCAGGGGCTGGCCGGCACCTTCGTGGTCAAGCTCGTCGGGTCCTACACCAACGTGGTGGGCCTGCCGCTCTACGAGACGGCGGCGCTCCTGGACGGGGAGGGCTATCCCGTCCGATTCACCTGGCTCAATGCAGCCTGAGCCGTAGAGCAGGGAGGCGACGGTGACCCCCGCCAACGAGAACAACCCTCAAGCTCCCGCCGGCAAGTGCCCGGTCTGCGGCAAGCCGGCCCAGATGGAATACCGCCCCTTCTGCTCGAAGCGCTGCGCCGACGTGGACCTGAACCGCTGGCTTTCGGGCACCTACGCGATCCCGGCGGTGGAGGATGACGAGGACCGGGACGAGGGCGACCGCGAGGCGTGAAAAAATTTCCTCGCACTTATTGAAGAAGCGGGTAGACAGGCGGCGCCGGTCTGACTATACAACCGGCCTCTGACGCGAACAGCCAAGCGCTGACGCCGAATGCCCAGGTAGCTCAGTTGGTAGAGCATGCGACTGAAAATCGCAGTGTCGGTGGTTCGATTCCGCCCCTGGGCACCACTCTTCCCCCTCGACGATCATTAAGTTCGGTTCACGGGACGCAGCCTCGCTCGCAGGCGATGAGCGTTGCGCGTCTCAGCGCCGTTTCCGCTTCACGCTGCCGGTCGTCTCGACGTCCTTGGTGTTGGCTGCAAGCTTGCCGCCCGTGCTCACGCCGGCCGTGCTCCAGGCGGGGTTCTCGCCCGGCAGCAGATGCGCCACCAGCTTGCGCGTCGAACGGGGCAGGGCCTTTCCGGCTTGCGCCAGAGGCTTGAAGTCCTTCATCGTGTGCTGGCTTCCCGGCTTCCCGGTGAACACCCTCAGGCCGTCCGGGAACATCACCATGTCGCCCGGCCGCAGCGTGCTGTCGGCCAGCAGGGCCGGAACGGGATTGTCCATCTCGCCGGGCGACCGGGGCTTGAGGGGCTTCTTGATCTCGGGCTGCGGGACGGAAATGATCTTGGGGCGCGGGCGCGGCTTACGCGTCTGCTCGACGGCAGGGCCGACACGGAAGTCCACGGGAGGAGGCTGCACCGGCAGCCGCGGGGAGGTCAGGGCCCTGAGGAACCCGAAGATGTCCTGCGCGCGCGCCGGCACCGTGCCGACCGCTAACGGGATCGAAAGCGCCACGGCGAAAACGCCGGGGAACCTGACCAAGGCGACGAGCTTCGATTGAACCCTCGGCATTACCCGCCTCCCTTTCGTGTGGAAGCAACGTAGCCACGCTTGGCGGGTTCCGAATGTCGCGCGGGCAGACGAGCGCGCCGCGGGGCGATCCGTGGTCGACGGTCGGGGCCGTGTCCCGCCGGTCGTGAACGGCCCCGACCGCGCGGCCGCTACGGCGTGCCGGGTGCCTCCGGCGAAACCGGCCGTTCCGCCTCCGCCGGGATCGTCTCGACCTTGATGGGCTCCTTCGCGGTGACGGATCCGAGCAGGGTGTCGAGGGCGTTTCCTCCACCGGTGAAGCCCGCTTCCGCCAGGATGGAGTTGACGATGGGCCTGTTGGCCTGCAGCGCGAGAAGCTGGCCGGCAAGACCGTCTCCGAGACCGATCCCTGCGCTTTCGGACGTTCCCTTGCCGTTGACCAGACCACCGGTGTCGAAGATGCGGATGTCCTTGATCTTCTCGATCGGCTTCACCGCCTCGGCCAGGGCCGCCGGGATGATGCGGATGCGCTCGCGCGTGAGTTCGAACTCGATGAGTTTCGGAGACAGCTTGTTGCGGGCCTCGGTCATCGCAGCTTCCGCCTCGGCCTGAGCCGCGCCTTTCTCGCGAATGCCTGCGGCCTCGATCTTGGCGGCCTCGGCATTGGCCAGGGCGATCGTCTTGATCGCGTGGGCCCTGTCCTCCGCGGCGTTCTTCTCCGCCTCGGCCGCGACGGTCACGTTCGTGGCTTCGGTCTCGGCCTCCTGCTGCGCGGCGATGACGGCGATGCGCTTCTGACGCTCGGCGATCTCGACCTCTCTGGCGGTTGCGACCTTCTCGTCGGCGGCGACCGCGAGAGCCTCGGCCTCCTTTGCCGCGGCCTTCGCCTCGGATTCCTCCCGGCTCTTGTTGGCAACCGCGATGGCGCTTTCCTGAGCCACGATCTGCACGTCGCGCTTGGCCTCCAGTTCGGACTGCTGGACGGCGCGGCTTGCGACGATGTTGGCGCTTTCCTTGATGCGCTTGGCTTCGGCCTCGCGCTCGGCGATGGCGAGTTCGGAGGCGATCCTCGCGGTTTCCTCGGCTTGTCTGGCCGCGGCCTCCTTCTCCGCCTGCTCGGCGCGGGTCTTGGCCGTCGCGTTGGCGATCGCGCTGCTGGGTCAACTCCGCCTCCTTCGAGGCGCGGTCGATTTCGAGCTTGCGCTGCAGGGCCTCGCGGTCCTTCTCCGCAATCGCCACCTCGGTGTCCCGAACCACCTCGTTGCGCTCCCTCTTGCGCTGCTCGGTGATCTTCGTGAGCGTCGCCAAGCCTTCCGCATCGAAGCTGTTGTTGGGGTTGAAGTGCTTGATGTCGGTCTGGTCCAGGCGGGTCAGCGAGACGCTCTCGAGCTCAAGCCCGTTGGACGTGAGATCCGCCGCGACCGTCTCCTGCACCGCCTACACGAACTCGGTGCGCTTTTCCTGAAGATCGTTCAAGGACATCGTCGCGGCCACGGATCGCAAGGCGTCGACGAACTTCGCCTCGATCACCTGACGCAGAGCGTCGGCGTTGTTCGTCCGGTCGCCGAGAATCTGCGCGGCAAGGGCGATGGAATCCGCTTCCGGCCGGACGCGCACGTAGAACTCGGCCCCGATATCGACCCGCATGCGGTCGCGCGTGATCAGGGCGTCGCCCTCGCCGCGGCGGACCTCGAGGCGCAGGGTGTTGAGGTTCACCCAGGCGATGGAGTGGAAGACCGGGAGAACGACGGAGCCGCCATCAAGCACGACCTTCTTGCCGCCGAGACCCGTGCGGACATACGCCTGATCGCGGGTCGAGCGCTTGTAGAGAATGCCGATCACCACGCATATGCCGACGATGGCGACGAGGCTGAGGACGACCGGGATGATGATACCGCTGAGCATAGGTGGTCTCCGGGAGGTTTTGTCTTAAGAGCTTGCTTTGAGTTCGTCGGGCGCAGGTACGACGAGGAATGTCGATCCGCTCCTGTCGACGAGGAGGGCCTGTCCTCCGACCGGGACGGGGGCGTGGCCGTCTGCGACTTTGGCGATGAGGAAGTGCCAGTTCCCGTGGGCGTCCCTGACCTTCACGCGTCCGGGCGGCCCCTGGTCGAGCGGCCCGAGCGTGACCTCCGCGACCCGCCCGACGAGGTCGTCGTTGGAAACCACGTAGGTTTCCTCTCGCGGGATGATGAAGGAGACCAGGCGCGTCGTGAAACGTGTCGCTGGAGTGGCAAGCAGGAACGCGGCAAGACTGGCGGCCAGGGTGGGCAACGCAGTCCACAGGCCGATGGCGACGGTCTGGATCACGAAACCTGCCACGGCGAAGGATGCGAGCCAGACGATGAGGAAGATCAATGCCGGAACCCGGCCGGCATTGACCCAGCCCAACATGCCGCTCAGCCAGCCGGCGCTCCCGAGATCGGCATGGTGGCCGTCATAGGCGTCGACATCGACTCCCTTGTCGATGAAGTGGCTGAGGGAGAAGCCCCCGACCAGCGAGACCGTCTCGATGAGAACCAAGCCCGCCATGACGAGGCCCGCGACCGCGAACGGCTGGTAGCCGGGTGAAAGGAGGGCATCCATTTCGTTCTCCGGCTATTGGCCGCTCCGGGCCGTGAAGGCCGCGAGGCGCTCCTCGACCGTCTTGTCCCGGTGGAGCCGTTCGAGTTCGTTCATCTGGGATGCGTGCGGAGTGCCGCCGGAGGAGGGGACGCCGGTGATGCGGGATATGGTTTCAAGCGACCGGAAGGCCTTTTCCCCGGGAGGGGCGGAGCGGGCAGCGCCGGGCGCGCCGGCAGCCTGTTCCCGGGTCAGGGAGCGCTTCAGCTCCGCGAGACGAGCCTCTCCCTCACGACGGGCTGCGATGACGGCCTGGACGGCTCCCTGGGCCTCCTGGATGCGCTCGTTGACGTCGGCGATGGCAACCTCGAGGGCGGAGATCTGCGCTTCGATATCGATCTGTCGCTCGATCCCGGCCTTCGCCAGATCCTCGCGTCCCTGCTGAAGCGCCGTGGCGATCCTGTCGGAAAGGGTCGCCATCTCCGCGTTCAGCTCCCTGCTGCGGCTTTCGAGCCTGTGCTGCTCGGCGGTGTGCTTGCCCAGCGCGGCGCGGGCTTCCTCGGCCTCGCGGTCGATCTCCCGGATCGCCTGTTCGACGATCGTCACCGGATCGGCCTGTTCCGCCTTATCGACCGCGGCATGGGCGAAGCCTGCCACCAATCGGCCGACGCGGGATAGAATGCCTTCATAAGCCATGGACTTCTCCTCTGCTGGACGAATGAACGGTTTGACACCGACGACGAGCTCGAAGCCCGTGTCGGTGGGGACGAGGCGGGCTGGCGCTGATCCGCGCCAGCCTTCGCCATAGCCGGCGACGTCGTAATGGACGGCCAGCCGGCCACGGACGGTGGCGAGCGTAAGCGTGGTGGGGCCCTTGATGGCGTAGAGCTTCTCGCCGAGAGGAATGCCGGGCAGGTCCTCCCCGGATGTCCGCCGGGCCGCGAAGTCGCGGATCCCCAGGAGAACCATCTGTGCCGGAAGCTGCGTCTCGGTGCGGATCTGTTCGTAGGCGAGTTTCTGGAGCCGGACGACATCGGCCCTGATGCCTTCGCGCTCCGCAATCCGGTCGAGCGTCTCCAGCAGGAAACCGTACCGGGCAAAAGTGTCCGCGACCGCAGCCTGCTCTTCCTGCCCGAGATGCAGGACGTAGCGGAGGCTGGATGACGGGAGCGGTGTCTTGAGCTTCATGGAACGATATTAAGTGACTTATTTCGTCACTTCAAGGCCGAGCTATCATATCGCTTCCTGTGCAGCGGCAGGCGGGTCTTGGAAACAACGGATCCAATGGACCCGCCCGAGGTTGTTGACCTGCGGCCGATGTCGTAAAGGATGTGCGATGATATTGCCCTGGATGAAGCTGGCTGCGGATACCTCTCTGCTTGCGATGGAAGCGCAGGCGGTGATCTGGACGCGCATGATGCAGATCGCCTCCGGCCGCGGCTCCGCGGCGGAGAACATGCTGATGGTCACCGAGAAGGTCAGCGCGTTCGCCGAGGCCGCCATGACGGTCGCGGCGGGCGGATCGGCGCACAAGGTCGTGAGGGGCTATCGCCGGCACGTGCGGGCGAATGCCCGGCGGCTGCGGCACAAGTAAGCCTGCCCGCGCCACCGGCCGCGCTTGCGGCGGCCGCCAGCCCGGTTCACGGAAGAGACGGCTCGGCCCGAAGGGGATCAGGCCGTCAGCTTCAGCTGATGCCTTCCTGACTTCTCTCGCAGTCGCGCTTCGGGGTCGCCTGAGGGGCGGTCTGCTGCTGTGCGACGAGGATCGGGGAACCGGCCGGCTCGACCGCGACGCCGGGACCGGCGGCGGCGATCAGGATGGCGAGGGAGAGAGCGCGGAGCATCGTCTGTCCTTCCATGGCAAATCGCCCCAATGCTAGCGCATCGTGCGAAAAAGTGGACCCGGATTCTCGCCCCGAACGGTGCGCGCCCTGGGGGAATCGAGCATGGGGCGGCTTCCGAAGGGGACGCTCCGGCGCGCAAAGCCGCTTCGGGCCGCCCGGTGCCGAAGCGCCACCTTAAGCGGAACGTCCGCCGCGGGGCAGCCGTTGTCCCCGAGGAGAAGCCCCAGCACCTGCTGGGGCGGAGTTGCCATGCCCATGCGCCGGAAGCCAGCAATCAACTGGATCGGAGGCCTGCTGGCCCTGTCCCTCATCGGAGCCGCCCCTGCGGGCGCGGTGGAGGATGCCGTTCCGCCGTTGCCGCCGCCGAGGCCTGAGACGGCTGTCCCGCCTGCGCCGGAGACGGCCCAGCCTGCCGCCGAACCGGCGAAGCCGCCGGAGGCCTCCCAGGCCCAGGCCGAGCCAGGGGAGGGAACCTGCATCGAGCGCCTCGCTCAACTGGGGGTCAAGTTCGAAGTCCGCCCGGATATTCAGGACCGGGCCTGCACCGTTCGGGAGACCGTGCGTGTCACGGCCTTGCCGGACGATCTCGAAATTTCTCCCGCCGCGGTCATGACCTGTCCGCTCGCCGAGAACCTGGTGCGCTGGAGCCGCGAGGTGCTCGCGGTCGAGGCCGAAAAGCACCTCCAGAGCAAGCCGACGAAGCTGTTCGTCGGAACGTCCTATCAGTGCCGGGATCAGCGCTCGGGCGGCAAGCTCAGCGAGCATGCTTTCGGCAACGCGGTGGATATCATGGGATTCGAGTTCGCCAAGCGGGACCCGCTCAACATCGGCACGCATCATGAGGAATCGCCCGAGGCCGCGTTCCAGAAGGCGGTGCGGATGGGGGCGTGCCCCATCTTCACCACCGTGCTGGGGCCCGGCTCCGACGCTGCCCACGGCGATCACCTGCACCTCGACATGCGCGCCCGCAAAGGGGATTACCGCATCTGCCAGTGACAAAAATCGGAACACCGGGCCGCCTTCATCCCTTGTCACGGAAGACAAACAGGATGGAGTGAACAATGAAAACGGCGGCTGTTGCGTTACTCGGCATCTGGGGGATGGTCCTTGCCGCACCGGCTCAGGCGCAGTCACTGACCCTGGAAGAGGTCAACAAGGCCGACCTCTCTGCCCAAAAGGAAAGCGGCATCAGCCCCACCATGATCAAGGCGCAGGTCCTGCTCGACCGCGCCCGCTTCTCCCCCGGCGTCATCGACGGCTATCAGGGCGAGAACCTGCAGAACGCCATCGAAGCCTTCGAGAAGGAGAACAACCTCCAGGCCGACGGCAAGCTCGATGAGGAGCTGTGGTCGAAGCTCACCGGGACGTCGTCCGATCCGGTGCTGAAGGAATACACGATCACCGAGGACGACGTGAACGGCCCCTTCGTCGACGAGATTCCGGATAAGCTGAAGGCGCAGGCCGACCTCGAGCGTCTCTCCTACACGAGCGCACGGGAACTGCTGGCCGAGAAATTCCACATGGATGCGGACCTGTTGAAGGCGCTGAATCCCGACAAGAGCTTCGACAAGGCCGGCACGACCATCCTGGTGGCGAATGTCACAACCGACGGAAGCGATCAGGCCAAGAAGGTCAAGAAGATCGAGGTGCTCAAGAGCGAGCGCGCCCTGCGCGCCCTTGCCGAGGACGGGTCGCTGATCGCGGTGTATCCGGCCACCATCGGCAGCGAGGAGAAGCCCGCTCCCGACGGCACGCACAAGGTCGAGGCGATCGCCAAGAACCCGACCTACACCTACAATCCGGAATATTCCTTCGAGGGGGTGGACTCGAAGGAGAAGTTCGTCGTCGCACCGGGACCGAACAACCCGGTCGGTTCGGTCTGGATCGACCTTTCCATCGAGTCCTACGGCATCCACGGCACGCCCGAGCCCGCGAAGGTGGGCAAGACCTATTCGCACGGCTGCGTCCGCTTGACGAACTGGGATGCGGAAGAGCTCGCGGAAATGGTCGAGAAGGGCACCGAGGTGACCTTCCTCGACTAGGGCCTTCGCGGGCGCATCGGCGCGAGCGCTCCTCCGACGGTCAATCGTCGTTGGAGGAGTTCAGCTCGCTCGGCTTCATGCCCTCGTCGACCTCCGTGTCGTGCATTCTGACCAGCCATTCCAGCTGCTCCTGCACGAAACCGGGGTCGCTGTGGAAACGCATAGCGCAGGCGACGAGGAAGATGGCGATCTCGGGCAGATCTTCGTCGCCCATATCCGGCAGCACCAGTTCCAGCTCCGTCATGTTGCTCGCGGTGACGATCGCCGCCTCGTTCGGGGGAATGAGCGTTGCAGGTGCTTTGGTTTCCTTGGCCATATTCCACTATCCTCGACTTCGACTCACGCAGGACGACACCGAACATAACGCGCAGGCGGCGAAAATCGACGCGGCGTCCGCGTTCGCGGCCCGTCAGGGACGGGACAGGAAATCCGCGATCCTGCGCGCCACGTCTCCCGGACGCTCGACCGGCAGCATCTGGGTCTCGTTCTCGAACAGCGCGAGGCGCGCATTGGGGATCGCGCGGGCCGCTTCCTCCATCGCCGTCACGTCGAAAAACTGGTCACGGGTGCCGCCCACGATCAGGGTCGGGGCCGCGATGCGCTTCAGCCAGGCCGGGTCCCGGCCGAAATCCTCCGACGCGACCGCGCTCAGCCCGCGGACGATCACGTCCGGATCGTTCATCTTCTCGTGCAGCCGCTTGCGCTCCATGCGAAAGCGCAACCGGACGAGCCAGTTGAGCCACGGACGCCGGAAGACCATGCCGAACTCGTCGAGCAATCCCGCGAAATCGCCCGTGCGGGCGCATTCGATCTGCCGGGCGATGCTGCGCCGTCCCTCGGGCGAGAAGCGATGGGCGCTGACGGTCAGGATCAACTCGCGGACGAGGTCGGGATGCTCGGCGGCGAGCCGCGCGGCGACGAAGCCGCCGAACGAGATGCCCATGACGGTCGCCGGGCCGATCTCCTTGCGCAGGATCTCGGCGAAGTCGCGGGCAATGGTCTCGATGCTGTACTCGGCCGGCGGCGCAGGATCGTAGCCGAAGACGTAGAACGGCCGTCCCTCCGGCAGCATCCGGGCGATGCGTTTCGCGTCGCGGCTGGTGCGGGAAGGAGCGGGACGCCGCACGAAAGCCTGCCCGCCGTTGAACACCACGATGGGGTTCGGCCCCGAGCCTGCTTTCACGTAGGGAATCCTGTCGAGGAAGAGACCTGTCTCGAAATTCATGATGATTTGCCGGAGAAGCCCGTCCGCCTGCGAAGTCCGGACGGGTCCGGGCCGCGGGACGGGCGCTGACGTGAGGAGGGAAATCGACCCGTCGAGCCGCTGCGCTGCGGGGCGCGCCTCACGGTTCGCCGACCAAGCGGTCTGGGCGCGATGAAGGGTCTGGATGGGAGCCGCCGGACGCTGGAAGGGCGGCGGCGGCTGTGGCCGGGCATCGCTTCCTAGAAGCTGAGCCGCAGCCGGTCAATACCGGACGGGAAGGGCTCTAGACCGCCTGAGCCGCCTGCTCGAAGGCGACGGCCGGAAGCTGCTCGATGACGGGCTTGGCGAACAGGTAGCCCTGGAACAGCCGGATGCCGGCGTCCCGCAGGGCGCGTAGCTCGGCCGGGGTCTCGATTCCTTCCGCGATGATCGCGATGTCCAACGTGCGCGCCATCAGCATGATGCCGGCGACGATCGCCCGCCGAGCGGCGGAATCGCCGATGCCGCGGATCAGTTCCATGTCGATCTTGATCAGGTCCGGCTGGAAGCGCGCGAGAAGGTTGAGGCCCGCATGGCCCGCGCCGAAATCGTCGATGGCAGTGATGAAGCCGAGCCGCTTGTACTCCGCGATGATGCGGGCCACGTGGCCCGTATCGCTCATCCGTTCGTTCTCGGTGAACTCAAACATGATGCGGTGCGGATTGAAGCCGACGCGGCGGGCGGCCTCGAGGGATGCCCTGATGCAGGCGGACGGCTCGTAGACCGCGTTCGGCATGAAGTTGATGGAGAGCCGCGTGTCGCTG
The DNA here is from genome assembly GCF_042650665.1 of Microvirga sp. GCM10011540. NCBI lineage: Bacteria > Pseudomonadati > Pseudomonadota > Alphaproteobacteria > Hyphomicrobiales > Methylobacteriaceae > Microvirga > Microvirga sp. GCM10011540. The sequence continues at coordinate 1,964 of NZ_JBHSBQ010000138.1, read as the reverse complement.
TCCGGCTCGAAGAGCCTGCCCGCGAGTTCGATGGCCTTCACGCGGCAGCTCTGGTCGAACTTGTAGAGATTGGCCTCGTCGACCCGGTTCAGGATCGAACCCGCCGATTGTCCTTCCGTTCCGCGGACGAGGGCCTCGTAGCCCCAGACCTCGTGCCGCTCGACATCGACGATCGGATGGAAGGCCATCGTAAAGTCGAAGGGCAGGGGCTCGCTGCTCCGGCAGCCCTGGCATTTGGCTCTTGCATCCATCTCTCGGCTCCCGGCCTCCGCTGGCACAGTTTCCGTTGAGTAAACGTCACCACCGGTAAAAAAGCCGACAACGCCGGACGGATCTCGGAAAGGATCACCCGTTCAAGGAGCGGCGATCCTCGTTCCTGTGCTTGTTCCAGGGCCAGCGGCCCTCGATCTCCACTTCGAGCGAGAAGCTCAGGAACGTGCGGATCAGAACGATGCCGCCGAGCACGATGACGCTCTGCAGTGTCGGCTCGATGGCGACCGTGTTGATGATGTCCGCCGCGACCAGGAGTTCAAGACCGAGGAGGATCGCCCGGCCGATATTGGACCGGTAGTCGCTGAAGGCGTCGGTGGTCGACCGGCGGCCCTTCACGAGCTGCCACAGCACGGCGACGCTGGCCCCGAGGATGCCGAGAACGATGACCGCAATCCCGCCGATCTCGATGATGCGGATCGTCATCCTCAGTGCGGAAAAGTGCGCGTCGCCCATGAACTCACCCCGAACTCACCCCTGGTATCGAGGTGCCATCTAGGGCGGCGTGCGGAAATGTGGATCCGGTTTTCCGCACCGGGCCCTGCAATGGGTTCGGGAGCGAACATGAAAAGGACCCCGTCTCCGGGGTCCTTTCCTCAGATGCCTTCTTGCGAGGTCGGCTTCCCTCGCGCGGTGCCCTAGTAGGAGGAGACCCGGATTTCGTCCCCGCGGCGGGAGCCGTTGAGCACGATCACGGGCGAGCCCACGGGAACGCGGTTGTAGAGGTCGATCACGTCGTGGTTGAACATCCGGATGCAGCCGGAGGAGACCGCCTGGCCGATGGACCAGGGCTCGTTGGTGCCGTGGATGCGGTAGAGCGTGTCGCGGCCGTTGTCGTGCAGGTAGAGGGCGCGGGCGCCGAGCGGGTTTTCGAGGCCGCCGGCCATGCCGCTGGCCCAGCGGGCGTTGCGCTCGGGATCGCGGCGGATCATGTCCTGCGTCGGCGTCCAGCGCGGCCAGGGAGCCTTGCGGCCGACGCGGGCGCGGCCGCTCCAGGCCATGCCTTCGTTGCCGACGCCGATGCCGTAACGGATGGCGCGGCCGTTCTCGCGCACGAGATAGAGGTAGCGGGCATCCGTATCGACGACGATCGTGCCGGGTTCCTCGCGGCCGTTATAGGCGACCTCGCGGCGCAGGTAGCGCGGATCGACGTCCGTGAAGTCGAGGGCCGGAAGCGGATGGGCCTCGTCGGGCCGGGCGCCGTACATGGCCGCGTAGGTGGGGTCGATGCGGGGAGCAGCGCTCTGCTGCGGGGGCTGCGAGGTGGAGACGCAGGCCGCCAGGACGAGCGGAAGAAGAAAAAGAGCACCCAGACGGAGCGCTTTACGTAGGAGTGACAAGCTCAAGGCTGGGGCATTCATGAACATCAGGAGGAACTCGCAGTTTCTGGTTATGAGACGTGTGAGGAGCATTGGTGGGCAGGATAGGCCACAGCCTGTTTGAGAAAGCTCAGCCGTGGCCGCATCTTGGATCATCAATGGCCGAAATATGGCAAGGTTCCCCCTGTGGTTTTACAGTCACAGGTTTGTGACGCCGCATTTTCGGGTCCCCTCCGCGGGCAAATGCTCTAAGGCTTGTGGGGATTCATCGTGAATTGATGACGGCGGCGGCGAGATAGATCATTGCGGAGAAGCTTTGGTCGGTCTTGTCGGCTCTCATGGCAATGCGCTTGAACTCCTTGAGCTTGCAGAAGA
>NZ_JBHSBQ010000137.1:0-93500 GCF_042650665.1 Microvirga sp. GCM10011540 | reverse complement strand
GGGCGACAACATCACCATGGACGTGGAGCTGATCGTGCCGATCGCCATGGAGGAGAAGCTGCGCTTCGCCATCCGTGAGGGCGGCCGCACCGTCGGTGCCGGCGTCGTCGCTCAGGTCATGGATTAAGTTTTAAGAGGATCAAAGGAGTAGGCCGGTTTCGGCCGGTCTTCTCCCTTGTTGAGGTCAACCCATGAACGGTCAGAACATTCGCATTCGCCTTAAGGCGTTCGACCATCGGATCCTCGACGCTTCGACACGGGAAATCGTGTCGACTGCGAAGCGGACCGGTGCCCAGGTACGCGGGCCCATCCCGCTGCCGACCCGTATCGAACGCTTTACGGTTCTTCGCTCGCCTCACATCGACAAGAAGTCGCGTGAGCAGTTCGAGATGCGCACTCACAAGCGCGTTCTCGATATCGTGGACCCCACCCCCCAGACCGTCGACGCGCTGATGAAGCTCGATCTTGCGGCGGGCGTGGACGTGGAGATCAAGCTCTAAGCCTCGCGCTTGGAGCTTACGGTAGACACGTCGAGAGGATACGCACATGCGCTCAGGCGTCATTGCACAGAAATTGGGAATGACCCGCATCTTCACGGATGCAGGTGAACATGTCCCGGTCACGGTTCTGAAGGTCGACCAGTGCCAAGTGGTCGCCCACCGGACCAAGGAAAAGAACGGCTACACCGCGCTGCAGGTCGGCGTCGGCAAGGCCAAGGTCAAGAACGTCTCGAAGGCTGAGCGCGGCCGTTTCGCCGTCGCCCAGGTCGAGCCCAAGCGCAAGCTTGCGGAGTTCCGCGTCTCCGAGGATGCCGTCATCCCGGTGGGCGCCGAGATCACCGCCGACCACTTCATTGCCGGCCAGTTCGTCGATGTCACTGGCATCACGACCGGTAAGGGCTTTGCCGGTGGTATGAAGCGCTGGAACTTCGGCGGCCTTCGCGCCACGCACGGCGTGTCGGTCTCCCACCGCTCCATCGGTTCGACCGGTGGTCGCCAGGATCCGGGCAAGACGTTCAAGAACAAGAAGATGCCGGGTCACCTCGGTGTCGAGCGCGTGACGACGCAGAACCTGCGCGTCGTGTCGACCGACGTCGAGCGCGGTCTGATCCTCGTCGAAGGCGCCGTTCCCGGCGTCGCCGGCGGCTGGATCTTCGTCCGTGATGCGGTGAAGCGCAAGCTGCCGAAGGATGTGCCGATGCCCGGCGCCTTCCGTTCGAACGGCGACAACGCTGCACCGGCCGCTCCGGCAGTTGAAGCCCAAGAGGAGAATGCGTGATGAAGCTCGATATCACCACGCTTGAGGGCGCCAAGGCCGGCTCGGTCGATCTGGACGAGGCCATTTTCGGTCTCGATCCTCGCGCCGATCTGCTTGCCCGTTGCGTCCGCTGGCAGCTCGCGAAGCGCCAGGCCGGCACGCACGCCGTGAAGAACCGTTCGGACATCGACCGGACGACCAAGAAGGTCTACAAGCAGAAGGGCACTGGCAGCGCCCGCCACGGCGCCGCGAGCGCTCCCCAGTTCCGGGGCGGCGGTCGTGCCTTCGGTCCGCAGGTCCGCAGCCATGCACACGACCTGCCCAAGAAGGTCCGCGCTCTTGCTCTGAAGCATGCGCTCTCGTCCAAGGCCAAGGACGCTTCGCTCATCGTCGTCGATGACGTGCAGCTCTCCGAGCCCAAGACGAAGGCTCTCGTGGAGCGGTTCGGCAAGCTCGGTCTGGCGAATGCCCTGATCATCGGCGGTGCCGAGATCGAGGCGAACTTCCAGCGGGCTGCTCGCAACATCCCGAACATCGACGTCCTGCCGGTGCAGGGCATCAACGTCTATGACATCCTGCGTCGCGAGAAGCTCGTTCTCACGAAGGCGGCTGTCGATGCGCTGGAGGCGCGCTTCAAATGAGCCTGGACCCGCGCCATTACGATGTGATCGTAAGCCCGGTCATCACCGAGAAGGCTACGACCCTGTCCGAGCAGAACAAGGTCGTCTTCAAGGTGCGGACCGATGCGACGAAGCCGCAGATCAAGGAAGCGGTTGAGAAGCTGTTCGATGTCAAGGTGAAGAGCGTCAACACGCTCGTCACCAAGGGCAAGGTGAAGATGTTCCGCGGCACCCGCGGCCAGCGGTCGGACGTGAAGAAGGCGGTTGTGACCCTCGAAGAGGGCCAGGCCATCGACATCACGACGGGCCTCTGATCGGACGAGAGAGTGATCCGATGGCTTTGAAGACTTTCAAACCAATCACCCCCGGCCTGCGCCAGCTGGTGATCGTCGACCGCAGCGAGCTCTACAAGGGCAAGCCGGTCAAGGCGCTGACGGAGGGCAAGAGCTCCTCCGGCGGCCGCAACAACCTCGGCCGTGTCACCGTCCGCTTCCGCGGCGGTGGTCACAAGCGCACCCTGCGCAACGTCGACTTCAAGCGCCGCGGGCGCATGGGCGACGTCGCGACGGTGGATCGGATCGAGTACGATCCGAACCGCAGCGCCTTCATCGCGCTGATCCGCTACGCCGACGGCGAGCTGTCCTACATCCTGGCCCCGCAGCGTCTGGCTGTCGGCGATCAGGTTTCGGCCGGCGAGCAGGTCGACATCAAGCCGGGCAATGCGATGCCGATCGGCAACATGCCGGTGGGAACGATCATCCACAACGTGGAGCTGAAGATCGGCCGTGGCGGCGCTATCGCCCGCTCCGCCGGTACCTACGCCCAGATCGTGGGTCGTGACCAGGGCTACGTGACGGTCCGCCTGAACTCCGGCGAACAGCGCCTGGTCCATGGCCAGTGCTTCGCCACCGTCGGCGCCGTGTCGAACCCCGACCACATGAACACGTCGGCCGGTAAGGCCGGTCGTAACCGGTGGCTCGGCAAGCGTCCGCACAACCGCGGCGTTGCCATGAACCCGATCGACCACCCGCACGGTGGTGGTGAGGGCCGTACCTCGGGCGGTCGCCATCCGGTGACCCCGTGGGGTATTCCGACCAAGGGCAAGAAAACCCGTTCGAACAAGCGGACCGACAAGTTCATCGTGTCGAGCCGCCACGCACGGAAGAAGTAAGGATAGAGGCACGTCATGGCACGTTCGCTTTGGAAGGGTCCGTTCGTCGACGGCTACCTCCTCAAGAAGGCCGAGGCTGCCCGTGGTGCGGGCCGCTCCGAGGTCATCAAGATCTGGAGCCGCCGCTCCACGATCCTCCCGCAGTTCGTGGGCCTCACTTTCGGGGTCTACAACGGTCAGAAGCACATCCCCGTCTACGTGAGCGAGGAGATGGTTGGGCACAAGTTCGGCGAGTTCTCGCCGACCCGCACCTTCCACGGTCACGCAGCGGACAAGAAGGCGAAGAGGAAGTAAGATGGGTAAGGCCGCGACTCCTCGCGCACTGAGCGATCAAGAGGCTCAAGCCGTCGCTCGCATGCTGCGCGTCAGCCCTCAGAAGCTCAATCTTGTTGCGGCCCTCATCCGCGGCAAGAAGGTTTCCACGGCGCTTGCCGATCTCGAGTTCTCCCGCAAGCGGATTGCTCGTGACGTCAAGAAGTGCCTCGAGAGCGCCATCGCCAACGCCGAGAACAACCACAACCTCGATGTGGACGATCTCGTCGTCAGCCAGGCTTTCGTCGGCAAGGCGCTCGTCATGAAGCGCTTCCATGCCCGGGCCCGTGGCCGGGGCGCTCGTATCATGAAGCCGTTCTCGAACCTCACGATCGTGGTTCGGGAAGTCGCCGAACAGGCGTAAAGGAGAACCAGATGGGTCAGAAAGTTAACCCGATTGGTCTTCGGCTCGGCATCAACCGGACCTGGGACTCGCGCTGGTTCGCCGGCAAGGGCGAGTACGCCAAGCTGATGCATGAGGACATGGCGATCCGCGAAGCTCTCATGAAGCAGCTCAAGCAGGCCGCCGTTTCGAAGATCGTGATCGAGCGTCCGCACAAGAAGTGCCGCGTCACCATTCACTCGGGCCGTCCGGGCGTGGTGATCGGCAAGAAGGGCGCCGACATCGAGAAGCTCCGCAAGACCGTCAGCAAGATGACGGATGCGGATGTGTCGATCAACATCGTCGAGGTCCGCAAGCCGGAAGTCGACGCTACCCTGGTGGCGGATTCGATCGCCCAGCAGCTGGAGCGCCGCGTTGCGTTCCGCCGCGCCATGAAGCGCGCCGTTCAGTCGGCGATGCGTCTGGGCGCCGAGGGCATCCGGATCAACTGCTCGGGCCGTCTCGGCGGCGCGGAAATCGCCCGTCTGGAATGGTATCGCGAGGGTCGCGTTCCGCTGCATACGCTCCGTGCGGATGTGGATTACGGCACGTCGACGGCCTTCACGACCTACGGCACCTGCGGCATCAAGGTCTGGATCTTCAAGGGTGAAATCCTTGAGCACGACCCGATGGCCCAGGACAAGCGGATGAACGACGAAGGTGGCCGTTCCGGTGGTCGCCGCGAGCAGGCGGCGTAACCGAGAGGGCAGGAGAGGTTTGCCATGTTGCAACCGAAGAAAACCAAGTTCCGTAAGCAGTTCAAGGGCCGCATTTCCGGCACTGCGAAGGGCGGTACGGACCTCAACTTCGGCCAGTTCGGCCTGAAGGCGATGGAACCCGAGCGTGTGAACGCTCGTCAGATCGAGGCGGCCCGCCGCGCGATCACCCGCGCCATGAAGCGCGCCGGTCGCGTGTGGATCCGGATCTTCCCGGACGTGCCCGTGTCGACGAAGCCAACCGAAGTGCGTATGGGTAAGGGCAAGGGCGCTCCGGAATACTGGGCCGCCAAGGTCAAGCCCGGCCGTATCATGTTCGAGATCGACGGCGTGCCGGAGGATGTCGCCCGCGAGGCGCTCCGTCTCGGCGCCGCCAAGCTCCCGATCAAGGTGCGCTTCATCCAGCGCATTGCTGAGTAAGGAGGGAATCATGAAGTCGAAGCAGAGAACCTCTGACCTCAACGCGATGACGACGGACCAGCTCTCGGACGAGCTCCTGAACCTGAAGAAGGAGCAGTTCAACCTGCGCTTCCAGCGGGCGACGGGGCAGCTCGAAAACACCGGACGCGTCCGCCAGGTCCGCAGGGACATCGCCCGCGTCAAGACGCTGCAGCGCCAGAAAACGGCCTCGGCGAAGGCTTAAGAGGGATTCAAGATGCCAAAGCGCGTTTTGCAAGGCGTCGTTGTCAGCGATAAGCAGGACAAGACGGTCGTCGTGAAGGTGGAACGCCGTTTCACGCATCCGGTCATGAAAAAGACCGTGCGTAAGACGAAGAACTACCACGCCCACGACGAGAACAACACTGCCAAGGTTGGCGATACGGTCTTCATCGAGGAGTCCCGTCCGCTGTCCAAACTCAAGACCTGGGTGCTCGTCAACGAAGCGAAGGCTTAATCAGCCTACGTTTTGGGGTTGTCTAACGGGGGCGGCTCGTGTATACGGCCGCCTTTCTCGACATGAAGGGCAGGGGACGTCAGATCCCCGTCAGGCGTAGTCCGGGAAGGCAATCGTGCCTTGGCCCGGAAACCTGTCTGAAACAAAGGAAAGGATCAAAGCCATGATCCAGATGCAGACGAATCTTGACGTCGCCGACAATTCCGGCGCCCGTCGCGTGATGTGCATCAAGGTTCTCGGCGGTTCGAAGCGTAAGTACGCTTCTGTCGGCGATATTATCGTCGTCTCCGTAAAAGAGGCTATTCCGCGCGGCCGCGTGAAGAAGGGCGACGTCATGAAGGCGGTCGTCGTGCGCACCGCCAAGGACATCCGTCGCGCTGACGGCTCCGTCATCCGGTTCGACCGGAACGCGGCCGTTCTGATCAACAATCAGAAAGAGCCGGTCGGTACCCGTATCTTCGGCCCCGTTCCCCGCGAACTGCGTGCCAAGAACCACATGAAGATCATTTCGCTTGCGCCGGAGGTGCTCTAATGGCCGCGAAGATCAAGAAGGGCGACAAGGTCGTCGTCCTGACCGGTCGCGACAAGGGCAAGACCGGTGAAGTCGTGCAGGTGATTCCGAAGGAAGAGCGCGCGGTCGTCCGCGGCGTCAACCTGGTGAAGCGCCACCAGCGCCAGACGGCAGCACAAGAGGGCGGCATCATCTCGAAAGAGGCGCCGATCCACCTGTCGAACCTGGCTTATGCGGACCCGAAGGACGGCAAGCCGACCCGGGTTGGTTTCAAGGTTCTGGAAGACGGCCGCAAGGTTCGTTTCGCCAAGCGTTCGGGAGACCTGATCGATGGCTAAGGCTCAGGTGGACGGCTACACGCCGCGGCTGAAGAAGCACTACGAGGAAGTGGTGCGTCCGAAGCTGATCGAAGAATTCGGCTACAAGAACCCCATGGAAGTGCCGACGATCACCAAGATCGTCCTCAACATGGGCGTCGGCGAGTCGACGGCCGACTCGAAGAAGGCCTCGGTCGCCGCTGGCGATCTCGCTCTCATCGCCGGCCAGAAGCCGGTGATCACGAAGGCCCGCAAGGCGATCTCGCAGTTCAAGGTCCGCGAGGGCATGCCGATCGGCGCCAAGGTCACGCTGCGCAAGGCTCGCATGTACGAGTTCATGGATCGCCTCGTGACGATCGCGCTTCCCCGCGTCCGCGACTTCCGGGGCCTGAACCCCAAGTCGTTCGACGGCCGCGGCAACTATGCGCTCGGTATCAAGGAGCACCTGGTGTTCCCTGAGATCAACTACGACAAGGCTGAGCAGGTTTGGGGTATGGACGTCATCATCGCCACCACGGCGAAGACCGACGACGAAGCCCGTGCGCTGCTCCGTCACTTCAACTTCCCGTTCCGGCAGTGAGGATAGCTGTCCTCAGACGCGGACACTGGAGATAGATCGAATGGCTAAGAAAAGCTCTATTGAGAAGAACAAGCTTCGTCGCAAGCTCGTGAAGCAGTACGCCGGACGCCGCGAGCGTCTGCTGGCGACCGCCAACGACGAGACGAAGTCCATGGAGGAGCGCTTCGAGGCGCGCCTCAAGCTGGCCGAGCTGCCCCGCAACTCGAGCCCCACCCGTATCCGGAATCGCTGCGAAGTGACCGGCCGTCCGCGTGCGTACTACCGCAAGCTCGGCATGTCCCGTATCGCTCTTCGCGAACTCGGTTCCAAGGGCCTGATTCCGGGCCTCGTGAAGTCCAGCTGGTAAGGGAGGGCATCTGATGGTGAACGATCCGTTGGGCGATATGCTCACCCGTATCCGCAACGCGCAGATGCGCCGTCGCGGTTCGGTTATGACCCCCGGCTCGAAGCTTCGCGCCCGCGTCCTCGAAGTTCTGAAGAACGAGGGCTACATCCGCGACTATTCGCAGACCGAGTTCGGCAATGGCCGGACGGAGTTTTCGATCGAGCTCAAGTACTATGACGGCCAGCCGGTGATCCGCTCCATCGAGCGCGTCTCCAAGCCGGGCCGCCGCGTGTACGCATCCGTCGATACCATGCCGCGCGTCGCCGACGGCCTCGGAATCACGATCCTCTCGACGCCGCAGGGCGTGATGGCCGATCATGAGGCCCGGGAGAAGAACGTGGGCGGCGAAGTGCTCTGCAAGGTCTTCTAAGACCTCAGGCACAGCACAGAACCACGGAGATTCCAGAATGTCCCGAGTAGGCAAGAAGCCCGTTTCGGTTCCGTCCGGTGTGACGGCGACCGTCGACGGTCAGATGGTGAAGGTGAAGGGCACGAAGGGCGAACTCTCGTTCCTCGTTCCCGAAGAAGTGTCGGTCGTTCTCGAGGACGGCGCCGTGTCGGTGAACCCGCGCGACGAGTCCAAGACGGCCCGTGCGAAGTGGGGCATGGCCCGCGCTCAGGTGGCGAACCTGGTCGAGGGCGTGTCCAAGGGCTTCGAGAAGCGTCTTGAGATCAACGGCGTCGGTTACCGCGCTGCCGTTGCCGGCAAGGTGCTGAAGCTCTCGCTGGGCTACAGCCACGACATCGACTACGAAATCCCGGCCGGCGTGACGATCACGACGCCGAAGCCGACGGAAGTCGTCGTCGCGGGCATCGACAAGCAGAAGGTCGGCCAGACTGCCGCCGAGATCCGCGAATACCGCGGTCCGGAGCCCTACAAGGGCAAGGGCGTCAAGTATGCCGACGAATTCATCTTCCGCAAGGAAGGCAAGAAGAAGTAAGGACGACGTATCATGGCTGAGAAGAAAGGCGCCGAAGATCGCCGCAAGGCTCGTGTGCGCCGTGCGATCAAGAAGGCAGCGAATGGTCGTCCGCGTTTGTCGGTCTTCCGTTCGTCCAAGCAGATCTATGCCCAAATCATCGACGACGAGCGCGGTCACACCGTCGCTTCGGCGTCGACCCTCGAGAAGGACCTGCGCGGCAAGCTCAAGACCGGCGCCACCGTCGATGCGGCGAAGGAAGTTGGGCGGCTCGTGGCCGAGCGCGCGGCTGCTGCCGGCGTGAAGCAGGTCATCTTCGACCGGTCCGGCTATCTCTTCCACGGTCGCGTGAAGGCTCTGGCCGACGCGGCTCGCGAGGGTGGTCTCGATTTCTAACGGCGGGTTTTGATCAAAACCCTTAGCGAGCGGGCCCGCCGCCCGCGCAAGTGAGAGGTCTCATGGCTAGAGAACCAAGAGAACGTGCTGATCGCGAAGAGCGCGACAGCGAATTCGTCGATCGGTTGGTGCACATCAACCGCGTCGCGAAGGTCGTGAAGGGCGGACGCCGCTTCGGCTTCGCCGCCCTGGTGGTCGTCGGCGACCAGAAGGGCCGCGTCGGCTTCGGCCACGGCAAGGCCCGTGAGGTGCCGGAGGCGATCCGCAAGGCAACCGACGCTGCGAAGCGTTCCATGATCCGCGTCGCGCTCCGCGAGGGCCGCACGCTGCATCACGACGTGAACGGCCGCCACGGCGCCGGCAAGGTCGTGCTCCGCGCTGCTCCTCAGGGTACCGGTATCATCGCCGGCGGTCCGATGCGCGCAGTGTTCGAGACGCTCGGCATGCAGGACGTGGTCGCGAAGTCGCTCGGCTCGTCGAACCCGTACAACCTCGTGCGCGCCACCTTCGATGCGCTCAAGAACGAGGACAGCCCGCGTTCGGTCGCCGCTCGTCGTGGTCTCAAGGTTTCGACGCTGCAGGCTCGCCGTCGCGATGCCGGCTCCGAAGAAGCCGTTGGCGCTGAAGCGTAAGGGAGGCTGGATCCATGGCGAAGCAGCCTGCCGCCGATGCGGCAAAGACCATCACCGTTGAGCAGATCGGTTCGCCGATCCGCCGTGAAGCCAAGCAGCGCCAGACGCTGGTCGGTCTCAAGCTCAACAAGCTTCACCGTACTTCGACCTTGGAAGACACGCCTGCGGTTCGCGGCATGATCGAAAAGGTCAAGCACCTCGTGCGCGTTGTCGACGGGCAGTGAGGAGAGCGTCATGAAACTCAATGAAATTCGTGACAACGAAGGCGCTACGAAGAACCGGATGCGTGTCGGCCGTGGTATCGGCTCCGGCAAGGGCAAGACCGGCGGACGCGGCGTCAAGGGTCAGAAGGCGCGTACCGGCGTCTCGATCAAGGGCTTCGAAGGCGGTCAGATGCCTCTGCATCGCCGTCTGCCGAAGCGCGGCTTCAACAAGCCGAACGCGATCGAGCTGAACGAGGTTAACCTCGGCCGTATCCAGCAGGCCGTCGAGGCCGGCAAGCTCGATGCGGGCACGCCGGTCACCAACGAGGCCCTGTTCGCCGCCGGCATCGTCTCCAAGCCGCGCGATGGCGTGAAGATCCTCGGCGTGGGCGAGCTGAAGACCAAGCTCTCGTTCCAGGTCGCGGGCGCGTCCAAGTCGGCCGTCGAGGCCATCGAGAAGGCGGGTGGTTCGGTGACCCTTCTGGGCGCCGTTGCACAGGCGTGAGCCAGCGCCCACATTGAATGACCAAGCGGCGGCCCGCGTCTGATCGCGAGGCCGCCGTTTGCGTGATCGACATCACGTATCCTAGTATTTCGGGGACGGAACATGGCTTCAGCAGCCGAACAACTTGCGGCAAACATCAATTTTGGTTCGATCGCCAAAGCCGAGGAGTTGAAGAAGCGCATTTGGTTTACCCTCGGCGCGCTCATCGTCTACCGTCTCGGCACCTACATCCCGCTGCCCGGCATCGATCCCGAAGCTCTTCGCCAGAGCTTCCAGAGCGCCAGCGGCGGTGTGCTGGGTCTCTTCAACATGTTCTCCGGCGGTGCCGTCGAGCGCATGGCGATCTTCGCCCTCAACATCATGCCGTACATCTCGGCCTCGATCATCATCCAGCTGCTCACGTCGGTTCTTCCGTCGTTGGAGGCGCTGAAGAAGGAAGGCGAGGCGGGGCGCAAGATCCTCAATCAGTACACCCGCTACCTGACCGTTCTGCTCGCGGTGTTCCAGTCCTGGGGCATCGCCGTGGGCCTGCAAAGCTCGGGCAGCATCGTGCAGGATCCCGGCCTCTTCTTCGTGGTCACGGCGGTCATCACGCTGACCGGCGGCACCCTGTTCCTGATGTGGCTCGGCGAGCAGATCACCTCGCGCGGCATCGGCAACGGCACCTCGCTGATCATCTTCGCCGGAATCGTGGCCAACCTGCCGTCGGCCATCGCCGGTACGCTCGAGCTCGGCCGTCAGGGCGCGATCTCCACGGGCCTCATCATCGGCGTGATCGTGATGGCGATCGCTATCATCTATTTCGTGGTCTTCATGGAGCGCGCTCAGCGGCGTCTGCTGATCAACTATCCGAAGCGCCAGGTCGGCAACCGGATGTATGAAGGCCAGACGTCGTTCCTGCCGCTCAAGCTCAACACCTCGGGCGTGATCCCGCCGATCTTCGCGTCGTCGCTCCTGCTCCTGCCGGCCACCATCGCCAGCTTCCAGAGCACCCAGGACGGGACCGGCATCGTCTCGATGCTGACCACCTACCTGGCGCATGGGCGCCCGGCCTACATGTTCCTGTATGCCGCGCTGATCGTGTTCTTCGCCTTCTTCTACACGGCCATCGTGTTCAACCCGCAGGAGACGGCCGACAACCTCAAGAAGCAGGGCGGGTTCATTCCGGGCATTCGTCCCGGCGAGCGGACCGCGGAATTCATCGATCAGGTGTTGACTCGCATCACGGTTGTCGGTGCAGCTTATCTGGTCGTCATCTGCCTGATTCCAGAGTTCCTGGTGTCGTACGCGGCGCTTCCGTTCTACTTCGGCGGAACCTCGCTCCTGATCGTCGTGTCCGTCACCATGGACACGGTCGCGCAGGTCCACGGCCATCTGCTGGCTCACCAGTACGAAGGGCTCGTGAAGAAGGCCAAGCTCAAGGGCGGGCGGCGACGGTAAGATCTTGATCCCCGCCGAGGGGCGGGGAGACTCGACGGAGTCAGGGGGGCGTCGATGAGAATCATCCTGCTGGGGCCGCCAGGGGCCGGAAAAGGCACCCAGGCCGTACGTCTGGTGGAGCGTCTGGGAATCCCCCAGCTTTCCACCGGCGATATGCTCCGGGCAGCCGTAGCCGCCGGTACGCCGGTCGGCGTGAAGGCTAAGGCGGTCATGGATTCCGGGGCGCTCGTGTCGGACGACATCGTCGTCGGCATCATCGCGGACCGGATCGAAGAGGCGGATGCCAGGAACGGCTTCATCCTCGACGGTTTCCCGCGGACGGTCGCTCAGGCGGAGGCGTTCGACGCCATGCTGGCCGAGAAGGGCCTCAAGCTCGACCATGTGATCGAGTTCAAGGTGAACGAGGCGGAACTGGTCGACCGCATCGTCAAGCGCGCCAAGGAAACCGAGGCGCGGGGCGAGCCGGTCCGCAAGGACGACAACCCGGACGTGTTCAAGACCCGTCTGGAGGCCTACCGCAATCAGACGGCTCCGCTCTCGGCCTATTATGCCGGGAAAGGCGCGCTGAAGACGGTCGACGGCATGCGGCCCATCGACGAGGTGACGGAAGAGATCCGCGCCATCCTCGGCCGCTGACAGGGCGGGGGCCTCGTGCCCTGGCCTGCGAAAAGCGCTTGACCTCCAGCCTCAGGTGCGCTAGGGGCAAGCCTCTTGCAAAAGAACCTGCTTATCCGGAGGGTTTCGTGAGAAGCCGCTCCGGATTGTTGTGTTCTCTAAGCCCGCGCAGGGGCCGGCCTCCACCGGACGCGCGATAACACCACCAGAAGCTTAAGGCTTCGCTACATGGAGACGGACGATGGCCCGTATTGCAGGCGTCAACATCCCGACCAACAAGCGCGTTGTGATCGCGCTTCAGTACATCCACGGCATCGGGGCCAAGAAGGCCCAGGAGATCGTCGAGAAGGTCAACATCCCGGCCGAGCGCCGCGTGAACCAGCTGACCGACGCCGAAGTGCTCCAGATCCGTGAGACGATCGACCGCGACTACATCGTGGAAGGCGACCTGCGCCGCGAAGTTTCCATGAACATCAAGCGTCTCATGGACCTCGGCGTCTATCGTGGCCTGCGCCACCGCCGCAGCCTGCCGGTCCGCGGCCAGCGTACGCACACGAACGCCCGCACCCGCAAGGGCAAGTCGAAGCCGATCGCCGGCAAGAAGAAGTAATCATCAACAGACGGCCGTCCTTCCAGGGCGGCCTTTGTCCCGAGCGCCTGGCATGACGGGCGCGTTTGAAGGATTGGAAGAAGAATGGCTAAAGAAGCGACCCGCGTCCGCCGCCGCGAACGCAAGAACATCGTCTCCGGCGTGGCGCACGTGAACGCCTCGTTCAACAACACCATGATCACCATCACCGACGCCCAGGGCAACACGATCTCCTGGTCCTCGGCTGGCGCCATGGGCTTCAAGGGCTCGCGCAAGTCGACCCCTTACGCCGCGCAGGTTGCGGCTGAAGACGCCGCCCGCAAGGCTTCCGAGCACGGCATGCGCACCCTCGAGGTCGAGGTTTCGGGCCCCGGCTCCGGTCGCGAATCCGCACTGCGCGCCCTGCAGTCGGCCGGCTTCACCGTCACCTCGATCCGTGACGTGACGCCGATCCCGCACAACGGCTGCCGCCCGCGCAAGCGTCGCCGCGTCTAAGATCATCCAGCGCCCGGGTTCGTCCTGGGCGCGTTCCGGTTTTGAGGGTGGGTGGCAAGCCTGCCCTCATTCCGTACCGCAAGAGGTGTGGTTGTGATCCAGAAGAACTGGCAAGAGCTGATTAAGCCCAATAAGCTCGAAGTCTCCCCCGGCGACGATCCGAAGCGCATCGCGACCGTTGTGGCCGAGCCGCTCGAGCGTGGCTTTGGCACGACGCTGGGCAACTCCCTGCGCCGCGTTCTGCTGTCGTCCCTCCAGGGCGCTGCGGTGACGTCGATCCATATCGACGGCGTGTTGCATGAGTTCTCGTCCATCCCGGGCGTCCGCGAGGACGTGACCGATATCGTCCTCAACGTGAAGACGATCGCCATCAAGATGCAGGGCGAGGGTCCGAAGCGCATGGCGCTCCGGAAGACCGGCCCCGGCGCCGTTACGGCAGGTGACATCAACACCGTCGGCGACGTGCAGATCCTGAATCCCGAGCTCGTTCTCTGCACCCTCGACGAGGGCGCCGAGATCCGCATGGAGTTCACGGTCGATACCGGCAAGGGCTATGTCCCGGCCGAGCGCAACCGCGCTGAGGATGCCCCGATCGGCCTCATCCCGGTCGACTCGCTCTACAGCCCGGTCAAGAAGGTGTCGTACCGGATCGAGAACACCCGCGAGGGCCAGATTCTCGACTACGACAAGCTCATCATGACGGTCGAGACCAACGGCGCCGTCACCCCGGAAGATGCCGTCGCCTATGCGGCTCGCATCCTCCAGGACCAGCTCCAGGTCTTCGTCAACTTCGAAGAGCCCCGCAAGGAAGAGACTGCCGCCGCCGCGCCGCAGCTGCCTTTCAACCCGGCCCTGCTCAAGAAGGTCGACGAGCTCGAGCTGTCGGTCCGTTCGGCGAACTGCCTGAAGAACGACAACATCGTCTATATCGGCGACCTCATCCAGAAGTCCGAGGCGGAAATGCTCCGCACCCCGAACTTCGGCCGCAAGTCGCTCAACGAGATCAAGGAAGTTCTCGCTTCCATGGGCCTCCACCTCGGCATGGACGTGCCCGGCTGGCCGCCTGAGAACATCGAAGATCTCGCCAAGCGCTTCGAAGAGCACTACTAAGCCTGTCGGGGATGCCGGCTGAACGGCGTCCCCGTTTTCGTCCCCGCCCGAGGGCGGGATCAAAAGAGAGACGGTCGTCCCTTGGCACGGCGGCCGGAAGATCAAGGAGAAAGCCATGCGTCACGGATTCCGTGGTCGTCGCTTCAACCGCACGACCGAGCACCGCAAAGCAATGTTCGCCAACATGGCGGCTGCGCTGATCAAGCACGAGCAGATCGTCACGACCCTGCCGAAGGCAAAGGACCTCCGTCCGGTCGTCGAGAAGCTCATTACCCTCGGCAAGCGCGGCGACCTGCACGCCCGCCGCCTGGCCATGTCGCAGCTCCGCGACGAGGACATGGTGAAGAAGCTCTTCGCCGTTCTCGGCCCGCGCTACCAGGAGCGCCAGGGTGGCTACACCCGCGTTCTGAAGGCCGGCTTCCGCTACGGCGACAATGCCCCGATGGCCGTGATCGAGTTCGTGGACCGCGACGTGGATGCGCGCGGCCAGGATTCGGGTCCGACCCAGAAGGAAGAGGTCGTCGAGGCTGCGTAAGCCTTGAGGCGATGAAGTTTCAAAGGGCGGTCTTCGGGCCGCCCTTTTTCTTTGCCCGGAATGGACCTCGGTGGCGCGGCTGGAATTTGGCTTTTTCGTCACCACGTCTTATCGAGTTCGCCCGGTGTCACTCACGGATTCGCTCCTCATGCGCCTTGCTTCATACCGCCTGCTGGTCCTTGTTGGTTCATTGATCCTCGGATGGACGGGAGTCCAGGCGCAGACCCGCGTCGCTCCCGAGAGCAGTGCCCAGATCCAGCTCTCCTTTGCTCCCATCGTCCGCAAGACGACCGGAGCGGTGGTGAACGTCTATGCCACCCGCTCCGAGCGCCGGCAGAATGCCGCCATGGAGGAGTTCTTCCGCCGGTTCTTCGGCGACGGCGGCGGGCCCGGCATGCCCCCCGGACGGTCCCAGAGCTCCCTCGGCTCGGGCGTGATCGTGGATCCGTCGGGGCTGGTGATCACGAACAACCACGTGATCGAGAACATGAACGAGGTGAAGGTCGCCCTGGCCGACCGCCGGGAGTTCGAGGCCGATATCGTCCTCCGCGATCCCCGCACCGACCTCGCCGTGCTCCGGCTCAAGAATGCGTCCAATCTCCAGTTCGTCGAATTCGGGGACTCGGAAGCCCTGCAGGTCGGCGATATCGTGCTCGCCATCGGCAACCCGTTCGGCGTCGGCCAGACCGTTACCCAGGGCATCGTCTCCGCGCTGGCGAGGACGCAGGTCGGGATCTCGGACTACCAGTTCTTCATCCAGACCGACGCCGCCATCAACCCGGGCAATTCGGGCGGTGCGCTCATCGACATGAACGGCCGCCTCGTGGGCATCAACACGGCAATCTTCTCCCGCTCGGGCGGCAATATCGGCATCGGCTTCGCCATTCCCTCCAGCATGGTGCGCGTCGTCCTCAATTCGGCCAGGGGAGGGTCCCGCCATGTGGTCCGGCCCTGGCTCGGCGCCCGCCTGCAACCCGTGGACGGCGAGATCGCCGTTAGCCTCGGCCTGGAACGCCCGACCGGCGTTCTCGTCACCTCGATCTACGACAAGGGGCCCGCCTTCGAGGCCGGCCTGAAGCGCGGGGATGCGATCCTGGCGGTAGATGGACAGGCGGTCGATAATCCGGATGCCTTCGGATATCGCTTCACCCTCAAAGGCACCCAGGGACAGACGCCGCTCACCATCCTGCGCGGCGGCAAGCAGATCGTCATCCAGGTGAGGCTCATGCCCCCTCCGGAAGTCCCGCCCCGGGATCCGGTGCGCATCCGCTCCCGGTCGCCTCTTGCCGGCGCCACGCTGGTGAACATGTCGCCGGCCGTGGCCGAGGAAATGCAGGTCGACATCACCGACGACGGCGTTCTCATCGCAGAGCTGGACGAGCGGAGCGTGGCCGCAAGCCTCGGCTTCCAGAAGGGCGACCAGATCGTCGCCATCAACGGCGAGCGTCTGGCCTCGACCCGGGATGCCCAGCGAATGGCCGACCGGGCCGGAGGCTATTGGGAGATCACCATCAGCCGGGGCGGACGGGTCTTCACCACCGTGCTCGGCCGCTGAGGCGCGGGACGGCGGCGCGTTGTTGGGCTATTGATTCCGCATAAGTGCGAGTGTGCAGGAATCATGAGCGATCTCTTTTCATCCGCCGGCCTCGACCAGAGTGCGCCCCGGCCCCTGGCCGACCGCATGCGGCCGACCAGGCTCTCCGAGGTCGTGGGGCAGGATCACCTTGTCGGGCCGGACGGCATCCTGTCCCGGCTCATCGCTTCCGGCTCCCTCGGGTCCCTTGTCTTCTGGGGGCCGCCCGGCACGGGCAAGACCACCGTGGCGCGGCTCCTGGCGCATGAGACCGAGCTTCACTTCGAGCAGATCTCCGCGATCTTCTCCGGTGTCGCGGACCTCAAGAAGGTTTTCGAGGCGGCCCGGCACCGCCGGTCCATGGGGCGGGGCACCCTGCTCTTCGTCGACGAGATCCACCGGTTCAACCGCGCCCAGCTCGATGCCTTCCTCCCGGTGATGGAGGATGGCACGATCACCCTCGTCGGCGCGACGACCGAGAACCCGTCCTTCGAGCTGAACGCGGCCCTTCTTTCCCGGGCGCGCGTCCTCATCTTCAAGTCGCTCGATGAGGCGGCGGTTCAAAAAATCCTGCTAAGGGCCGAGGAAATCACGGGGAAGTCCCTACCGCTCGACGAGGGGGCGAGGGATTCCCTCGTGCGCATGGCCGACGGCGACGGACGGGCCGTGCTGACGCTGGCGGAAGAGGTCTGGCGCTCGGCCAAGCCGGGCGAGACCTTCGATGTCGAGCAGTTGCAGGAGATCATTCAGCGCCGGGCCCCCATCTACGACAAGGGGCAGGAGGGGCACTACAACCTCATTTCCGCCCTGCACAAGACCATCCGCGGCTCGGACCCGGATGCCGCCCTCTATTACCTCGCCCGGATGCTCGACGCCGGCGAGGACCGGCTGTTCATCGCCCGCCGTCTCGTCCGGGCCGCCATCGAGGATATAGGGCTGGCCGATCCGCAGGCGCTCGTCGTCGCCAATGCCGCCAAGGACGCCTTCGATTTCCTGGGCTCGCCCGAAGGCGAACTCGCCCTGGCGCAGGCTGCCGTCTATCTCGCCACGGCGCCGAAATCGAACGCCGTCTATACCGCCTACAAGGCCGCGATGCGGGTGGCGAAGGAGCACGGCTCCCTCATGCCGCCCAAGACCATCCTCAACGCGCCCACCAAGCTGATGAAGAATATCGGCTACGGCGCCACCTATCGCTACGACCACGACGAGCCGGACGCCTTCTCCGGGCAGGATTACTGGCCCGAGAAGCTCGATCGCCAGCATCTCTACGAGCCTGTCGACCGGGGCTTCGAGCGGGAGATCCGCAAGAGGATCGACTGGTGGGAGAGGCTGCGCCGGGAGCGGCGGGGCGAGGGGGAGTAGGCGGAATGTCGGGCCTGGACCGATCCCAAGCATGACCTCCTTTCTCCTCGTCTTTCTCGGCGCCGGAATCGGCGGTTCCCTTCGCCATGCGGTCAATCTCGCGAGCGCCCGCGCCTTCGGCGCTGCTTTTCCGTGGGGGACGCTGACGGTCAATATCGTCGGCTCGTTCGTCATGGGGGCTGTCGCCGCGTGGTTCGTCTTCAAGGCCGGGGAGGGATGGAGCCAGCCGCTTCGCCTGTTCCTGACGACCGGCATCCTCGGCGGCTTCACGACTTTTTCCGCCTTCTCCCTCGATGCCGTGCTCCTGTGGGAGCGGGGAGCGCCGGGCACGGCCCTCGGCTATGTGGCGGCTTCCGTCCTGCTCTCCATCGGCGGATTGGTCGCCGGGCTCGCCCTTGTGCGCGCAATGACGTCGTAGTGCTCGATTGCCGCCCGCGCGGCGCTCTGGTAACCCACATCTCATGAGAAAAAGCGGTTCAGGACAGAAAGACGGCGCTCGCGGTGGACGGGCAGGATCCCGGCAGGGCTTCCGCTCCCGTGAGGACAGGCCTGCGCGCAAGAGCGGACCGGCAAAGCCGCGCGCCGCCAAGCCTGCGGCAGCGAAGGCCCGCCCGGCGCCGTCCCTGCGGGCAAAGCCCGCGGCAGTGGAAGCGGCCCCCAAGCCCACCAAGGCGCAGGCCAGGGCCGAGGCCCAGGAGACCCTCGCCACCGGGGTGCAGACCCTCGTGGTCGAGCCCGATGAGGCGGACATGCGCGTCGACCGTTTCCTGGTCGCCCGCTTCCCCCAGCTGGCCTTCACCCACATCCAGCGCATCGTCCGCAAGGGCGAGCTGCGCATCGACGGCAAGAGGGCACAGCCCAACGAGCGGCTCCAGGCGGGCCAGAAGGTCCGTGTGCCGCCGCTGAAGCTCGACCAGCCGAGGCCTGTCGCCCGCAGCGCCGCCAGGGACCAGGACGAGCGCGATTTCCTGAAGTCCATCACGCTCTATGAGGACAAGGACGTCCTGATCATCAACAAGCCCATGGGGCTCGCGGTCCAGGGCGGCTCGGGCACCACGCGGCACGTGGACGGCTTGCTCGAATCCATGCGCGACGCGGAAGGGCAGAAGCCCCGCCTCGTGCACCGCCTCGACAAGGACACGGCCGGCTGCCTCGTGATCGCCAAGACGCGGTTCGCCGCATCCACCATGGCGAAGTCGTTCCGGTCGCGCACCACGCGCAAGATCTACTGGGCACTGGTCGCCGGCGTTCCGCGTGTCCGTCAGGGACGCATCTCGACCTACCTGGCGAAGGAAGGCGATGAGGGCGATGCCCGCATGCGCGTGGCCCAGCACGGGGACGAAGGCGCAAGCCATGCCCTGACCTACTATGCCGTGATCGATACGGCGGCGCAGAAGCTCGCGTGGATGTCGCTGAAGCCCGTCACGGGGCGCACGCACCAGCTGCGGGCCCACACCGCCCACATCGGCCATCCCATCGTGGGAGATCCGAAGTACTTCGATATCGAGAACTGGGAGCTGCCGGGCGGCATCCAGAACAAACTGCACCTTCTGGCGCGGCGCATCGTGATCGCGCATCCGAGGACGGGCAAGCCCATCGACGTGACCGCGCCGCTGCCGCCCCA
This sequence comes from Microvirga sp. GCM10011540, assembly GCF_042650665.1. Lineage (NCBI taxonomy): Bacteria > Pseudomonadati > Pseudomonadota > Alphaproteobacteria > Hyphomicrobiales > Methylobacteriaceae > Microvirga > Microvirga sp. GCM10011540. The sequence continues at coordinate 74,355 of NZ_JBHSBQ010000137.1, read as the reverse complement.
CATCCAACAGAGCTTCAACCTTCTAGGCTTCGACGTGAGCCGCTACGACCCCATCGTGGACGCGCCGGAGGAATAAAGCGGTCATCCCTTTGCGCATCTCCCTTTGTCGCACTTTTGCCTCTCAAGCGGGGTAGTGTCGTATGCCTCGGTCGGTCATCCGGCCGGCCGGGCCATTGGCAAGGAGGAGATCGATGGAACACAAGCATCTAGATCAGCTCCGTAGCGTAGCCGACGTTCAGCCCCGGTCTTTGACGAGGCAAGAACGAATTGAGCGTTGGATCGAACTTCTCGAGCGCAATCCGACGCGTCGCCTGAACTCCCTCGGCGAAATCGAATACAAGCCACCGGCAGAGCGTGCCTTGATCCGGCAGGACGATTCCCCGCTCTCCGTCGCCTATGAAGATCCCGTCCTGCGGGCGGATGGCCTGGCGAGCGACAAGCTCGGCGACGTCATGAACTATTTCGAGCTGTCGGACGGACAGGCGCACTATGCTCTGTGCTCCTGCCTGAGCGGCCGCACCATGGAAGCCGCCTCCTTTGCCCAGCGCCTGCGCAATACGACGGGCGGCGCCGGCTGGCGGTCTGCTGCCGGAGCATGGGCTCTGGCCGGCCTGGCGGTGACTCTGCCCGGCTTCGTCTATCTGTTTAATTGAGCAGAGAAGAGATCGGTCCGAAGAACGTGACCCATGATCAGGAGGCATGAAGCGCCTCCTGATCGAAGATGCCTTCGGCTGTTGCGCCGCCCGCCGCGATAGGGGACAAAGCAGCAGATCGGAAGGCGCTACAAAAATGCTTCATATCGAGCCCGTGACGCTCTCGACGGACCGCCTCGTGTTGCGGCCCCTCAGCCTGGACGACGTTCCCGCTCTGGCCGCGGCCGCGAGCGACGGCGCGTTATGGGAGAAGAAGACCACGACGGTGCCGACGCCCGACGGCTTCGGGGATTATGTGCGCAAGGCGCTCGAACTCCAGGCCGCCGGGTCGGCCCTTCCTTTCGCCACGGTGGTCCGGGACGGCGACCGGGTCATCGGCTCCACCCGCTACATGAACATCGATGCCGCGAACCACCGGGTCGAGATCGGCACGACCTGGATCGCCCGTTCCTGGCAACGCACCTTCGTCAACACCCATGCGAAATTCCTCATGCTCAGGCACGCTTTCGAGACCCTGGGCTGCAATGCGGTCGAGTTGCGGACGCATCGGCTGAACGACCAGTCGCGCGCCGCCATCGAGCGTCTGGGCGCCAAGCTGGATGGCATCCTGCGCCGGCATATGATCATGCCGGACGGACATGTGCGCGATACGGTGGTCTACAGCATCATCCGTGAGGAATGGCCGGGCGTGAAGGCCGGGCTCGAAGCGCGAATGACGACGCAGGCCTCCGAGATCGCATAGGCTCCGAAGCGCTCGACTGCGGAAGGCGGCAGGAATTTGATCTTCCGCAAAGCTTGGCTGTTCGAGTAATGCTTTCCTCGTCATCGCAAGGCGCATGGCGCCGGTTGCCTGATGAGGAAAAGACCATGCCTGAATTTCCGCAAGTCGTCGAAGACCTGAAGCGCACCCGCGACGAGATCAGGCTCAAGATCCACCTGGGCTCGAAGGAGCTGCAGGAGGAATGGTCGGCCATCGAAAAGCGCTGGGATTCGTTCGAGAGCAGGGCGGAGCTGAATCGCAGCGCCAGGGACGTCGGGGATGCCCTGACGATTCTGGGGGCCGAGCTCAAGGATGCCTTCCAGCGGGTTCGCAAGGCTCTCTAACGTGGTACGGCGGGACAGCATCCACGAAGAGCTCGGCGCTCTCCAGGCCGATTTGGCGCGCAGGTCCCCGTCCGCGCAGGACGGGGCTGCTCCTCGCTCTGCCGAGACGAACATCGGGGCGGCTGGGCCCGACGGCCTGGAGGAGCAACTGCGAGAGCTCGGCCAGGCTCTCTCCGGCCTTGCCGAGAACACGGAAGACGCCATAGCCGAGCACCCGATTGCGGCGGTTCTCGCCGCCTTTGTTCTGGGTGTCGCGGTCGGGCGGTTGTTGGGAAGAGGCTGACATCATGATGGACGACGTTGTCCGCAACCTTCGCGTCCTGTGGCGGGCCGAGACGATCATCGCCGACATTCGCTTCCGGCAGGTGGCGATCCGCTCCGGGCTGAAAGGCATCGCCGCTCTTCTTGTCGCCTTCGCCTTTCTCATGGGTAATCTGGCCGCGTTCTTTGCCCTCGAGCAGGTCTGGGGCCCGATATGGGCCGCCGCCATCATCGCGCTGGCGAGCCTGGCGGTCGCGGCGCTGCTCCTTCTGGTCGCTGCCCGGGCAAAGCCGGGACGGGAGATGGAGCTGGCCCTGGAGGTCAGGAATGCCGCCCTTCAGGCCCTGGAGGTCGACGCGCTGGCCCTGCAGAAGCAAGTGATCGAGGTCCGCGAGGAGATCAGGGGCGTGCGGCAGGCGATCACGGGTTTCGCCCGCCACCCCTTCGACAGCCTCCTGCCGAGCCTGCTCGTTCCGCTCGCCGGGGCCGTCGTGAAAGGGCTCAAGAAGACGGACGAGGGAAAGGCCTGAGCCAGCCAGCATCGGCTCGCGCTCCGGAACAAAGGCCACGCTCCGGCATTCGTTCGAAAGCAGCGAAACCGAAATCAGGTTGTCTCATGTCCGATACTCGCTTGAACGAAGCCGCCAGAATTCTTGCCGAGATCGGAGCGAACCTCTCGGACGAGCGCGCCTTGGAACAGGGGTGCCAGAAGCTCGCCGAAGCGCTGGAAGCCGCTGAGCGGCGCGGTCATGTCATGACCGCCGAACAGAAGCAGCAGAGCGGCTGAAGGTCACCGTTTTTCGCATCCGCCGAGGGGGTGTCTCCTCGCGAGGTTCAGCGGGTTCCAAAGCGCCAGGTGAAGCTGCCCTTGACGGCATGGTCCTGGGCTCGCGACCCTATCTGCCCCTGGTAGGACACGCCCAGGCTGACCGCCTCCGAAGCCTGCCAGTCGAGCCCGGCTTCCGCCACCAGCGCATCCCGGTCCACCGGCACCCCGCCCACCGTGAATGGAGACGCGCCGCCCGCGAACGCCAGCAGCGTCGACAGCTCCACGTCGCCGTAGGCGTGACGCCAGCCCAGGAGGCCGCGCAGGGTCAGCGGCATCCCGGCACCGATCCGCGCCTCCGCCCGCACGCCGACCGTCGTGGTACCGAGATCGTGATCCTGGGCGTAGCCGGTCAGGGCGGCGGCCCCGCCGTTCTCCCGGAATGCGTCCGTGTGCAGGCGCAGCACCGAGGTTCCCACGAACGGCTCGACGGCAGCTCCACCCCACGCAAAGCGGTAGCCGAGCTCACCGAAGGCCTGCAGCGTGGATCCGTTGTAGGAGGCACTGGTCCGGTCGGCGAAGCCGGCGAAGCTGATCGTGCGGGTCAGGTCGAGGTCGTGGTGGGCATAGGCGGCGCCCAGCCTGAGATTGAACGCCCCCCATTGGCCTGAGCCGTAGAGCGCGCCGAATACCGTCTCGTTCGCGCCCGAGGACAGGCGGGCATCGATATCGAACGAGGTGCGGGTGAACCCGCCGGCCACGCCGATGCGGAAGGTGTCGCCCGCCGATGCATCGGCGCCGAGGATGAAGCCGCCGGTGGAGGTGTCCATTCCGGCCGCGTTGCCGTTGCCGTCGATCTTGCCCCACGAGCCGAAGCCCTCGCCCCAGAAGGCAAATCGGCGGGGATCGAAGGACGGCGTGACGACGACCGGCTGCGGCACCGTTCCGGGTCCATCGGCGGCGTAGGCCGCGGAATAGACGCCTTGGGCAGAGGCGGGCAGGGCGGGGCCCGGGTTCGAGCGCGCGCGCAGGCGGCTCAGGACCGATTGCTGAACCAGCCGGGCATCGCCATAGGCCAGGGTCGCGGCCGAGGCATGTGCCTCGCCCGACAGGGCATCGAAGGCCTGACGAGCCCCCGCGACACTGGACACCAGCACGGTATCGAACAGCCGGTTGCCTTCGCCCAGCGCTTCGATTCCGTCGGCAGTGCGATACTGGTTCGGCGTCGCCGCCTCCGAGTGGAATGCCGCAGGATTGGCCCCGCGGACCAGGGTCAGCGTCACGGCCCTGCTGTCATAGCCCAGGGTCGGCGTGACGAAGGCGAACTTGCCTCCCGAGGTGCCGTCGAACCTACCCGACACGCCGCCTTGGGCGGTGAGGATTGTGTAAGGCCGGTTGGCCACGTAGCCCGTGCCCCGGTCGGGCAGGATCTGAACCGTGCCGCCCGAGAGGGTTGCGGTGCCGGAAGCGGCGATGCGGTCGCTTTGCCCGGCGGCGTCGATCTCCACCTCGTAGGTCGAGCCCGATGCGAAGGCGACGTTGCCGGAGACGTTGATCGTCCCGATCGAGTTTCCGGGTGCGATCATGGCGCCGTTTCGGGCCACGAGCCCCCCGACCGTGCCGGTGCCCCCGAGACTGCCGCCCGTCACCGTCACGACCGACCCGGCCAGGGAACCGTTCACCGCCAGACGCCCGGCCTGGACCTCGGTCCGCCCAGAGAACGGGCTAGTGCCGGTCAGGTTCAGACGCCCGGAGCCGGTTTTGACAAGGCGGCCCGTCCCCGCGATCGCGTTCGCGAAATCGGCGTCCGTAGCTTGGTCGACCACAAGGGTGGCGTTGTTGGCGATGGCGCCGGAGCCGAAGCTCGTGGCCGAGCCGACGAGAGTGCCTTCGCCGATCGTGGTGCCGCCCGCATAGGTGTTGTTGTCCGACAGGGTCAGTGTCCCGGTGCCGAGCTTGGACAGGGAGCCGGAGCCCGAGACCGGACCGGACAGGGTGACCGCATGGGCGTCGGTGTCGAAAATGCCGCCGCCCGTTCCGAGGGTGATCGTGCGGGCCGAGGCGAAATCCGCCAGAGCCCACAGGCGCGCTCCGCCCTCGATGGCGAGCCCGCCCGAGGAGGCGCCCAGACTGGCGTCCGAGGCGATGCCGAGTGTTCCTGCGGCAAGGCGGGTGCCGCCCTGATACGTGTTGAGGCCGGACAGGATCAGGGTGCCGGCGCCTCCCTTGGCGAGCCCTCCCGCGCCGCCGATCGGCGCGGCGATGGTGGCGGTGCGGCCGCTTTCGACCCGCACGTCCCCCCGCGCCCCGGCAATGGTCAGCAACCCGCCGGTGCCCGGCACGATGCGGTAGCCGTCCGCCTCGAAGCGCAGCGCCGAGAAGCTTTGTGGACCCTCCACCGTCACGGTTCCGCCGGTGCCGCGAAACACGGCCGTATCTCCCTGCCAGCGGGTGAGCAGGCTGCCGTCCGGATTGCTCCAGCCGAAGCTGTTCCAGAGGCCGGACCCTTGAGTCCAGTATTGCTGGCCGGCCGCGTCGATGAGCGTGAGGCGGACTTCGCCCGAGCCGCTCTCGAGGGCGAAGTTGGAGAGCTTGTAGCCGATGGGTGCGGAGGTGAGCGCCAGGGGAGAACCGGTCAATGTGCCGCCGTAGCTCAACAGCTTGTAGCTCGTCCCTCCCGACAGGTCCGAGTTCTCCCCGATGGCAAGACGGCCGTCGAGGGCAAGATCGCCTGCGATGGCGAACAGGGGATCGGTGCCACCCGCATTCAGACCGACGTTCAGGGTGGCAGCCGAGGCCAGGGAGAGGCTGCCCATCCTCAACGTGCGACCGCTGGCACCCGCCAGGGTGCCGCCGTCCTGCACATTCACGGCACCGGCCATATTGCCCGACCCGGTGAGGGTAGCGCCAGACTGCACCTGCGTGGACGTGCTGGCGAGAGAGCCGTCGATGCGCAGGGTTCCGGCTGCAACGATGGTGGTGCCTGAAAGATTGTTTGCGCCTGTGAGGCTGAGGTCGCCCGAGCCTGTCTTGATCAAGGTGCCAGTGCCGTTGACGGCATTCGACAATGTGCCTGCGGAGACCTGATCAATCACCAGGGTTGCATTGTTCAGAATGTCCTCCGTGCCGAAGCTGGAGGTCGACCCTGTTAACGTGCCGGCATTGATGGTCGTGCCGCCGGTATAACTATTCATTCCGGACAGGGTGAGGGTGCCGGCTCCGCTTTTGGACAGGCTGCCTGCCCCAGAAATTGCGCCTGCGAAGGTTGTGTTGTCCGAATGGTTGAAGGCAAGCGTTGCTGTATTTGCCATTGCCACCGCGGGCGTCGTGAGTTTGCCCGCTCGCCCGCCTGTGCCGACCTGGAGAGTGCTGTCCTCATTGATCGAGACCGTGCCGGCATTGACCTCTCCGCCGTCAGCGAGCGTCAGGGAACCCGGACTGGAATCGCCGCCGACGAAGAGATCCCCGCCAACCGTCCAGGCGGAAGTCGCCCCTTCCACGGCTGCGGTGACACCGAATCCAAGCTCCGCATCGCCCGTGGTCTCAAGCCTGCCGCCATTCGAGACGGTGAGGTGGCTGTTTCCGAAAGCTGCCATGAAGGTCGCCACGCCCGACCGGGCCACCGAACCGCTACCGGTGACGATGAAGTCGCCGCCAACCACCGTTCCGAAGGCCGCCGCCTCGAGCAGGCTGCCGCCGGAGACCGTCATGCTCCCGCTCATCATACCGGCGGCGCCGGCGGCGACGAGACGGCCTCCCTTCGTGACCGAAAGGCTGCCGCCAGTGACGATGGCATCGCCACCGACGGCGACGTTGCCCTGAATGTCCAGGCTGGAGCAGCAGACATCGATGTCGCCGCCGAGATTGCTCGTCCCGGTCAATGTGAGCGTGCCGTCGCCGACCACTTCAAGGGAGCCGTCGCCGGAAAGCGTTCCGGCAAAAGTAGAGTCCCGGTCGTTCTCGCCGACAGTCAACGTCTGGCCGCCTCCGATGGAGACGGTGCCGATACCCGCCAGGGAACCGATGACCTCGTTGTCTTCGACCCGGTAGGTGCCACCCCCTCCGACGGTGACCGCCGAGACATCCGGGGTGGCGGAACCGCCCTGGACCGCGAGAATGCCGCCGTCGATCCGGGTCGCGCCCGTGTAGGTGTTAATGCCGGACAGGGTGAGTGTGCCGATACCTGTTTTCGTGAGATCGCCTGTGCCAGCGAGACCGGCTGAGATGCCGATGCTGCGCCCGTCCGTATCGACATATGCGCCGCCAGCGCCAATGGTAACACCGCCTCCATCGAAGCCGCGCAAGTAATCCCCCTCGTCAGCCGTCGCACGCAGGATGCCGCCGTTGAGATTGAGCGTGGCGGACCCGCCTCCCTTCTCCACATAGGCCGTTTCGAGAACGCCGCGTCCGCCCGCTTCGGTGCCGTTGAGGGTGAGCGTGCCTGTTGAGCCCGCATTGATGCCGATGGAAACCTGTGACGCCGAGACTTTGCCGCCATTAGAAACCGTCAGCGCACCGGATCCCGATGTGGCAACGGTGACACTTTCGCTATTCAACCACCGCGAGTCTGCTCCGCTGACGATTACTGTCCCGCTGCTTGTGGCGCTCCAGCCGATGGTGGCGTTGGTGTTCTGAACGAGCGCGCCATCTGAGACGGTCAACTGGCCCGTCCCTTTGTCGTAGCCGACGACGATCCCCAAGTGATGAACCCAACTGGATCCCGCGCCCGTCACGGCTGCTGTGCCGCTGCCGCCGTTTCCGAGAAAGCTGACATTGCTGATGACGGCTCCGCCGTTTGAAATCAGCAGCGAGCCGGTTCCGTTGTAGCCTACCGTATTGAAACTCGTGCCTTGCCAAGTCGAGCCCTCGCCCGTGACGGTCACGGTGCCAATGCCTCCGGAGCCAATCCAGCTAGCGTTGCTTGTGAGGGACCCACCATTCGAAATCGCTACTTCGGCAGTGCCGGTGGTGCCAACATTTAGGACATGCGACTGAGCACCCGAGTTCTGTACCTGTGCCGTACCAGTGCCGACGGTAACGTCGTCGCTACTCGTTGGAACGGAGTTGTCCTGCCAGCTCTCTGGCAGGAACCAACTGGCTATACCTCCAGCCCGGTCATCGGCAGCGGCGGGCGTCGCGATGGGCAGCAGCAAGGCCAGGGACGAGACTGAGGCCAAGAGTGCCGTGAGTGAGGGCGACAGGCGAAACCCGGTGCCGCCCCGCCAATAATCTGTCTATGCGCTTCTGATCTGCCCGCGATTCATCGGCACGTCTCCCAGTCTCTGCCACCGCCCGCCAGCGGTCCTTTTCGCATGGCGCACAATAAGAGAAGAATCCTCTCCGGCTAGTTGAAATCCCCCTTAAAAAGAGGGGTTTGTTGCGTAACGTCACCTAAGGGCAACACCAGATTAGAATTGGTCCAGTGCAGTAGAGAGTTCGTGTAGGCGAGGAGTGCCATCGCCACGATTGCGTCGGAACGAGGACTGTCGTCTTCACGGCATTGGAGCGCTGCCTCCTCAAGAGCAGCTTCGGGCGGAAGCAATAGTAGCGGAGGAGGGAGCATCCGATGCTTGCGCTATCTTCGACAACACGGTTCATTGATGCGGCGGCAGGTGGATCAGAGAGCGTCGGATGAATATTGAAACCGTATTCCGGTCGGGAGCGACGATCCTGACGGATGGTGGCATCGAAACGCGCCTGATCTACGAGTTCAACATCGATCTGCCGGAATTCGCCGCTTACACCGCCCTGTTCGATGATCAGGGGCGCTCGGCCCTCACGGAGATCTATCGCGGCTACCTCGCGATCGCATCCGAATTCCAGATGCCGATGCTGATCGGCACGCCGACCTGGCGCGCGCATCCGGATTGCCTTCGCCGCCTCGGCTTCTCGAAGGATGACGACCTTCATCGGGTGAATGCCGAGGCGGTCACCTTCCTTCAGGGCCTGCGGAGAGACACCCGAACCGAAGCCCTCGTCCATATCGCAGGAGTGATCGGCCCACGGTATGACGGCTATCGTGCCGAGGATGCTCCCGGCTTGGACGAGGCGCGGGACTATCATCATCACCAAGCCCAAGTTCTTGCCGGACTTGGCGTCGATTTGCTCTACGGGCCGACATTCGCCAGTCATGCGGAAATGGCCGGCGTGGCTCATGCCATGGCGGAGACGGGGCTTCCTTATGCCCTCGCACCCGTCATCGACGATCACGGACGCCTGCTCGACGGTGTTCCGTTCACCGAGGCAGCCCGGCTCGTCGGCGAGACTGCCGATCCCAAGCCGCTCTACTACCTGGCTGGCTGCGTTCATCCATCGACTTTCTTGTCCGCCATCGAAGCAGGCGAGGATCGAATGCAGCGCGAGATCCCCAGCCGCCTCGCGGGGCTGAAAGCCAACGCATCGCCGCTTCCACCCGACCGGTTGGATAGTCTCGATCACCTCGCCGGGGATGCGCCGGCAGTGCTGGCGGGGGAGATCCTTGCCGTTCGCAACCGATACCGGCTGAGGATCGTCGGTGGATGCTGCGGGACGAGCGACAGGCACATCCGCGCCATCGCCGAGGGGCTGCGCATCGATGCCTGTGCCGGAGCCGGCTAGTCACGCCCGACAAGCCCTTCGTCGAACGCGGCACCTATGCCGAGCTGATGAAATCGGACGGCATGTTCCGCCGCCTCGCGGAGCGCCAAGTCATCTAGGCTTGGGCGGCGCCACGGCCGATCGCCGGTCGGCAGGGCGCGATCGGTCCTGGCAATGTTTCCTCGCCCGCGGAGAAACGGCTTTATCCTCCGGCAGTCCGGCTTTATGGCTGTCGCCCATGATGCTGCCGGACCGCCGCGTGCCTGCCCGCACGGGAAACGCCTGTCCGGTCCTTTAATGGGTGGAAGTTCTTGAAGCTCGTCATTTTCGATGTCGACGGAACCCTGGTCGACAGTCAGAACATCATCGTCGCCGCGCAGCACGCGGCCTTCGCGGCCTATGGGCTGGAGCCGCCGAGCCGGGAGATGTCGCTGTCCATCGTCGGCCTGTCTCTCGTCGAGGCCTTCACGGTTCTCGTCGGGCCGAAGGGGCCCGTGGAAGGGCTGGCCGAGGCCTATAAGAACGCCTTCGGGTCCCTGCGTCTCGACCCGGCTCTTGCGGAGCCGCTCTTCCCCGGTGCGGAAGCGTGCCTCGACTGGCTGCGGGGCCGGGAGGACGTGCTTCTGGGGATTGCCACCGGCAAGTCCCGGCGCGGGGTCGGACACCTCCTGGATCGCCACGGCTGGGAGCGCGTCTTCGCCACGATCCAAACGGCGGACGATGCCCCCTCGAAGCCCCATCCGGCGATGATCCGGCAGGCGATGGAGGAGGTGGGAGCTTCGCCGGAGGATACGGTGATGATCGGCGATTCCAGCTTCGACATGGAAATGGCCAAGGCCGCGGGCGTGCTGCCCATCGGGGTCTCCTGGGGATTCCAGCCCGTGGCGGCGCTGAAGGAGGCGGGCGCCGGCAGGATCGTCGGCAGCTATGCCGAACTCGAAGGGGCCTTGCGCCGGTTTCTGGACCCTCTCTCGCATCCGGCGGCCTGAATGCCTATCTCACACCCATGACAGATTCCCGAGACTGGTTCCCCTCGGCGGAAGAGCCGAATCCGATGCGTGCCGCCCAAGGGGGCATGAAGCCGACCCTGCCGAAGCGCTTCTACAAGGAAGCCGGCGTCGAAGAGCGGGAAGGGCGGTTCTTCCTCGTGCTCGACGGGCGCACGGCCAAGACGCCGAACCGGCAGGAGCTCGCCGTCCCGACGCGCGGCCTTGCCGAAGCCCTGGCCGGCGAATGGGCCGCGCAGGAAACCGAAATCGACCCCTCGACCATGCCGGTGACCCGCATCGTCAACTCGGCCATCGACGGCGTTGCGCCCCGTCAGCGCGAGGTGGTGGACGACCTGGTCCGCTATGCCGGGTCGGACCTGACCTATTACCGGGCCGGCGAGCCGGAGCGTCTGGCCGATGCGCAGAACGACGCCTGGAACCCGGTGCTGGACTGGGCCAGGGATGTGCATGGGGCGCGATTTTCCCTTGCGGAAGGGGTGATGCACGTCGCCCAGCCGCAGGAGTCGGTGGCGGCCATCCGTGGCGCCATCGAGAGGATCGATTCGCCGTTCGCCCTTGCGGCCCTTCACGTAATGACGACCCTCACGGGGTCGGTGCTGATCGCGCTCGCCCATGCGTCCAAGATCATCGATGCGGACCAGGCCTGGGCAGCCGCCCATGTGGACGAGCACTACCAGGAAAGCCTCTGGGGCGAGGACTACGAGGCCATGGAGCGCCGCCGGAAGCGCGAGGCCGATTTCCGGGCCGCCTCGGAGGTGTTCCGCCTGGCCCGCCCATGAAAAAAGCCGCCGGAAGCCGGCGGCTTTCGCAGGAACGTGGCGGAATCAGGCGCGGTGGAAGCTGATGCCGCACTTCTTCTGGATCGAGGCTTCCTCGATGGCCTGCATGTGACCCTTCAAACGGGCGAGCTCCGCCGTCTGGGCGTTGTTGCCGCCGACGAAGAAGGCCGCGGGCCAGAAGATCACGATGGCGGCCGTGGTGGCCACGGTGTCCTTGGTGCGCTGCGAGTCCTGCACGCCGGCGGCGGCGGCGGCGGCGCTCGAGACCCGCTGGGCCTCCATGCTCAGCTCACGGCAATTGTAGCTGCTGTAGGTTGCAGACGACACGTAGGACGCGGCGACCTCGTCCGAGCGGCTGGCGCAGCCTGCGGCCAGCAGGGAAACGGCTGCGGCAGAAGCCGCGATCTTCTGGAAATTCTTCATTGTTGCCCCCAAAAACAGGAATAGGAACGTTATTCCTGTTCACTGTCTAGCTTCGGAATCGGTCCGTGTGAAGTGACCCGGAGCACACCATAGTGGGATGTTTGATCCCGAAAGGCTGTGCTAAGCGGGAGGCAAAGCCATTCTCTCCCGGCCTCAGGGATCACCCATGAAAGACATTCTCGAACGACTTGAAGACAGGCGCGCTCAGGCCCGGCTCGGCGGCGGGGCCAAGCGCATCGAGGCCCAGCACGCCCGGGGCAAGCTCACGGCCCGGGAGCGCATCGAGCTCCTGCTCGACAAGGGCTCCTTCGAGGAGTTCGACATGTTCGTGGAGCACCGCTCCACCGATTTCGGCATGGAGAAGGTGAAGATCCCGGGCGACGGCGTGGTCACCGGCTGGGGCACCGTCAACGGCCGCACGGTTTTCGTCTTCGCCAAGGATTTCACGGTGTTCGGCGGCTCGCTCTCCGAGGCCCATGCCCAGAAGATCATCAAGATCCAGGACATGGCGCTCAAGATGCGCGCCCCCATCGTGGGCCTGTTCGATGCGGGCGGCGCCCGCATCCAGGAGGGTGTGGCGGCGCTCGGCGGCTACGGCGAGGTGTTCAAGCGCAACGTGATCGCCTCCGGAGTCATCCCGCAGATCTCGGTCATCATGGGCCCCTGCGCGGGCGGCGACGTCTATTCGCCGGCCATGACGGACTTCATCTTCATGGTGCGCGACCGCTCCTACATGTTCGTCACGGGGCCGGACGTGGTGAAGACCGTCACCAACGAGACCGTGACCTCCGAGGAGCTGGGCGGGGCCAAGATCCACACCACCAAGTCCTCGGTGGCGGACGGCGCCTACGACAACGACGTGGAGGCGCTGCTCCAGGTGCGCCGCCTCATCGATTTCCTGCCCGCCAACAACATGGACGGGGTGCCCGAGATTCCGAGCTTCGACGATCCGAACCGGGTCGACGAGAGCCTGGACACCCTGGTTCCGGACAATCCCAACAAGCCCTACGACATGAAGGAGCTGATCCTGAAGGTCGTGGACGAGGGCGACTTCTTCGAGATCCAGGAGGCCTTCGCCCGGAACATGATCACCGGCTTCGGCCGCATCGAGGGGCGCACGGTCGGCTTCGTGGCCAACCAGCCGATGGTGCTGGCGGGCGTGCTCGACTCGGACGCCTCCCGCAAGGCCGCCCGGTTCGTGCGCTTCTGCGACGCCTTCAATATCCCCATCGTCACCTTCGAGGACGTGCCCGGCTTCCTGCCCGGCACGGCGCAGGAATATGGCGGCCTCATCAAGCACGGCGCCAAGCTGCTCTTCGCCTATTCCGAGGCCACGGTGCCGCTCGTCACCGTCATCACCCGCAAGGCCTTCGGCGGCGCCTACGACGTGATGGCGTCCAAGCATATCGGCGGCGACGTGAACTATGCCTGGCCCACGGCTCAGATCGCCGTGATGGGCGCCAAGGGCGCGGTGGAGATCATCTTCCGCCAGGACCTCGGCGACGAGGAGAAGATCGCGGCCCGGACCAAGGAATACGAGGACCGCTTCATGTCGCCCTTCGTGGCGGCCGAGCGCGGCTACATCGACGAGGTGATCATGCCGCACTCCACGCGGCGCCGGATCGCCCGGGCGCTCGCGATGCTCCGGCACAAGGAAACCGAGCGGCCCTGGAAGAAGCACGACAACATTCCGTTGTGACGGCGCAAGGGAACGCACGGTCCCAAACCTGCGGGGTCTCAGAAGCTGCAGTGCCTGCCACACCCGGCGAGAAGCCGGGTGTGAATGATCTGTCACACTTGTCTGTGCGGTGCGGATTTGGGATAGCCCCATAGGGGTCGAATCCGTCTCGGACAGTTGATGACGGTCGTTGGATCCCACTGCCATGCTCTGGCGTTCTCTCATCATCAAAAACTGCGAGGTTCGGGAATGCACGCCCCAGTTGGCCGCAACCCTGCGATCGATTTCTGGCGTGGTCTCATCCTCGTCGTGATCTTCATCAATCACGTTCCAGGCAATCTCCTCGAGCACTTGACGCCGCGCAACTACGGCTTCTCCGATGCGGCCGAGGCTTTCGTCTTCATTTCAGGATTGTCCGTAGCCCTCGTGTACTATCCCAAGCTGCCCCAGGGCGACGTTTTCGGAGTGGTCCGGCGGTGTTTCCGGCGCTCGCTTCAACTGTATCGAATGCACTTGGTTCTGACCGGTGTCGCCGTGGCGCTGTTCTCCGTAGGCTACGTGGCCAGCGAGGATATCAGGCTGATCGAGGCTCATGGCCGGGGCACCGTGTTCGATGATACGGCCCGAGGCATCACCGGCGTTCTCCTGCTCGGGCACCAACTCGGATACTTCAATATCCTGCCTCTCTACATCATGCTGATGCTGTGGGCTCCGGTGGCCATGGTCCTGATGCGGATCCATGTCGCGCTGGCTGCAGCCGTGTCGATCGGCATCTACGTACTGGCTCGCATCGATGTCCTGTCGCTTCCGAGTTGGCCCGAGCCTGGGAGGTGGTTCTTCAATCCGTTCGCATGGCAGCTTCTGTTCACGATAGGTATTGCCGCGGGCGCGTTCTTTGTTCGAACGGGGATGCCCTACCGACGGATCGTGTTCGCGGGAGCCGTCGTTTTTCTCGCTGCATCGTTCGTTGTCATGACCGATGCGCTTGGCTTTGCACCGAACCTGCTCTGGAGCACCTTCGTTAATTTTGATCTCGTCAAGAGCGATCTCGGCCTCAGCCGTCTCCTTCACTTCCTGGCGCTCGCCTATGTGGTGACGCAGCTTCGATTGGGGCAGGTGTTGCAGGGAACCGCCCTTGGGGGCGAGATGAGGCGACTTGGGCGCAATGCCTTGCCGGTCTTCGCCGTCGGTTCCGCCCTCAGTGCCCTGGGGGAGGTGATCATGACGCTGGCGGCGGTGAAGTCATCCGCTAGTCCGCATATCGTTGGTATGGTATTCACTATCCTCGGTATTCTCGGACTCCTCCTACTGGCGCGATACCTGGAATGGAAAAAGCAAGGCTCGACCGCTCCCCGACAGGAGCGCGCCAGAGAACCTGGACTCGTCTCGGTATCGTCTGGGCAGTTCCCGCACTAGCTTCGGTAGTTTTGGCCGCCTTGAGCGGCCCTGCGCTTGCAGAGGATGCCGCATGCCGCGCGTACCAGCCCATCTTCTCGGCTTCGGGGAGGCTGGAGCGCGTCACATCCAGGCTTATCCGGCGTGAGCCCGTGCGTGTTCTGGCCATCGGGTCCTCCTCCACGGAGGGAATAGGCGCATCCTCGCCGGCGTTTTCCTATCCGGTCCAGCTCCAGGCCGACCTTGCTCGCATGTGGAAAGGAGCGGTCACCGTCGAGAATGCCGGAAAAGGGGGAGAGACGATTTTCGAGACCGTCGGGCGCCTGGAGACCATCCTCAGGGCGGACCGGCCTGATCTTGTCATCTGGCAGGTGGGCACGAACGATGCGGTGAAGGGGGGCGACGAGGCCCGTTTTTCGGCCCTTCTGAGACAGGGGATCGACACCGCACAGGCTCTCGGCGTCGAGATGCTTCTCGTCGATCAGCAATATTACCCGACCATAAGAGATATCGGCCGTTATGAGCGGTTTGTGGACCTCGTCAACGCAATGGCTACCGTCGAACAGGTGCCGGTGTTTTCGCGCTACAAGCTCATGAAAGCATGGGGTGAGCGTTCGCCGGATACCCTGACCTCCATGTTGTCGAGCGACGGTTTCCACATGGGCGATCGCGGCTACGACTGCATGGCGCGGCTCATTGCCGACGGCGTTCAGCTCATGGCGGCAAAGAAAGACGCCGATCCGAACCCGACCGTCACCACGGCCGCGCGTCGCTGAGATCCGCCCGGTCATGATCCGGCACGCCCCGAATGATGGAAACCTCGTTGCGAAGTTGGGGCCGCCTCGGATAAGGCCGTTCTATGAAAATTTTCCAACGTGGGAATTCCCGCCCGGCCATCCCGGTTGAGGCCCCTGTCGAGTCACTCGCCATGAACATCTCCTCCAGCCGCTCCTGGGTCGCCCGCGCCATCCAGATCATCGAGGCCGATTTCAACCGGTCGTCGGACACGCATCTCCTGCAGGTTCCGCTTCCGGGCGCTCCGGGCGTCGCTCTCTACCTGAAGGACGAATCGACCCATCCGTCGGGGAGCCTCAAGCACAGGCTGGCGCGTTCGCTGTTCCTCTATGGACTGTGCAACGGCTGGATCGGCCCGGAGACGACCATCGTGGAGGCGTCGAGCGGGTCCACGGCGGTGTCGGAGGCTTATTTCGCCCGGATGCTGGGCCTGCGCTTCATCGCCGTCATGCCGCGCTCGACGTCCGCCGAGAAGATCGCCCAGATCGCCTTCTACGGGGGCGAGAGCCATTTCGTCGATTCCCCGGCCGAGATGTACACGGAGAGCGCCCGCCTCGCGGAGGAACTCGGCGGCCATTACATGGACCAGTTCACCTACGCGGAGCGGGCGACCGACTGGCGCGGCAACAACAACATCGCCGAATCCATCTTCAGTCAGATGGCGCAGGAGGAGCATCCGATTCCGGCGTGGATCGTCATCGGCGCCGGAACCGGCGGCACCTCGGCGACGCTCGGGCGGTATATCCGCTACCGCCGCCTGCCGACCCGGCTGTGCCTGGCCGACCCGGAGGCCTCGGTCTTCCACCGGCATCTCGCGGACCGGAGCATCTGTACCGTGGCCTGCACGCCCTCCGTCATCGAAGGCATCGGGCGCCCGCGCTGCGAGCCGTCCTTCGTGCCGGAGCTGATCGACTGCGCCCACGCGGTGCCGGACGCGGCGAGCCTCGCGGCGGCCAGGGTGCTATCGGGCCGCATCGGCCGATCCTGCGGCGGGTCGACCGGAACGAACCTGTGGGCCGTGGCGCATATCGTCACCGAGATGGTCCGTAACGGCGAGGAAGGCTCGGTCGTGACGCTTCTGTGCGATTCCGGCGAGCGCTATCGCAGCACGCATTGGGACGATGCCTGGCTCGCGCAGCGCGGGATCGACACCGGTCCCGCCGAAGCCGCGATGGAGCGCTTCTTCGAGACCGGCGCGCTCGACGCCTAGAGTGTCTTCGTCTCCTCCTTCAGGGAGGCCATGTCGATCACGAAGCGGTATTTCACGTCGCTCCGGACCATCCGGTCCCAGGCCTCGTTGATCCGGTGGATCGGGATCATCTCGATATCGGAGACGATGCCGTGCTCGGCGCAGAAATCGAGCATTTCCTGCGTTTCCGCGATGCCGCCGATGAGGGAGCCTGCAAGACGGCGGCGTCTCATGATCAGGCTGAACACGTTGGGCGAGGGGTGAGGCTCGGCGGGCGCCCCCACGAGGGTCATGGTGCCGTCGCGGCGCAGCAGGGTCAGGAAGGCGTCCAGATTGTGCGGGGCCGCCACCGTGTTCAGGATGAAATGGAAGCTCGAATCGTGCCTGGCCATGGCATCCGGATCGCGGGAGACGACCACCTCGTCCGCACCGAGGCGCAGGGCGTCCTCCGTCTTGCCGGGGGAGGTGGTGAACAGGACGACATGGGCCCCCATGGCGTGGGCGAGCTTCACCCCCATATGGCCGAGGCCGCCAAGGCCGACGATGCCCACCTTCTGGCCCTTTCCGACGCCCCACTGCCGCAGGGGCGAATAGGTGGTGATGCCGGCGCACAGGAGCGGCGCAGCCGCAGCCGGGTCCAGGTTCTCCGGCATGCGCAGGACGAAATGCTCGTCCACCACGATGGTGGTCGAGTAGCCGCCATAGGTCACGCCGCCGGAGCGCTTGTCCGGACTGTTATAGGTGCCCGTGAATTCGTGGACGCAATACTGCTCCAGTCCGTCGTCGCAGTTGATGCAGTGGCGGCAGGAATCGACCATGCAGCCGACGCCGGCAAGATCACCTTCCTTGAAGCGGGTGACGTCGGAGCCGACGCGGATCACCCGGCCGACGATCTCGTGGCCCGGAACCACCGGATACGCCGCTTCTCCCCACTCGTCGCGGGCGGTGTGAACGTCCGAATGGCACACCCCGCAATAGAGAATGTCGATCTGCACGTCACGCGGACCGGGCTCGCGCCGCTCGAACTGGAAGAGGTTGAGCGGGCTGGAGGCGGCTTTGGCGGCGTATCCGAAGGTTTTCATGCGGGGAGGATCCTTGGCGCGGATTGAATCGGGGGTAGACGGTCTCGTCCGCCCGCGGTTCCAAGCGCCAAGGCCGGAAAAAGCGGAAGCCTCGTTCGCCGCCGGCCCTCCCAGGACAGCACGCCTAAAGGTTCAGGAACCAGTTCTGCGTCAGCGACAGGTCCTGCTGGGAGAGGCCGTGCCCGGCCGGCAGGATGGTGTGCTTCACCTCGGCGCCCGCACCTTGCAGCTGTGCGGCCAGGCGCGATGAATTGTCTGCGGGGATGAGCGGATCCATCGCGCCGGAGAGCATCAGGACCTGCTTTCCCGTCAGATCCGTCCGGGGCGGATCGCTCAAGGGCACCATGGCGCGGAGCAGCACGGCGCCGGCCAGGGTTTCCGGGCGCAGCACCAGCATGGCGGCGGCGATGTTGGCACCGTTGGAGAAGCCCAGGGCAATGGGGGCGGCAAGGCCGTAGGCCTCCCGGGCCTCGGCGACGAAATCCGCGAGCTCGTTCGCCCGTGCCTTCACGTCCTCCTCGTCGAACACGCCTTCGGCAAGGCGGCGGAAGAAGCGGGGCATGCCGTTTTCCAGCACCTTTCCGCGGGGGGAGAGGAGGGCGGCGCCGGAGGCGACCATCCTTCCGGCGGGGATGAGGTCGTTCTCGTCGCCGCCGGTGCCGTGCAGAAGCAGGAGCGGGGGCTGGTCCGGCGTTAACGCGGGCTCGTAGCGATGGGTGAACGAGAGCGGCCTCATGCCCGAAAATCCTTGTTTTTTAAGAGAATGAACACCTTACCGCTTCCTGAAGACGGGGTTTGGCACCTTGGATCGGTCCTGATGTGCCACATGGGGCCGATGGCCGGAAACCGAAGTGACGCAAGGCTTTCCATGCGTCGGCGCAAAGCCCGGGGTGACGCGGCAAGATTCTCGCAACCAAAGAGTCTCAACAACGCTTAACCTCAACGCCGATTCAGAATTGCGAATTAACGGTTTGAGCCGTTCCCCCGTGCAAAAGTCATACCCGGACAAGAGATCAACCGGCACCCAACAAAAGCCGGGGGGAGTCAAACAGATGATCAAGAATAACCTTCGCGATTTCATCGAAACCGTCATCGACAACAAGTACATCTCGGCCGAGGACGTGAAGAAGCTTCAGCGGGACATTCTCGAGGACGGCATCATGACCCGGCTCGAGGCCGAGGCGCTGCTGGCCCTGGACCGCACCCTCGACACGCATGAAAGCTGGGGACCGGCGCTCACCGTCCTGGTCGTCGATTTCGTGGTCTGGTCCCTGCGGCCGACCGGGGTCGTCACCAACGACGACGCCATGTGGCTGACGACCGCACTCGATTTGGGCGGAACCACGGAGACCGCCATGAACATCGTCTATGCCATCCTGGACGAGACGCAGAACGTGGACGTGGCCCTGCTCGACTTCATCATGCGCGGACGCCAGCACGCCCGGATGCACCGCCTGGCGGCCTGATCCGGAAAGATCCACCTTACGCTAAAAGCTGATCTGGCCCCGCTTCCCGAATGCGCCGATGTGCAGTAACGGGAGTGGGGCTAAATGTTTAGGCTTGCAGCGTTCGAGGGCTCATGTTCGACAAGATCCTGATTGCCAACCGGGGCGAGATCGCCTGCCGCGTCATCAAGACCGCCCGGCGCATGGGCATCAAGACGGTGGCCGTCTATTCCGATGCCGACCGCGACGCCCTCCATGTGGAGATGGCCGACGAGGCGGTGCATATCGGCCCTGCCGCCGCGGCCCAATCCTATCTTGTGATCGAGAAGATCATCGATGCCTGCAGGCAGACCGGCGCCCAGGCCGTTCATCCCGGCTACGGCTTCCTGTCCGAGCGCGAGGCGTTCCCCAAGGCCCTGGCGGAGGCCGGCATCGTCTTCATCGGCCCCAATCCCGGCGCCATCGCCGCCATGGGCGACAAGATCGAGTCCAAGAAGGCGGCGGCCGCCGCGAAGGTTTCGACCGTTCCCGGCTTCCTCGGCGTCATCGAGGGCCCCGAGCAGGCGGTGAAGATCGCCGACGAGATCGGCTACCCGGTCATGATCAAGGCCTCCGCCGGCGGCGGCAAGGGCATGCGCATCGCCTATTCCGCCGACGAGGTGGCGGAAGGCTTCGCCCGGGCCAAGTCCGAGGCCGCGTCCTCCTTCGGCGACGACCGGGTCTTCGTCGAGAAGTTCATCACCGATCCCCGCCACATCGAAATCCAGGTGCTCGGCGACAAGCACGGCAACGTCATCTATCTGGGTGAGCGCGAATGCTCGATCCAGCGCCGCAACCAGAAGGTCATCGAGGAAGCGCCGTCTCCGCTGCTGGACGAGGCCACCCGCCGCCTCATGGGCGAGCAGGCCGTGGCGCTCGCCAAAGCCGTCGGCTACGACTCGGCCGGCACCGTCGAATTCGTGGCGGGACAGGACAAGTCCTTCTACTTCCTGGAAATGAACACCCGGCTGCAGGTGGAGCATCCGGTCACCGAGATGATCACCGGCATCGACCTCGTGGAGGAGATGATCCGGGTCGCAGCGGGCGAGAAGCTGCGGCTCTCCCAGGGCGACGTCAAGCTGAACGGCTGGTCGGTGGAAAGCCGCATCTACGCGGAAGACCCGGTCCGCAACTTCCTGCCCTCGACGGGCCGTCTCGTGACCTACCGCCCGCCGGAAGAGGGCGTGGAGAACGGCGTCACGGTCCGCAACGACACCGGCGTCTACGAGGGCGGCGAAATCTCGATCTATTACGATCCGATGATCGCCAAGCTCGTCACCCATGCCCCCACCCGGGAACAGGCCATCGAGGCGCAGGCCAAGGCGCTCGACGCCTTCGCCATCGACGGCATCCGTCACAACATCCCGTTCCTGTCCTCCCTGATGCAGCATCCGCGCTGGCAGTCGGGCAAGCTCTCCACCGGCTTCATCGCCGAGGAGTATCCTCAGGGGTTCAAGGTGCCCGCGCCCGAAGGGGAGGTGGCTCGCGCCATCGTCGCCGTCGGTGCGGCCATCGATCACCTGCTCAACGTGCGCAAGCGCGAGATTTCCGGCCAGATGCGCCCCGTTTCCGCCGTTCGGTTCGACCGCGAGCGCGTGGTCATGCTCGGACGCGAGCCGCACGAGGTTCTGGTCGAGGATGTCGATGGCGGCATCGCCATCGTCATGAAGGGCGAGGCCTGGCCGGTCGTGTCGTCCTGGCGGCCCGGCGAAGCGGTCTGGACCGGAACCGTCGGCGGCCGGAGCATCGCCGTGCAGGTCCGGCCTATTCTCAACGGCATGATGCTGTCCCATGCGGGAACCTCGGCCGAGGTGCGCGTCTACACGAAGCGGGAGGCCGAGCTCGCGGCGCTCATGCCCGAGAAGCAGGAGGCGGACACGGGCAAGAAGCTGCTCTGCCCCATGCCGGGTCTGGTCAAGGCGATCAGCGTCAACCAGGGGCAAGAGGTGAAGGCCGGCGAGCCCCTGTGCATCGTCGAGGCGATGAAGATGGAAAACGTCCTGCGCGCCGAGCGCGACGGAACGATCTCCAAGATCCATGCGAAGGAAGGCGACAGCCTCGCGGTGGATGCGGTGATCATGGAATTCGCCTGAGAACCGTCGCTCGCGCCGCCATGCCCCTTTACTTCGCCTATGGGTCCAACATGGACCAAGCCGCCATGGCGCTGCGCTGCCCGGCCTCGAAGCCGGTCGGTTCGGCGCGCCTGATGCGCCATCGCTTCATCGTCTTCGAGGGCGGCTACGCCTCCGTGATCCGCGACCCGCAGCGCGCCGTCTGGGGGCTTCTTTGGGATCTCGCCCTGGCGGATGTGCCGGCGCTCGACCGATACGAGAGCCTGTCCACAGGGCTCTATTCCAAGACCATTCAGCCCGTGGTGACGGCTCAGGGGCCTCGGCGTGCCGTCGTCTATGTCGGGCGCAGCGGGAAGCCCGGAACGCCGAAACCCGGCTATATGGAGGGCGTGGTGGAGGCGGCGGTCCAGGCCGGCCTGCCCGCCGACTACATCCAGCACAACCTGCGCCTCTGGCTGCCCCGGATGCAGGATGCGGCGCCCGAGCCGGTTCAGAAGCCCGCTGTCCGTCCACGCTGGGCCGCCCCCTCCGACACGCTGCGCAGGTCGCGCGAGGGCTGAAGGGCGAACCTTTGCCTTACGGGTGCGTTGAGTCGCCGGACCGTCGACCAGGATCATTCGAGGGGCAATGACTGCGAACCGCACTCTTCATGTCACCATACACGGACGCGTCCAGGGGGTCGGCTACCGCGCCTGGACGCATCACCAGGCCCAGCTTCACGGCCTGAAGGGCTGGGTCCGCAATCGGCGGGACGGATCGGTCGAGGCGGTCTTCTCGGGACCGGGCGATCTCGTCGATGTCGTGCTCAAGGCCTGCCGGCAGGGGCCGGGCGGCGCCGTCGTCGAGCGGGTCGATCAGGAGGAGGTCGCGGAGGGACGGGAGGAGCTGCCCCCGTCCTTCGAGGTGCGCGCGACCCACTAGCCTTTCAACGGCGTCTCCGTCTCCACCGGCCCGCCGGCTTCCCTCCAGGCGGTGAAGCCGCCCTCGATATGGGCCACCGGCTTCAGGCCCATCTCCTGGGCCGTCGCGGTCGAGAGGGCCGAGCGCCAGCCGGCGGCGCAGAAGAACACGAAGGTCTTGTCCTGGGCGAAAACCGGCTTGTGGTAGGGGCTCTCGGGATCGATCCAGAACTCCAGCATCCCGCGCGGGCAATGGACGGCGCCGGGAATGCGGCCCTCCCGATCCAGCTCGCGCCGGTCGCGCAGATCGACGAAGACCGTATCCTCCCGGCCGAGGAGGGGGATGGCTTCGGCGGCCGGGATTGTTTCGATCTTCGCGTTCGCCTCGGCGAGCATCGTCTTGAAGCCGCGGGTGATCGTTTGACTCATGAAGGCTGCTCCGCTTTGAGGCTTCCATCAAACTGGGCATGATGCCCGCGGAGTCAACCGGAGGCGAAAGTGCTGGGTTTCACGATCGGCGACTATGTGGCGCTGGCTTTCTTCATCCTCGCCTGGTTCGGCTATCACGCGGCCGTGGAGCTTTCCCCTGCGGGTCAGCGCAGCCTGAACAAGGTGATGAACCAATACCGCTACCGCTGGATGGAGCAGATGGTGGTGCGGGAGAACCGCATCGTCGACACCACCATCATGGCCTCCCTCATGAACGGTACGGCCTTCTTCGCCTCGACCTCGCTCATCGCCATCGGCGGCGTTCTGGCGCTCCTGCGCTCCGCCGATGCGGTGCTTCCCGTCTTCGCCGACCTGCCGTTCGGGCAGACCTCGCCGCTGATCTGGGAGCTCAAGGTGATCGGCCTCGCGGTGATCTTCGTCTACGCTTTCTTCAAGTTCGCCTGGTCGTACCGGCTGTTCAACTACATGGCGATCATCCTCGGCGCGGTGCCTGTCCTGCGGGCGGACAACCACGAGGAGGCACTCGTGGCGGCGCGGCAGGCGGCGGAGATGAACGCCGTGGCGGGGAAGCATTTCAACCGGGGGCAGCGGGCATTCTTCTTCTCGCTGGCCTATCTCGGGTGGTTCGTCGGCGCCTACCTTTTCATGGCGGCCACGGCGGGCGTGCTCTATGTGATGTGGAGACGCCAATTCATGTCCGACGCCCTGACGGCGGCCGTGGGAAGGAACGATGCCTAGGAACGCGACGCCGGACGATATCGAAGCAGCCATGCTCTCGCTCCTGAACGAGCGCGGCACGGGGAGGAATCTCGACCCGACCGAGGTCGCCCGCGCGGTGGGCGGCGACAAGCCGGACGAGTGGGGGCCCTTGATGCAGCCGGTCCGTCAGGTCGCCGTGCGCCTCATGAAGGAGGGCCGCATCGTCATCCTGCGCAAGGGACGCCCCGTCGATCCGGACGATTTCCGCGGGATCTACCGGCTGACGCTGCCCGTGGATTCAGGGGCCTGAGGCCCGGGGAAGAGCGCATCCATGCGTCCGGAGAGATAATAGGCGAGGAGGCCCGCCCATTCCTTCGCGCCGACATCGAACCGCCGCAGGCCGTCCGAGATGGTGGCGAAGCCGCGCACGTTCCTGAAGCTGCCGCCGACGCGATAATCGACCGGGTAGGGCACCACCGGAAAGCCTGCCTTCTCGAAGACGCCGACCGCGCGCGGCATGTGCCAGGCGGAGGTCACGAGCAGCCAGCGCTCGCCTTCCTTGGGCTGGGCGATTGGGACCGACAGCACCGCGTTCTCGTAGGTCGTCCGCGAACGGTCCTCGATGAGGATGCGGGCGGGATCGATGCCGATGGTCTTCATGAAGGCGGCCGTGACAGGGGCCTCCGCGGTTCCGTCGCCAAAGACCGTTCCGCCGCCGCCGACGATGAGAATGCGGGCGTCGGGATAGCGATGGGACAGCTGGATCGCGTCGAGGACCCGCTCCGCCGCCTCGTTGACGACAAGCGCGTTCCTGTTGACCGAATCCTGCGCATCCACCGATCCGCCGAGCAGGATGATCCCGTCGATGGGCCGGTTGTCGTCGCGGAACACCGGAAACCGGCCCTCCAAGGGGACGAAGAGATAGTTGGCGAGCGGCAGGAGGCCGAAGGCGATCGTCGCGAGGGTGAATGTCAGCGCGATGAAGATGCCGGTCTGCCGCAGGCGCCTGGTCAGGGCGAGGAGGAGCCCGATCACGACCAGGCTCAGAAGCAGGTTCGACGGCGTGGCGAAAAACCAGGCGATTTTCGAAACGTAGTAGAACACCTGCTGTCGCTCCTCCTATGCCTTACGCGTTGCCGGTTTCGGCCTCGTAGCGGGCCTTGTTCTCGGCATTCGGCGGATAGAGGCCGGGCAGGGGAACGCCCTTCTCGACCTCGCGCATGATCCACATTTCGAGCCGCTCCTGCTCAACGGCCGCCTTTGCGACGTCCTCGACCATGGCGGCCGGGATGACCACGACGCCGTCCTGGTCGGCGACGATCACGTCATCCGGGAACACGGCGACGCCGCCGCAGCCGATGGGCTCCTGCCAGCCGACGAAGGTCAGGCCCGCCACCGAAGGCGGCGCGGCCGCGCCCGAGCACCAGACCGGCAAGCCGGTTCCCTGGACGCCCACGGCATCGCGCACCACGCCGTCGGTCACGAGAGCGGTGACGCCGCGCTTGTGCATGCGCGCGGTGAGGATGTCGCCGAAGATGCCCGCATCCTTCACACCCATGGAATCCACCACGGCGATGCAGCCTTCCGGCATGTCCTCGATGGCGGCGCGGGTGGAGCGGGGAGACGACCAGGATTCCGGCGTCGCCAGATCCTCGCGGGCGGGCACGAAACGCAGGGTGAAGGCGCGGCCCACGAGCCGCTCGCCCGCATTGAAGGCCGGCATCGGCCCCTGCATCCAGCAGCGCCGGATCCCCTTCTTCAGGAGAACGGTGGTGATCGTGGCGGTGGAGGCCGCGCGCAGGGCGTCGGCGATGGCTTTGTCGAGCATGATGTTATAAGGTCCGGGTCCGGGAAAGAATCGCAAGTGTTTTATAGACCTTTTCCAGAGCCGCGCAGCCCTGCCATCATGTCACCAGGGAATGAGGGGCAGACGAGGTTTCATGGCACGTCTCGCCGCCGGTTGCGTGGAACGTGGCCTTTCATTGTTCTCATGTCCCTGTGTCTGGCCGCCTGCGGCATCGCGGAGGCGGAGAGGCGCCCGACCTCTGAGGCGGCGCGCGATGCCGCGCAGGGAGCCGTCGCGGACATCCTGAACGCCCTGGCCGGTTCGGATTTCCGGCGCCTGGCATCCCATCTCGGGGAGGAGGGGCTCGTGGTGAGCCCCTACGTCATGCTGGATGCCGGCGATGTCCGGTTGTCCCGTGCCGAGGTCGAGCGCTGCGGCGAGGATCCGCGCGTCCGGCTCTGGGGGTACAGGGACGGCAGCGGCGATCCCATCGAGATGACATGCCGCCGCTATTTTTCGGAATTCGTCTGGGATGCGGATTACCGGCGGGCCGACGAGGTTCTCTACGACGAGCCGCGCCAGCGGGGGCTGGAGCCCAACAACAATCACGAGTTCGCGCCGCAGGGGACCGTCGTCGAGCTGCATATCCGCGAAACCCCGGAAGGGGTGCAGCCCTACGAATCCTGGCGAAGCCTGCGCCTCGTGTTCCGCCGTGGCGACCAGGGGCTCTCCCTGATCGCCATCACGCGGGATATCCGTACGATCTGATCGCGCTCTACGCGGTCTTCTCGAACAGCTCGCGCCCGATCAGCATGCGGCGGATCTCGCTCGTGCCGGCGCCGATCTCGTAGAGCTTCGCGTCGCGCAGGAGGCGGCCCGTCGGATAGTCGTTGATGTAGCCGTTGCCGCCCAGGAGCTGGATGGCGTCGAGGGCGCATTGCGTGGCTCTTTCCGCTGCGTAGAGAATCGCACCCGCCGCGTCCTCGCGGGTGGTCTCGCCCCGGTCGCAGGCCTTGGCGACCGCGTAGACATAGGCCTTGGCGGCGTTCATGGTCACGTACATGTCCGCGACCTTGCCCTGCACCATCTGGAAGGTGCCGATGGGCTGGCCGAACTGCTTGCGTTCGTGGATATAGGGCAGGACCACATCCATGCAGGCCTGCATGATGCCGAGCGGCCCGGCCGCCAGGACGGCGCGCTCGTAGTCGAGCCCCGACATGAGCACGTTCACGCCCCTGCCGACCTGCCCCAGCACGTTCTCCTCGGGCACCTCGCATTCCTCGAACACGAGTTCGCAGGTGTCGGAGCCGCGCATGCCGATCTTGTCGAGCTTCTGGTGGGTCGAGAAGCCCTTGAAGCCCTTTTCGATGATGAAGGCGGTCATGCCGCGCGGGCCCGCATCCGGATCGGTCTTGGCATAGACCACCAGCGTGTCCGCCGTGGGGCCGTTCGTGATCCACATCTTGTTGCCGGTGATGAAGTAGCGGTCGCCCCGCTTCTCCGCCCGGGTGCGCATGGAAACCACGTCGGAGCCGGATCCCGGCTCGGACATGGCGAGCGCGCCCAGATGCTCGCCTGCGATCAGCTTGGGAAGATAGCGGCGCTTCTGCTCTTCGTTGCCGTTGCGGCGGATCTGGTTGATGCAGAGGTTGGAATGGGCGCCGTAGGACAGGCCGACCGAGGCCGAGGCGCGGGAGATTTCCTCCATGGCGATCACGTGCTCAAGGTAGCCGAGGCCGATGCCGCCGTATTCCTCCTCCACGGTGATGCCATGCAGGCCGAGTTCGCCCATCCGGGGCCAGAGATCGCGCGGAAACTCGTTGGTGCGGTCGATCTCTTCCGCGCGAGGCGCGATCTTGTCCTGCGCGAAGTCGCGCACCGTCTCGCGGATGGCGTCCGCCGTCTCGCCGAGATCGAAGTTGAAGTCCTTGGAAGCGTTGGGAATCACTGCGTTTCACTCCTGGTCCCGCTTCCCGGCGGCGCCGGCAGGCGCCGCCCAGGCGGGGTGGTTGCGGAGAGATATAGCAGTCTTTGCCGGGAAGTCAGGCTATTCGTCGATGCTCGCAGTCTGCACCACGCTGTCCACATCCCGGCACACGCCGAGGGGCTTCAGCTTGTGGTGATCGCGCGGGTCGCACTTGCTCTGCACGAACATGCGCCACTGGTTCTCCGTGCCGTAGAACGCGTTGCGGTCGATGTCGCCGCTCACGCCCGGCACGCGGCCCGTGGTCGTGAACTGCCAGAAGGTCCAGCGGCGGTTGTTGTAGCGGTGATGCGGCTCGGCGGCGGTGCTGCGGATCCAGTAGGGATGCTCGTTGAACTCGCCTTCCAGGATTTCCTGATGGAAGGTGATGTCGGTGTAGATGATCGGCCGCTTGCCGGTATGAGCCTCCATCTCGCGCAGCAAGTGGTCGATCATGGCGAGGGCCTGCTGGCGCGGCACCTTCTTCGGGCAGTTCACCGATTCTCCGTTCCACTCCACGTCGAGAACCGGGGGGAGGGCGTCCGGATCCTGGGGGACGTTCTTCTTGAACCAGGCGGCCTGCTCATGGGCCGGGCGGCACCAATAGACGAAATGATATGCGCCGCGCGGGATGCCGGCGTTCTTGGCGGCCCACCAGTTCTCCAGGAAGCGGCTGTCGACATGATCGCCGCCTTCGGTTGCCTTGATGAAGGCGAACTGCGTGCCGGCCTTGCGCAGGGCCGCCCAATCGACCTTGCCCTGCCACTTGGAGATGTCCACGCCGTGGATCGGCAGCCTGTGCGCCTTCGCGACCCCTTCGTGGGGCTTGGCGTCGCTCTTCATCGGGTAACGGCTCGACGAAGAGGGCGCGATGGCGCAGGAGGCCAGGCCGAGCGCCATGGCCGCGACGGCGCCGAACCGGGCGACCCGGACGAACGTCATCAGACCGGATGTCTTCGACGCAGTTTTCTTGGAGCGGCTGGAAGGACGGCGACGTGTCTTCATCGGCTCAACTGTCTTACGCATGACCTAATCAGGTCACGAAATGGCCCGAAGCCCGTTAACAGGTCATTACGAAAACGGAGCCGAAACAAGTTTTACAGGGCAAACCAAGCCGTCGCTATGCCTAAAAAGGCGAAGAAGCCGACGATGTCCGTAATGCTGGTGACGAAGGGGCCCGAGGAGACGGCCGGGTCGACGCCGAGACGGTTCAGCGTCAACGGAACGAAGATGCCCCCGAGGGCCGCGAAGAGCAGCACCGTGACGAGGGCCAGGCCGATCACGAGGCCCAGATCGAAGGACTGAAACCAGAAGCCCGCCAGAACCCCGAGAATGATTGCGAACAGCAGGCCGTTGAGCAGCCCCACCGTCGCCTCGCGGCGGATGATGCGCCAGGCGTTGGTGCGTCCGAGCTCGCGGGTCGCCAGGGCCCGCACCGCCACCGTCATCGTCTGCGTTCCGGCGTTTCCGCCCATGGAAGCCACGATCGGCATGAGGATCGCGAGCGCCACCATGCGCTCCAGGGATTCCTCGAAGAAGCCGATGACGTTCGCGGCCACGAGCGCCGTGCACATGTTGACGAAAAGCCAGGGAAAGCGGCTGCGCTGGATGTAGAAGACCGTGTCCGAGAGCTCCTCGTCCGGCTTGACGCCGCCGAGCTGCTTGATGTCGGCGTCGGCCTCCTCCTCCAGAACGTCGACGATATCGTCGACCATCATCACGCCCACGAGGCGGCCGGCCTCGTCCACGACGGCGGCGGAGACCAGGTTGTAGCGCTCGAACAGGCGCGCGACCTCCTCCTGGTGCTGGGTCGCCTCCACCCGGTCGGGCTCGTCGTCCATGATGTCCTGGATCGTGACCGGGCGCTTGGAGCGCAGCAGCCGGTCGAGCGCCACCGCGCCGAGCAGGTGGCCCGCCGGATCGATCACGAAGATCTCGTAGAAGGTCTCGGGCAGGTCGGCCGTATCGCGCATGAAGTCGATCGTCTGGCCCACGGTCCAGAAGGGCGGGACGGCGATGAGCTCCGTCTGCATCCGCCGGCCGGCGCTTTCCTCGGGATAATCGAGGGAGCGCTGAAGCGCGATGCGCTCCATGGGCGGGAGCTGATCGAGAACCTCCGCCTTGTCCTCCTCGGCCAGGCTCTCGAGAATCGTGACGGCATCGTCGGAATCGAGGTCGCGCACGCCTTCGGCGAGGGTGGCCGTGTTGAGCTCTTCGAGAATCTCCTCGCGGATCGCCTCGTCGACTTCGGTGAGGGCGGCGAAGTCGAACGCCGAGCCGAGAAGCTCGATCAGGCGCGGCCGCAGGTCGGGCTCGAGCGCTTCGATCAGGTCGCCGAGGTCGGATTCGTGGAAGTCTTTTACCAGCGCCTGGAGACGCTCGGTATCCGACGCGGAAATGGTCTCCGCCACCAGGTCGACGAAGTCGCGGTTGATGTAGCCTTCCTCGTCGCGGAACGGCACAGGTTCGGCCACCACGCCATCGGGCGTGTGGAGCGCCGCTTTGTCCTCAGCGTCCAGCATGGGGCCTATCCTTCTTGGTGATTCACGAGCCTTTTAGGCGCGGGGGCGAGCCCAGACAATGCGCTAAAAGGCCTGATCGAAGAATCGCTTGGTGGTGACTTCTCAGGGCCCGATTCAGGCGCTTGAGAAAGAGGTTCAATTTAGGTGGAGCGTCCTGCCCGTGCAGGCAAGAAAAAAGGCCCCGCAAGCGGGACCTTTTTTAGTGTGCCCAGAGGGCTTCCTGAAGGTTTGGTGCGGTCGAGAGGACTCGAACCTCCACGGGTCTCCCCGCTACCACCTCAAGGTAGTGCGTCTACCAATTCCGCCACGACCGCGAAACCTTCAAGGCCAGGGTTGTTTCCCCTGGCGAGGCGGTGGCTATACAAGATCGATTGGGGCACTGCAAGCCCGTTCGTGAAGACTTTTTCCGCAATCGCAAAAGTCGCGCCCGATCCCTACATTGTAACGGGTTTCCGCAAGGGCCGGACGGTTGACCGGAAAGCCTGGCGGGACCAATAGGTTTCCTCGATTTTCGAGAGGTGGAGCGGTGCCGGGTCTGCGTGATCACTTGGCCGATGCGTTTTTTGCCGAAGACGGCTCGGAGCCCGTGGAATGGCTCGTCGCGAACGGCCTCACGGATTACGAGCAGGCCGTGGCCTTCATGGAGGAGCGTGCCGCCGCCATCGCGGACGGGCGTGCGCCAGAGCTCGTCTGGCTGGTGGAGCATCCGCCCCTCTACACGGCCGGGACATCGGCCCAGGAAACGGACCTCGTGGAGCCGAACCGCTTTCCGGTCCACCGGACGGGGCGGGGAGGGCAGTACACCTATCACGGCCCCGGCCAGCGGGTGGCCTACGTGATGCTGGACCTGAAGCGCCGGGAGCCCGACCTGCGCCGCTACGTGGCGGCTCTGGAGGTATGGCTCATCGCCACCCTGGGCGAATTCAACATCCGCGGCGAGCGGCGGGAGGACCGGGTCGGGGTATGGGTGAGGCGTCCCGACAAGGGAGAGGCCACCGAGGACAAGATCGCCGCCATCGGTATCCGCGTCAGACGCTGGGTCAGCTTCCACGGCATCAGCCTGAACGTGGAACCGGACCTGACCCATTTTTCGGGCATCGTGCCCTGCGGGGTCACCCAGCACGGGGTGACGAGCCTGGTGGATCTCGGGATACCCGTGACCATGCCGGAGGTCGATGCGGCGATGCGGCGGTCCTTCGAGGACATCTTCGGGCCGACGAAGCGGGAGGCATAGGCGTTGCTTCCGGGCAACTGACGCAGGTTTTCCTCATCCTTCGTCGGAAGACTTCTCCTCAACGGCGCTTCATGCTCTAAGCTTGTCCGGAAAAGCTGACCATCGGCGGACCATAATATGCAACGCGCACTTCTTGCCTCTCTCGTCGGCCTTGCTGCTTCGGCATGCGCCTACACCCCCGAGCCCCGGGAACAGATCCGCATCGTCGATTCGCCCGCGGACGTTCGGGTTTGCACCCGTCTCGGCGAGGTGAGCCCCGTGGTGCCGACCGTGCCAGGCTTCGAATCCGCGACGGACGCCATGCTCGATGCGACCATTGCCCTGGGCGGCACCCACCTCTACCTGCAGAAAAACTCGGCCGACTGGTCGCTCGTGAAGGGCATCGCCTACCGCTGTGGGCCGGGGGTGCGCCGCGAGGTGGTCATCCGCGCCAAGGGCTGATCCCTGCGCGGAGGGGCCTGAGGGGCCTCTTGAACTCGAGCCGCCGACCTGTGACCTTCCGATCCGGCCTCCCTCGCGGGGGCCTCAGCCCATTGCAGGGAGCCTGAAGCCGTGCCCGTCATTGCCTCAACCGCCGATCTCGCGTCGGACGCCGCGCGGGCGAACCGCTCGGCCTGGGCCGACCTGGCCCACGATCTCCGGGCGAAGCGCGCTGCGGTGGCCGAGGGCGGCCCGGCGAAGGCGCGCGAGCGCCATCTCGCCCGCGGCAAGCTTCTGCCCCGCGAACGCGTGACGCGCCTGCTCGATCCGGGCTCTCCCTTCCTGGAACTCGGCTCGTTGGCCGCTTACGGCATGTACGAGGATGCGATCCACGGGGCCGGGATCATCACGGGCATCGGACGGGTCGAGGGCCGGGAGGTCATGATCGTCTGCAACGATTCGACGATCAAGGGCGGCACCTACTACCCGATGACGGTGAAGAAGCACCTGCGCGCCCAGGAAGTGGCCCGCGAGAACCGCCTGCCCTGCATCTACCTCGTCGATTCCGGCGGCGCGAACCTGCCCCATCAGACCGAGGTCTTTCCGGACCGGGAGCATTTCGGGCGGATTTTCTACAACCAGGCGACCCTGTCCTCGATGGGCATCCCGCAGATCGCCTGCGTCATGGGCTCCTGCACGGCGGGCGGCGCCTATGTCCCGGCCATGTCGGACGAGACCGTCATCGTGCGGCGCCAGGGCACCATCTTCCTCGGCGGACCGCCTCTGGTGAAGGCCGCCACCGGCGAGGTCGTCTCCGCCGAGGATCTGGGCGGGGCGGACGTCCATGCCCGCCAGTCCGGCGTGGCGGATCACTACGCCACGGACGACGTCCACGCGCTGGCGATCGTCCGCCGCATCGTCGGCACGCTCAACACGCGCAAGAACGTGAACATCGATCTTTCCGACCCGGTGGAGCCGAAATACGCCATCGAGGACCTGGACGCGATCGTGCCCACGGACCTCAAGAAGCAGTACGACATCCGCGAGGTGATCGCCCGGCTGGTGGACGGGTCGGAGTTCGACGAGTTCAAGCGCCTCTACGGCACGACCCTCGTGACCGGTTTCGCGCGGCTCTGGGGCATGCCGGTGGGCATCATCGCCAATAACGGCATCCTGTTTTCCGAGAGCGCGCTCAAGGGAGCGCATTTCATCGAGCTGTGCTGCCAAAGGCGCATCCCGCTCCTGTTCCTGCAGAACATTTCCGGCTTCATGGTGGGCCGTCAGTACGAGGCTGGCGGCATCGCCAAGGACGGAGCCAAGCTCGTGACGGCGGTGGCCTGCGCCCAGGTGCCGAAGATCACCCTGCTCGTCGGCGGCTCCTTCGGCGCCGGCAATTACGGCATGTGCGGACGCGCCTATTCTCCGCGCTTCCTCTTCACCTGGCCGAATTCCCGCATTTCCGTCATGGGCGGCGAGCAGGCCGCCAGCGTGCTGGCGACGGTGCGGCGGGACAACATCGAAGCCGAAGGCCGGTCCTGGAGCGCCGAGGAGGAGGAGACCTTCAAGGCTCCGATCCGCGACCGTTACGAGGAAGAGGGCAATCCGTATTATGCCACTGCCCGGCTCTGGGACGACGGGGTGATCCTGCCTTCCGAGACACGGCGGGTGTTGGCGCTGGCCTTCTCGGCGGCCCTCAACGCACCCGTGCCGGAGACGAAGTTCGGCGTGTTCAGGATGTGATCCGGGCCCGGGCCCTTGCCGTCGGCTCTCCCGGAGCCAGCTACCTTCCGAGAGGCCTTTTCGGGTACGGCGATGGTTTCAGCGGAGAATTGCCGCCTGCGGTATGCGGAGCAGATCGTCGGGATCGTTGGAGTGGACGATCCGCGAATCAGGCGCGCTTTCGCCTCCGTTCCCCGTGAGGATTTCCTGCCTCCGCCTCCCTGGACCGTCATCAGCCAGGGAGTGGCGACCCAGACCGGCAATATCGCCGACATCTACGATAACGTTCTCGTGGCCATCGACCGGGCGCGGGGCATCAATAACGGGGAGCCGGCGCTGCACGCGGCCTGGATCGGAGCCGTCAGCCCCCAGCCGGGCGAAACCCTGATCCATGTAGGCGCGGGCACCGGGTATTACACGGCGCTTCTGGCCCACCTCGTCGAACTGGGCGGGCGCGTGGAGGCGTATGAGTACGAGTCGGACTTGGCGGCCTGGGCCTGCGACAATCTGAGGGACTACCCCCAGGTAACCGTCCATGCCGCCTCCGCCTTCGGGCGCCCTCTTCCGGGTGCCGACGTCATCTATGTGAATGCCGGCGTGACCGCCCCCGATGCAGGCTGGCTGCAGGCGCTCCTGCGGGGCGGGCGGCTGATCTTTCCCTGGCAGCCGCACCAGGGCTGGGGGACGACCATGCTCGTCACCCGGACGGGCAGGGGATACAGGGCCAAGCAATTGATGAATGTAGGGTTCATTTCCTGCAGCGGCGAGACCACGAGGAGCCCCGGCGGGCCCCGGCCCTCGGAGGCCGATATCGCCGCCACGAGGTCCGTTTGGCCGGTATCGGAACGTGAACCGGACCGGACCGCGACCGCCGTGTACGATGCCGTCTGGTTCTCGGCCGATTCCGTCGAATAAGGGGTAGATAGTCCCCTCAAAAGATTGTTGCCCTAACGCAACACCTTCAAACCTTCCTGATGCTGCCGTTCTTGGCCCAAGCTCCGCCGCGATGCCGCCATAAACCGCGCGCACCTGAAGATCATCGATAAAGTGCTTTTGAACCAACGCTTTATGACGAACGCACCAGGAATGGGATCTCCGGCATCGCCGAGGGGTCCTCCTTTCGGGGTCGTTGCATCGGCGGCGTAGCACATGGCAGATCACGAAGGTTCCGTAACCAGTCGGAATTAGGCTGAGAAGCCAAATGGGGAAGAGTGACGTCCATGGATGCGCGCCAGATCGACAAATCGAAATTGCCGAGCCGTCATGTGACGGTCGGGCCGGCGCGCGCGCCCCATCGCTCGTATCTCTACGCCATGGGACTCACCAGCGAGCAGATCGCGCAGCCCCTCGTCGGCGTCGCCACCTGCTGGAACGAGGCCGCTCCCTGCAACATCTCCCTCATGCGTCAGGCCCAGGCGGTGAAGAAGGGCGTCGCCGCCGCCCGGGGCACGCCGCGCGAGTTCTGCACCATCACCGTCACCGACGGCATCGCCATGGGCCACCAGGGCATGAAGTCCTCGCTCCCGTCCCGCGAGGTGATCGCGGATTCGGTCGAGCTGACCATGCGCGGCCACTCCTACGACGCGCTCGTCGGCATGGCGGGCTGCGACAAGTCCCTGCCCGGCATGATGATGGCCATGGTGCGCCTCAACGTGCCTTCCATCTTCATCTATGGCGGTTCGATCCTACCCGGTAATTTCCGGGGACGGGCTGTCACGGTCCAGGACATCTTCGAGGCCGTCGGCAAGCATTCCGTCGGCGAGATGTCGGACGAGGACCTGACCGAGCTCGAACAGGTGGCCTGCCCGTCGGCTGGCGCCTGCGGCGCCCAGTTCACCGCCAACACCATGGCGACGGTCTCCGAGGCCATCGGGCTAGCGCTTCCGTATTCGGCCGGCGCCCCGGCGCCCTATGAGATCCGCGACCGGTTCTGCGCCGCTGCCGGCGAGATGATCATGGAGCTGATCGCCAGGAACATCCGTCCGCGCGATATCGTGACCCGCAAGGCGCTCGAGAACGCCGCGACGGTGGTGGCCGCCTCCGGCGGCTCGACCAACGCGGCCCTCCATCTGCCGGCCATCGCCCACGAGGCCGGGATCAAGTTCGACCTTTTCGACGTGGCCGACATCTTCAAGCGCACGCCCTACATCGCGGACCTCAAGCCCGGCGGCCGGTATGTGGCGAAGGACATGTTCGAGGTCGGCGGCATCCCGCTCCTCATGAAGACCCTTCTCGACCACGGCTACATGCACGGCGACTGCATGACCGTGACCGGCCGCACCATGGCGGAGAATCTCGCCTCGGTGCAGTGGAACGACCATCAGGACGTCGTGTATCCGGCCGACAGGCCGATCACCCCGACGGGCGGCGTCGTGGGCCTCAAGGGCAACCTCGCTCCCGAAGGCGCCATCGTGAAGGTGGCGGGCATGCCGACCGAGAAGCAGACCTTCCGCGGCCCGGCCCGGGTCTTCGACGGCGAGGAGGCCTGCTTCGACGCCGTGACCCATCGCCGGTACAACGAGGGCGAGGTGCTCGTGATCCGCTACGAGGGGCCGCGCGGCGGCCCCGGTATGCGCGAGATGCTCTCCACCACGGCGGCCCTCTACGGCCAAGGAATGGGCGACAAGGTGGCGCTCATCACGGACGGCCGCTTCTCGGGCGCGACCCGCGGCTTCTGCATCGGCCATGTGGGGCCGGAGGCGGCGGTCGGAGGCCCCATCGGCCTCATCAGGGACGGCGACATCATCGTTCTCGATGCCATCAAGGGCACCATCGACGTGGAGCTCTCGGAGGAGGAGCTGGCGCGCCGCCGCGCCGAGTGGAAACCCCGCGAGACCTTGTCGACCTCGGGCTATCTCTGGAAATATGCGCAAACAGTGGGTCCTGCGCGGGATGGGGCAGTCACTCATCCCGGCGGAGCCGCAGAAAAAGAAACCTATGCGGACGTCTAGCCTTATCGCCATCTCCTTCGGTGTCGGCCTCCTGGGAACGGGGGCCGCCCATGCGCTCGACGCCGCACCGCGTCCGCAGCCGCTCGCGCCGACGCTCACCCCGGCACTTCCCACGCTCGGCCCGAAGATCACGCCCGCCGTCAAGTACAGCTCGGCGCGCGAGGCCCTGCGCAACGGCATGCGCGACTACAATGCGGGCGACAAGGTCGGGGCCGCCCAGGCCCTCGAATACGCGGCGGGGCAGGGGCATACTCTCGCCCTGTGGAAGCTCGGCCGCATGTATGCCGACGGCGACGGGGTCGAGCACGACGACCTGAAGGCCTTCGAGTATTTCTCCAAGCTCGCGGACCAGAATGCGGACGAGAGCCCCGATTCACCCAATGCGGCCGTCGTCTCCAGCGCTTTCGTGGCGCTCGGCGGCTACTTCCTGGACGGGATCAAGGGCACCTATGTGAGCGCCAATCCCCGGCGCGCCGTCGAGATGTTCAGCTACGCGGCGTCGTATTTCAGCGACCCCAACGCGCAGTACAACCTCGCTCGCCTCTATCTCGAGGGAACCGGCGTCGCGAAGGACGCGCGCCGCGCGGCCCGCTGGTTCAATCTGGCGGCCGAGAAGGGCCACCCGGCCTCTCAGGCCCTCCTCGGGCACCTGCTCATCAACGGACAGGGCGTTCCGCGCCAGACGGCCAAGGGCCTGATGTGGCTGACCCTCGCCCGCGAAGGCAGCTCCGGTTCCGCTAAGGATCGTTGGATCGACAAGCTCTACGAGGAAGCCTTCGCCGATTCGGCCGAAAGCGACCGCAAGCTCGCCCTGGCGCTTCTGGAGCAGTACATCCAGTCCCGCCGATAGATCGGCCGGCGGGCAGCGTATTCCGCCTACTCGACGTCGAGATCGACCATCACGGGGACGTGGTCCGAGGGCTTGTCCCAGCCCCGGACCTCCTTGCGGATCGAGGCCGTCTTGAGCCGATCCTGCGCGTTCGGCGAGAGCAGGAGGTGGTCGATGCGGATGCCGTGGTTCCGCTGGAAGGCGCCGGCCTGATAATCCCAGAACGAATAGAGCCCGGGCTGATCGCTGCAGGAGCGGACCGCGTCACCGAAGCCGAGGTTCAGGAGCGCGCGGAACCTGGCCCGGCTCTCGGGCTGGAACAGGGCGTCGTTCTTCCAGGCGGCAGGATCGGCAGCATCCTCCGGCTCCGGAATCACGTTGTAGTCGCCGCACAGGACGAGCGGCTCCTCCAGGGCCAGGAGCTTGCGCGCATGGGCCGTCAGCCGGTCCATCCAGGCCAGCTTGTAGTCGAATTTCGGCGTTCCGATGGGGTTGCCGTTCGGCAGATAGATCGAGGCGACCCGCACGACTCCCTGCGATGTGGAGACGACGCCTTCGAGATAGCGCGCCTGTTCGTCGCTCTCGTCGCCCGGCAGCCCCCGGCGCACGTCTTCGAGCGGGCGCTTGGAGAGGATCGCAACGCCGTTATATGCCTTCTGGCCATGGGTGGCGACATTGTAGCCGAGGGCCTCGATCTCGGCCCGCGGGAACGCCTCGTCCACGCATTTGAGCTCCTGCAGGCAGACGATGTCGGGCTCCGCGCTCTTCACGAAGGTGACGAGGTGGTCCAACCTCTGCTTGATGGAGTTCACGTTCCAGGTGGCTATTCTCATCGTTCGACCTTCTTACTGCCGTACGTCTTCATCGGACGTCGCGGCTCGTCTGGCAAGGTCGAGGATGCAGATGGAGCCCGCGCTAGGCGGGTTCGAACTGAACTGCTTTTGTGGCTGAAGCTTCGTCGAGAGCGTCGATATCCGACCTCTCGAGGGTGAGCTTGGTTGCCGCGATCAGATCATGGACTTGCTCGACCGTCGTTGCGCTTGCAATGGGTGATGTCAGGCCTGGACGGGCCAGGAGCCAGGCCAAGGCGATCTGGGCTTGCCCCGTCTTGTGTTTCCGCGCGATGCGGTCGAGCGCCTTCAGGATGCGCAGCCCCCGATCGTTCAGGTATTTCCCCATTCCGTGACCGCGCGGGCTCTTCCCGAAATCGTGTTCCGAACGGTACTTTCCGGTCAGGAAGCCGCTCGCGAGGGAAGAGTAGGAAATCACCCCGAGTCCACTGCTGCGGCAGACCTGTTGTGCGCTGCTTTCGAAGTTCTCGCGATCGTAGAGATTGTATTCAGGCTGTAGGGACTCGTATCGGGGCAGTCCGGTTCTGGCGCTGACCGCGAGAGCCTCCCTCAACCTCTCGGCGCTGTAATTCGATGCGCCGATGGTCCGCACTTTCCCTTCCCGGATCAAATCGCCATAGGCTTCGAGCGTCTCTTCGAGGGCCGTGGCCTTGTCGTCGATGTGGGATTGATAAAGATCGATGTAGTCGGTCCGGAGGCGCTTCAGGGATGCCTCCACGGCCTTCCTGATATAGGCCTTCGAGAGGCCTTTGCGGTCGGGGGACAATTCCACCCCGACCTTGCTGGCGATGATGACCTTTTCGCGGTTCCCGCGCGCCTTCATCCAGTTGCCAATGATGGTTTCCGATTCACCGCCCTGGTTGCCGGGAACCCAGATGGAATACATGTCGGCCGTGTCGATGAAGTTGAGACCAGCCGCGAAGGCCACGTCCAGCAATCTGAAAGAGGTGGGCTCATCCACCGTCCAGCCGAAGACGTTGCCACCGAAACAGAGGATCGGAACCTCAATGCCGGACCGGCCGAGTTGACGCTTCTCCATGGCAGCCCTCCCATACCCATACTGTCTTTCTTCTCACACGGGACCTCCCCGTATATGAAACAGTATTTCAATAGATCCTGCTGCCAAGCATCGCACGGTTCAAGTTAGCCGTTGGAATAACATCCTAAGCCGAACGAAGGCCAATACTCAGAAGCGGTCCGAGATGCTAGAGCAGGCCATCCTCCCGAGGCCTTTAGCCATGCCGACCTCCTGGTCCACGCCCATCGACAATTACTGCGAGCGGATCGGTGCCGGTTTCTGGGCCGAGCCTCTCAACGCGATCACCAACGGGGCGTTCGTTCTCGCGGCGGCTTACGCCTTTTTCCTGTGGCGGCGGGCCGGAGGCCGGGACCTTGCCGCACTGTGGCTGATCGCGGTCACCGCCGCTGTGGGCATCGGCAGCTTTCTGTTCCACACCTTCGCCAACCGCTGGTCGGTCATGGCGGATGTGATCCCGATCGCGGTGTTCATCTACAGCTATTTCCTGCTGGCGCTGCGCCGCTACCTTCGCCTCGGATGGGTGGCGGCCATCGCCGTGACCGTGCTCTTCGGCCTGTTCAACTCGCTCTTCGTCCGCCTCTGGCTCGGCGTGTTCCCCGGGCTCACCCTCAACGGCTCCGTGAGCTACTTCCCCGCGGCGCTTGCTCTCGTCGCCGTTGGAGCGCTCTGCCTGCTGAGGGACAGGCGCGTCGCAGGCCGTGCTCTTCTTCTGGCCGCCGTCGTCTTTGCGGTTTCGCTCCTCTTCCGCTCCATCGACGACGCACTCTGCTCCGCGCTGCCCATCGGAACGCATTTCCTCTGGCATGTCCTCAACGCCCTGGTTCTCCTCATTCTCATGCGGGCAGCCATTGCCTCCGGCCCTGCGGATCGGGCAAAACCCGTCCGCTGAGCGGATTCGCGGCGGGACGTGTCAGGGAGAACGGTGTGGCGGCGGTCGAAATCCATGGATATGCCATCGTCTCCGACGACGACCGCATTGCCGATGCAGAGGGGCGGATGCCCGACGTGCTGCGCAACGAGGTCGACTGGGCTTATTTCCAGGACGGGCTCGACCGATCCGCCGTGACGGTGCTCGGGCGGCTGGGGCATGAGGCCAATCCCAACCCGAGGGGCAGGCTGCGCCTGGTCGTGTCTTCATCCTCCGCCGGGCTGGAGCGGCGAGCCGACGGCTGGTGGTGGAACCCACAGGCTCTCGCGTGGAGCGACGCCATCCGTCAGGTGCTCCCCCGGGGAGGGCAGGTTGCCGTGCCGGGCGGACGCCGGGTGTTCGATCTCTTCCTGGATATCGGCTACGACGCCTTTCACCTCTCTCGCGCCGAAGGTGCGCGCATACCCGAGGGCGTCGCGCTGTTCTCGCGCTGCGACAGGGGCGCGAGCGCCGAGACGATTCTGTCGGAGTGGGGAATGGAGGCGGGACCGCGCCGGGTTCTCGACCCGAGCGTGCCGGTCAGCCTTGTCGTCTGGCGGCGGAAAACGAACTGACGCCTGGATTTGGAGTTGTCTCCCCGTATCCGAATGTGGGGAGGTTTCATGCGCTATCTGACGATCTCGGCGGCACTTGCCGCATTCCTCCTCACAGGCACGGCACTGGCGCAATCGGGGAGTTCGTCCTCGACGGGCGGCGGCGCGACGGGCGGTGGCGCCGCAACCGGCGGGACGGCTCCAACGGGAAGCGGTCCGACCGGCACCACCACATCGCCGTCCAACCAGCCGACATCCCCCGACGCCCCTTCAGGGGCCCTGACGCCGCCCATTCGCGCTCCCGGTTCGGAGGGCAGCACGGGCGGCGCGGCGGGAACGTCCGGCGCCGGACAGAACACCGGCACCGGTACGCGGGCCAATGCCGGACCGGGCGCGGGCGGAACCGCAGCCCCGAACTCCGTCGGCCCGACCCCTCGCGAGCAGGCGTTGGAGCGGCGGAGCCGGGAACTGGACCGCAGGATCAAGCGCGGAATCTGCGTGGACTGTATGGAAGACTAAGAGCATCGGACCCGAAACGAAGGCCGTTTCCGGGTCCGGTGCTCAGTGCAGCCGGCGCTATGCGGCCTCGTCCAAGGCCGGATAGTCGGTATAGCCCTTCGCATCGCCGCCATAGAACGTCGCCCGCTCGGGCTCGTTGAGGGGCGCGTTCAGCCGGAAGCGCTCGACGAGATCCGGGTTGGCGATGAAGAGACGGCCGAAGGCGACGAGATCCGCGCGGCCGCTGGAGACGGCTTCCGTGGCCATGGTCCGGTCGTAGCCGTTGTTGCCGATATAGGCGCCGCGGAAGGACCGGCGCAGGCCTTCGTAATCCACGGGCACCGCATTGCGGTCGCCTTGCGTGGCGCCCTCGATCATGTGGATGTAGCCGAGCTCCAGCTTGTCGAGCCTTTCGACCACATGGCTGAAGAGGGCCTGCGGGTCGGAATCCGCCGCGTCGTTCACCTGGGCAGGCGACAGGCGGATGCCGACGCGGCCCTTGTCCCACACCTTCAACACGGCTTCCGTCGCCTCGATGGTCAGGCGGGCGCGGTTCTCGATGGAGCCGCCATAGGCATCGGTGCGCTTGTTGGCGCCGTCCTTCATGAACTGGTCGAGGAGATAGCCGTTGGCGGCGTGAATTTCGACGCCGTCGAAACCGGCCTCCTTCGCATTGCGGGCGGCCTGCTCGTAATCGCGCAGGATGCCGGGGATCTCCGACAGGTCGAGTGCCCGGGGCTCCGACACGTCCGCGAAGCCGCCGTCGATGAAGGTCTTGGTGTTGGCGCGCAGGGCGGAAGGCCCGACAGGAGCGTCGCCGTTCGGCTGAAGAGAGGTGTGGGACACGCGGCCCACATGCCAGAGCTGAATGAAGATGCGGCCGCCGGCCTTGTGCACCGCATCCGTCACCTTGCGCCAACCGGCGACCTGCTCCGGCGAATAGATGCCGGGCGTGCGGAGATAACCCTGTCCCTGATGCGAGATCTGGGAGCCTTCGGAGATGAGGAGGCCCGCGCTGGCGCGCTGCTCATAATAGGTGGCCGCATGAGGTCCGGGCACGTCGCCTACCGGCGCTGCACGGTTGCGGGTGAGGGGAGCCATCACGAAGCGGTTGGGCAGCGTCAGGTCACCGAGGGTGAAGGGTTGGAACAAGGCGTTCGGATCGGCGCTCATATTGTCCTCTTTCAGACTGTGAAATTGGATATTGCACAGGTCTGGAGGAGATAATGAGCCTTCCGTTCAGCGCAACGGAAGGCTGCCATGCGTGTGCGGGATGGCTCGCCGACAGAAGATGCCTTCCAATCCCCCCACGGAGGACTATGCCTCCGCTCCTGCCCGGTCGAGTTTCTCGATGTCTGCGGCGTCGAGGCGAAGCCGCGTTGCCGCGACCAGATCCTCGAGTTGTTCCAGGCTCGTTGCGCTGGCAATCGGCGCCGTAATGCCGGGATGCGCCATCAGCCACGCCAGCGCCACCTGCGCCGGCGTAACGCCGTGGTGCAGGGCGACCTGATCCAGCGCCGCCAGGATCCGCTCGCCGCGGGGATTGAGATACTTGCCCATGTTCCGGCCGCGGGCGCTCTTGCCGAAATCCTTTTCGGAACGGTACTTCCCGGTCAGGAAGCCGGCGGCGAGACCGTAATAGGGAATGACCCCGACCTCGTTCTCCCGGCAGAGCCGTTCGAGATCGCCCTCGTATTCCGAACGGTCGTAGAGATTGTAGAGCGGCTGCAGGCTTTCGTAGCGGGGCAGGCCCATCCTGGCGCTGGTGTCGAGGGCCTCCTTCAGCCGCGCCGCGGTGAAGTTCGAGGCGCCGATCGCCCTGACCTTGCCCTCGTTGATGAGGTCTCCATAGACGCCGAGCGTCTCCGCCTGAGGAGTATCGGGATCGTCCCGGTGGGACTGGTAGAGATCGATATGGTCGGTCTGCAGGCGTCGCAGCGAGGCCTCGACCGCAGAGCGGATATAGGTCTTCGACAGCCCCTTCTGGCCCGGGCCCATCTCGGAGCCGACCTTGGTGGCGATGATGAGCTGGTCGCGGTTGCCGCGCGCCTTCATCCATTTGCCGATGATGGTCTCCGATTCTCCGCCCTCGTGGCCGGGAGCCCACCGTGAATAGACATCCGCCGTGTCGATGAAGTTGAGGCCCGCCTCGACGAGGGCGTCGAGCAGCTTGAGCGATGTCGCTTCGTCGGCGGTCCAGCCGAAGACGTTGCCGCCGAGGCAGAGGGGCGGAACCATGATGTTCGAGCGGCCGAGCCGACGCTTGTCCATTGCAATCTCCTGTCCGCAGCCGAATTGTGTCATGGGGAGGCATTCTCAAGGGGAGGGCTGAATCGGCGCGGCTGAAGGCCCATATTGTCCAAACCTCCAACGGCCCTTCAAGCCAGTCTCCGGATCCGTCAGCATGATTCCACTTTCCGTCCTCGACCTGTCCTTCGTCACATCGGGCTCCACGCCCGCACAGGCCCTGAGGAACACGCTCGATCTCGCCCGGCACACGGACGAGCTGGGCTACACCCGGTTCTGGGTGGCCGAGCACCACAACCTGCCGTCCGTCGCCAGCGGCGCGCCGGACATCATGATCGGGCAGATCGCCGCCGTCACCGAGCGCATACGCGTGGGATCGGGCGGCGTCATGCTGCCGAACCATGCACCGCTCATGGTGGCGGAACGCTTCAAGCTTCTCGAGGCGCTCTATCCCGGCCGTATCGATCTCGGCCTCGGCCGCGCGCCCGGAACCGATCCGGTCACGTCCTATGCTCTGCGGCGGATGCAGGAGGAGCGGGGCCGCGACGATTTCCTGGAGCGGCTCCAGGAATTGCTGCTGCTGGAGACCAGGAGCTTTCCGCCCGATCACCCGTTCCGCAAGATCGAGATCATGCCGTCGGGCGTGCCGCTGCCGCCGATCTGGCTTTTGGGCTCCAGCGACTACAGCGCCCATCTTTCCGCACAGGTCGGATTGGGTTTCGGCTTCGCCCACCACTTCGCGACGCATGACGCCACGGACGCGATGCTGGCCTATCGCCGCGGCTTCCAGCCCTCGCAGTGGCTTGCGCAGCCGCACGCGATCCTGACGGTGGCCGTGATCTGCGCCGAGACGGACGAGGAGGCGGAGCGGCTGGCCGCGAGTGCGGATCTCGGATTCGTGCGGCGGATGCGTGGCGAGTTCGGGCCGATCCCCACGCCCGAGGAGGCGCTGGCCTATCCATACACGCCCGCGGACCGCGAGATGATCCGGAGAAACCGGGAGCGGCTGTTCGTCGGGGCGCCGGAGACGGTG
Organism: Microvirga sp. GCM10011540; assembly: GCF_042650665.1. Taxonomy (NCBI): domain Bacteria; kingdom Pseudomonadati; phylum Pseudomonadota; class Alphaproteobacteria; order Hyphomicrobiales; family Methylobacteriaceae; genus Microvirga; species Microvirga sp. GCM10011540. The sequence goes on along the minus strand of NZ_JBHSBQ010000137.1, from coordinate 30,487 downwards.
CGCAAGAGGCTCCAGTCCCTGATCGACGAGACGAAGGCCGACGAACTGATGGTGACCTCGGCCATGTACGACCACGAGGCGCGCAAGAGGTCCTACGACCTCATCCGCGCCATCGATCTGCGGCCTGCCGTTCAGGGCTAGAAACAGAGATGGCCGGGAACAGCCCCGGCCATGATCGCCCCCGATCGGGATCGGGCCAGAGCCCGATATGCGCCGGTCCTGCGGGGCAGGTCCGCAGGGTCGCCTTACTTCTTGCGCGAGCGGCGCTTGGTGTTGAGGGACTCCTTCAGGGTCTTCGCAGCCTCGAACTTCACGTTCTTGGACGCGGCGATCTTGATGGCCTCGCCGGTCTGGGGGTTGCGTCCCTTGCGGGCGCCGCGCTCGACCATCTTGAACTTGCCGAAGCCGAAGATTGCGACCTCTTCGCCCTTCTGGACCGATTCGGCGATGGCCTGGAACACGTTCTCCACCACGTCCCGAGCGAAGGTCTTGGTCACCTCGTGCTCTTCGGCGATGAACTCGATGAGATCGTTCTTATTCATGATCACCCTCATGGTTAGGTAGGAAACCGTAGCTCATGAAGGATTTTATAGCGTGGTCAAGCCTCGATGAACCAGGACCGGCCGGTGACGTAAGGTGAAAACCGGCAAGAAACCCTGACTTTCCCCAGCTAGTTTGCGGCAAAGCAGTAGAACAGCCCAGCGCCGCCGGTGCTCCTGAGCGCATCCTGGCTGCAGCCGCCCCGGGACGGGTGTGATGCGTTCCAGGACTTCGCCGCCGCGCTGTCGTCGAGGCCCATGCGGTCATGGTGGCCGACCATCACGGCGCCCTCCGTGCCGCTCCGGGTCCAGTTTCCGCAGGTCCGGTCCTCGCCGGCCGGAAAGGCGGTTCCGTCCGCTTGGGTGCCCGTGAGGATGTCGTGCTGGTTGGGCGAGTCGCCCCGGCCCTTCACGGGCTCGCCTTTCTCGGTCAGGGCGGTCTGCTTGGTGAGATTGTTGCTGCCGCCGTGCAGGTCCGCCACGTCCTTGGCGATTACCGTGCCCTTGGCGTTCTGCCAGGGGCCGCGCCCGATCCGGTCCCTGGCGTTGATGGCCTGTGCGCCGCCCGTGGCCTGAGTCGAGAGATAGGCCCGCCAGGTCTTCCCGCCGGCTCCCGCCGCTTCAGCGAGGGACTGGCAGTGCCGGTCCGCGCCTTCGAGGCCACCCAGATCCGCGCCTTTCCCCGAGCCGACGCTGGTGACGAAGAACGTCATGTCGGCCGCACCGGCCTGCTGCGCGTGGGCGCCCGTGACCGACCCGAGCGAGAGCACGCCGATTGCTGCAAGAAGGCAGCCGCCACCGATCCTGTTCATGTGATCCTCCCGCTCATACATCCGGCCTTCGGAGCCGGGCCGACATCAGGACGAGAAGACTAGCACGGAGAAGGCGCCTGCAAGATTGACGACTCCGTGGTTATCCCGGTGGGCTATTCCTTCACCGCACCGGTCATCGACGAGACGTAGTAGTCGACGAAGAACGAATAGAGCAGGACCACCGGAAGCGAGCCCAGAAGGGCTCCGGCCATCAGCGCACCCCACTCGTAGACGTCGCCGCGCACCAGTTCCGTCAGCACGCCCACGGGGACGGTCTTGTTCTCCGACGACTGGATGAAGGTGAGGGCGTAGATGAACTCGTTCCAGGACAGGGTGAAGGCGAAGATCCCCGCAGAGATCAGGCCCGGCACCGACAGCGGCAGCAGGATCCGGGTCAGGATCTGCCAGCGCGTGGCCCCGTCGACCAGGGCGCATTCCTCGAGCTCAAACGGGATCGAGCGGAAATAGCCCATGAGCAGCCAGGTGCAGAACGGGATCAGGAAGGTCGGGTAGGTGAAGATCAGCGCCAGCTTGGAATCGTAGATGCCGAACTTGAAGGTCATCACCGCCAGCGGGATGAACAGGATCGACGGCGGCACGAGATAAGCGAGGAAGATCGAAAGACCCACATAACGGGAGCCCGAAAAGCGGATGCGCTCGATGGCGTAGGCCGCGAAGACGGATGCTGCGAGCGACAGGATCGTGGAGCCGATCGCCACGAGCATGGTGTTCCACAGCCAACCCGGATAGGAGGTTTCGAACAGGAGATAGCGGATGTGCTCCAGCGTCGGGCTGGTGGGCCAGAACGGGCTGTAGTTGTTGAAGTCCGTCATCTCGTGGTTCGGCTTCAATGCCGTGATCGTCATCCAGTAGAACGGGAACAGCAGCACGAAGGTGAAGACCGCAAGCGGCAGATACACCACCACCAGCCGCCTCGGCAGGCGGTCGAGATAGCTCATGCCGACGCTCTCGTCGGCCGTGGCGGTGTTGCGGGGAACGGCGTTGGTGACCACACCCATGGTTTCAGGCTCCGCAGGCTAGTCGCCACCACCCTGCTGCCACTTGCGGCGCTGAAGGCCGAAATAGCTGAACAGGATCGCTGCGAGGAGGAAGGGGATCATGGCGACCGCGATGGCGGCGCCTTCGCCCAGCTGTCCGCCGGGAATGGCACGCTGGAAGCTCAAGGTCGCCATGAGGTGCGTGGCGTTGAGCGGACCGCCGCGGGTCAGTACGTAGATGAGCTGGAAATCCGTGAAGGTGAACAGAACCGAGAAGGTCATCACCACGGCGATGAGAGGGGAGAGCATCGGCAGCGTGATGTAGCGGAAGCGCTGCCAGCCCGTGGCGCCATCGAGGGTCGCGGCCTCGTGCAGGGACGGCGAAATCGTCTGCAATCCGGCCAGGAGCGTGATCGCCACGAACGGGATGCCGCGCCAGACATTCGCTGCGATGACCGATGCGCGCGCGTTCTCCACATCGCCCAGGAAGTTGATGGGGGTATCGATGACGCCGAGACGGAGCAGGGCCCAGGAGATCACCGAGAACTGGGAATCGTAGATCCACCAGAAAGCGATGGCCGAGAGCACCGTCGGCACCACCCAGGGCAGCAGGAGAATGGCGCGGAAGAGCGCCTTGAAGGGCAGGTGCTCGTTGAGGATGAGGGCGAGCCAAAGGCCCAGGGCGAATTTCAGGATCGAGGCGGCGATCGTGTAGAGGAGCGTGTTGAAGACGGAGAGCCAGAACAGGGAATCGTCCCACAGGAGTTGGTAGTTCTCCAGCCCGATCCAGACGCCGTCGCGCCCGATCCGCGTATCCGTGAAGCCGAGCCAGACCCCGAGGCCCAGCGGGTAGGTGAGAAAGACGAGCAGGAAGACCAGGGCCGGCAGCATGAAGAGGAAGCCGACCATGCCACGGCTCTGCAGCAGGGACGGACCCTGTGCCGCTTGGGGTGTTGCGATGTTCTCTTGCAGGGCAGCTTGGGCCATGGACTTTCCTTGGCTGAGGGCCGTCCCTCCCCGGGTTGAAGGAGGGACGGCTTGCAAGCGTCAGACGCGGTAGTAGCGGTTGGCGCGGGTCTCGGCGCGCTTGGCCGCTTCCTCTGGCGAGCGCTGGCCGGTGGCGGCTTCGGCCACCATGTCGACCATCACGTAATCGGCCATGGTGGCGGCGGAGGCATAGCCGAGCGGGCCCGCATGGCCGTTGGGGACGAGCGTCTCCGAGGCCTTCGCATAGGGGGCGTGGAGCGGATCGGAGGTCCAGACCGGGTTGTCCGCGTAAGCCTTCAGCGGCTGGCAGCAATAGGCGCTCGACGCCTTGATCCATTCCGACATCTGCGGCTGTTCGTACATGAACTTGAGATAGGCCTTGGCTGCCTGCGGGAACTTGGTGTGCTGGAAGATGACGGCGGAGGTCGTCTGGTGCAGTTCCACCGCGCGTCCGATCGGCCCGATCGGCATGTTGGACGAACGCATGTCGGCCGCCATGTCGGCGAGCTTGGGATCGTTCTTGGCCGAATAGTACAGAGATACGCCGTTGGCCGTGAGGCTGACGTCGCCGGCCAGGAAGGCGCGGTTGTTGTTGATGTCGAGCCAGGCCTCCGTACCCGGGATGAACTGCTGGTAGAGGTCGCGGGCGTATTGAAGGGCCTTGATGGTTTCGGGCGAGTTGATGACGACCTTGCCGGATTCGTCCACCATCTTGCCGCCATGGCTCCAGACGATCCAGTGCGCGAAGTTGTTGCCGTCACCCACTGCCTTGCCGAGAGCGAAGCCCATGGGCTTCGCCTTGGCCTTCAGGGCCTTCGCCAGTTCGAGGAAGCCTGCCGTATCGTTCGGGAACTCTTGGAATCCTGCGGCCTTCATCATGCTGTCGCGATAGATGATGCCGTTGCCGATGGCCGCGAGGGGCAGAGCCACGAACTGATCGCCGCGCTTGGCATAGCCCTGGAGACCGTCGTACCAGCCGCCGTACTTGTTGCCGAGATAGTTGGCGAGATCGGTGACGGGAACGAGCTTTTCCGGGTACTGGTGCGGATCGTCGAACCAGACCAGCATGATGTCCGGACCCGAGCCCACATTGGCGGCCACGGCCGCTTTCGGGCGGATGTCCTCCCAGCTTTCCTTGTCGATGCGCACATCGACGCCGGTCGCGTCGGAGAACTTCTTGGTGTTGGCAATCCACTGATCCTCGTCGCCCTTCACGAAGGGCGCCCAGCGCAGCACGCGCAGGGAGGCGCCGGATTCCGGTGTATATTGAGGTTCGGCCGCTTGCGCAAAGGCGGGAAGGGAACCCAGGAGCGGGGCGCCTGCAGCGCCTACCGCAAGGCTGGCGGTCCCGAGAAGCAGATCGCGTCTAGACAGTGTCATCGTCGTTTCCTCCGCAGCCCGGGATGTTTTTTGAGAAGCATCGCGGCCTTCCCGGCAGGGCCGCGTGCCTGAAGCTCAGTTCATGCGCTGGCCCGTTTCCCTGTCGAAGAGATGCACGAGGGCCGGATCCGGCTGGACATGGATGATTTCGCCCGGCCGGGCGCCGATGCGCTCGCGGAAGACGCAGTTGATCTCCCGTCCGCCGGCTTTCGCGACGACCAGCGTTTCCGATCCCGTGGGCTCGGTCACCACGACCTCGATCGGCAATCCTTCGCCGCTCAGCCGGAAGTGTTCGGGCCGGATGCCGTAGAAGGCGGGCCTGCCCGCCGAGGCCGCCGGTGCGTGCTGGACCGGGAGGATCAGATCGCCCATAGCGAAGCCGCCGGAATCCATGCGCCCCTCCAGCACGTTCATGGCCGGGGAGCCGATGAAGCCCGCCACGAACAGGTTCACCGGGCGGTCGTAGAGCTCCAGCGGCGCGCCGATCTGCTCGACGATGCCGTCATGCATCACCACGATCTTGTCGGCCATGGTCATGGCCTCGATCTGGTCGTGCGTCACATAGACCGTCGTGGTCTTCAGGCGCTGATGCAGAGCCTTGATTTCGGTGCGCATCTGCACGCGCAGCTTGGCATCGAGGTTGGAGAGCGGCTCGTCGAAGAGGAAGACCTGGGGATCACGCACGATGGCGCGGCCCATGGCGACGCGCTGACGCTGACCGCCCGAAAGCTGGCGCGGATAGCGGTCCAGAAGCTGCGTCAGGCCGAGGATCTCCGCAGCCCGATTCACCTTCGTGGAGATTTCGGATTTCGGCGCGTTCTTCAGCTTGAGCGAGAACGCCATATTGTCGGCGACCGTCATGTGCGGATAGAGCGCGTAATTCTGAAACACCATGGCGATGTCGCGCTCTTTAGGCGGAACATTGTTCACCACCCTGGAGCCGATGCGGATCTCGCCGCCCGTGATGTTCTCGAGTCCCGCGATCATCCGCAGCAATGTCGACTTTCCACATCCGGAAGGGCCGACCAGGATCACGAATTCCCCGTCCTGGATGTCGACCGATACGCCGTGGATGACCTGCGTGGCCCCGTAGGCCTTTCTCACGTCCCGGATCTCAACGGAGGCCATGAAGCACCCGCTCGGTTCCAGTGATCGGTTGGATCGGCCGGCGGGTCTGGCGATGAGACCATCCCTGAACGCGGACAACAGGCCGCCGGCGCATCAATGCCGCGAAACGGCGTTGAAGCATGCACTTCCTCCCAGCCCCCGCTTTTTATGTGCCCGTCTGATGCGGGCCTTCAGCGATATTGCAGACATTATTCCAGTAGTATCGGGAGAAGATCAAGCGGCGGGCTCGCGCTTTTTCCCAAGCCGCGAAAGGTTGAAGGGACGAGACGGGCTGCGAAGACCTGTTTTGCACTGCACCACGAATGCGCAGACCGAGCGAATGCGCTGCGCATACATTGTGGCTAAGATCGCATCGTATCATTGCAAAGATGAAAGCTCGCAGCCACAGTAAGCCGCACGAAAGGGAAGCTCGCCAATGGAAGTCTTGATCCTCGGAGCGGCCGGCATGGTCGGCCGCAAGCTTGTCGAACGTCTCGTGAAGGATGGTCATCTCGGCGAAAGGAAGATCGACCACGCGATCCTGCACGACATCGTCGAGCCCCAGGCGCCGCCGGATGCACCGTTCTCGGTCAAGACGCTCATGTCGGACTTCTCCGTTCCGGGCGAGGCCGAAAAGCTCGTGGCAAGCCGCCCCGCCGTGATCTTCCACCTCGCAGCCATCGTGTCGGGAGAGGCGGAGGCGGATTTCGAAAAGGGCCTGCGCATCAATCTCGACGGCACCCGCCACCTGTTCGATGCGATTCGCGCCATCGGGGACGGCTACAGGCCGCGGGTCGTCTTCACCTCGTCCATCGCCGTGTTCGGAGCCCCGTTCCCGGATGCCATCGGCGACGAATTCTTCCTGACGCCGCTCACGAGCTACGGTGCGCAGAAGGCCATCGGCGAGCTGCTGCTTTCGGATTACACCCGGCGCGGCTTCTTCGACGGAGTCGGCATCCGTCTGCCGACGATCTGCGTGCGGCCCGGCAAACCCAACAAGGCCGCCTCAGGCTTCTTCTCCGGCATCATCCGGGAGCCGCTCAACGGGCAGGAAGCCGTATTGCCGGTGCCGGAGGACGTGCGTCACACCCATGCCTCGCCCCGTTCCGCCGTCGGCTTTCTCGTTCATGCGGCCACGCTGGACGGCGACCGGCTCGGCCCGCGGCGCAACCTGACGATGCCCGGTGTCTCCGTGACGGTCGCCGAGCAGGTCGACGCCCTGCGTCGCATCGCCGGCGACCGGGTGGCGGCGCGGATCAAGCGCGAGCCGGACCCGACCATCATGAAGATCGTCGAGGGCTGGCCCCGGCGCTTCGATGCGAGCCGCGCCAGGGAACTCGGCTTCCGGGCCGAGGAGAGCTTCGACGAGATCATCCGCATTCACATCGAGGAAGAACTCGGCGGCCGTTTCGTCGAATGATCGTGGGCTTCAGGGAGAGGAACGACAATGAGCAATCCTAAGCGGTTCGAGGGCCGGCGGGCCGTCGTGACCGGCGGAGCATCGGGCATCGGGCTGGGCGTCTGCGCCCGGCTGGCGAGCGAGGGGGCGCAGGTCGCCCTCTGGGACCTGAGCCAAGATGCGATCGCGGCGGCGCAGCAGAAGATCGGGGCGAACGTCACGGCGGTTCAGGTCGACGTCACGGATCCGGACGCGGTCAGCGCCGCCTGTGAGAAGACCGTTTCCGCCATGGGGGGCGTCGACATCCTCGTCGCGAGCGCGGGCATCACGGGGCCGAACACGACGACCTGGGAATATCCGGTCGACGCATGGCGCCAGGTCATCGAGGTCAATCTCAACGGCCTGTTCTACTGCAACCGGGCCGTCGTTCCGCGAATGCTCGAGGGCGGCTACGGCCGCATCGTCAACGTCGCCTCCATCGCGGGCAAGGAGGGCAATCCGAACGCCTCCGCCTACAGCGCCTCCAAGGCGGCGGTGATCGGCCTGACCAAGTCCCTCGGCAAGGAGCTGGCGAAGAACAACATCACCGTGAACTGCGTAACGCCGGCTGCCGTGCGTACGCCGATCTTCGACCAGATGAGCCAGACGCATATCGACTTCATGCTCTCGAAGATCCCCATGGGGCGGTTCGGAGCGGTGGAGGAGGTCACGTCCCTCATCTGCTGGCTGGCCAGCGAGGAATGCTCCTTCAGCACCGGCGGCGTCTTCGACGTGTCCGGTGGACGGGCGACGTATTGATCGAATTCACGGGGTGGGAGGAAAGCCGAATGGCTGAGAATGCGAAGATCGCCATCGTCACCGGAGCGGGGACCGGGGTTGGCAAGGCCATTACCCGTGGCCTCCTGGAGGCCGGCTACACGGTGGTCATGGCGGGGCGCCGGGCGGAGGTGCTCGAGGCTGCGGAGCGCGAGGTCCGGGCGCCGGGAACATCGGTGCTGTCGGTCCCGACCGACGTCACGGACCCGGCTTCCGTCGCGGCCCTGTTCGCCAGGACCAAGGAGAATTTCGGCAGGCTGGACCTGCTCGTCAACAATGCGGGCATCGGCGCTCCGGCGATCCCGCTCGAAGACCTCTCCTTCGAGCAGTGGCAGAACGTGGTCAACACCAACCTGACGGGCACCTTCCTGTGCATCCAGGAGGCGTTCCGCCTCATGAAGGACCAGGATCCCCGCGGCGGACGCATCATCAACAACGGGTCCGTCTCGGCCTATGCCCCGCGCCCGCTCTCGGCTCCCTATACCGCGACGAAGCACGCGGTTCTTGGTCTGACCAAGTCGGCGTCCCTGGACGGCCGGGCCTACGACATCGCCTGCGGCCAGATCGATATCGGCAACGCCGCCACGGACATGACGGCACGGATGGCGACGGGAGTGCTCCAGGCCAACGGGACCATGGCTCCCGAGCCGACCATCGACCCGAAGCACGTGGCGGATGCGGTGGTCTACATGGCGGGCCTGCCGCTGACCGCCAATGTGCAGACCATGACGGTGATGGCCACCAAGATGCCGTTCGTCGGCCGCGGGTGAGCCGGCCGGGCTCAGGAGGAGAGGGGAGGCGTCACGGAGATTCGTGACGCGTCTTCGCCGCCGGTCGTGCGGGAGGGGCTGAGCGCTGCCGGGGCTTCGGGGGGGACGGTCAGCTTTTTCTCGAGGGAGGCGATCTGGCGTGTCAGGGCATCGATGCTCGCCTTGAGAGCGAGGACGTCCGCAGCATCGGGGACCGGGCGAGATGGGACGGAAGCTGCTGCCGGAGGGCCCAGAACCGGCTCTCTCCTTTCCGTCGCCTTCCGAGGCCGTGGGGCATCCGCAGGACTTTCGCGCGCTCCGAAGACGAGCCGCAGCGCACCTCTCACAAGGCGCCAGACCAGCCATATGCCCAGCACGGCTGCCAGCACCGCGAAGGCGGCCGGGGCCATTTCGATGCCGTAGGACGCGATCTCATTCCAATCGAGCAAGCGCTTTCTCCGTCTCTTTCCACATGGTGAGCGGATGCAGATAAGACGAGGAGTGTGACTGCTTTAAGTTCGGAACTCGCCGGTCCCGGGCCCGCGCCGCGCCGGGATTTCACCGGCGGAACAAGAAGCCTGACCATTCTGTTGACGACCAGGATCAACACCGTTGCACCTGCCACTGATCCGGGCAGCAGATTTGGTTCATCGATGTTTTCAGAGACGTTGCGGCTGTTCAAGGTGGCCTTCGAGGGGTGGTGGAACGACCGTGCCATGAGCCTGGGCGCGGCCATCGCCTTCTTCACGGTCTTCTCGCTCGCCCCGATGCTGCTCGCCGCAATCGCCGTGGCAGGGCTCGTCTTCGGCATGGATGCCGCTCAGGGAGCGATCGTGGATGAACTCGGCGGTCTCACGGGCGAGCAATCGGCCGCTGCCCTGGAAGCCATGATCGTCAATGCGAGCAATGTCGGATCCGGGATCGTCGGCATGACCGTGGGGATCGTGACGTTCCTCCTCCTGGTCACCGGAGCCATCGTGGAGCTGCAGGACGATCTGAACATCATCTGGAAGGCGCAGCCGCCGGCACATTACGGCATCTGGGACTTCATCCGGACGCGCCTGCTCAGCCTCGGGCTCGTCCTCGGGATCGGCTTCCTGCTCCTCGTTTCCCTCATCATCGATGCGGGGCTCTCCGCCCTTGGCGCCTATCTGGAAGCGACTTTCTCCGGCGCCACGGTCCTCCTCCAGATCCTCAACAGCATCTTCGCCTTCGGAACCGCTTTTCTCCTCTTCTCGATGATCTTCAAGATGCTGCCGGCCGTGGACCTGCGCTGGCACGATGTGTGGACCGGTGCTCTCGTCACCAGCGTCCTCTTCACGGTGGGCAAATTTCTGATCGGCTACTATCTGGGTCGCAGCGGCGTCACCTCCACTTATGGTGCCGCGGCATCCCTCATCACGATCCTTTTGTGGATCTACTATTCGTCCCTCATCCTTCTCTACGGCGCCGAGTTCACCAAGGCCTATGCGGAGAGCCGGGGGAGCCGGGGAGGGAAAGCCGCCCGGGAAACCGTGCCGGAGCCGCGTTCGGTCCGATAACAGAACAGTTCCCACGAAAAGGGGCGGCTCCGAAGAGCCGCCCCTTTTCGGTCGAACGCGCCTTCGTTCAGTCGATGACCTCTACGATCTCGCGGGTCTGCGGATCGACCAGCACCGTCCGGTCGTTCACGACCGTGTAGCTGTAGGGGTTCTGGAGGCCGACGGTCGGCGGAACCGGATAGACCCTCACGCGGCTCGGGAGCGGCCGCCCGACGACGATCTCGTCGCTGACCCGGACGGAGGGGCGCCGCTGCGAGACGACATAGGTCCGCATGCGCGTGGATTCCTCGGCCGTCAGAATGCCGCCCGCGGCCGCACCGGCGATCCCGCCGACGGCTGCGCCGACCGGGCCGCCGACGACGGCGCCCGCAACGGCGCCGCCAGCGGCGCCGGTCGCGGCGCCGGTCTGGCAGGCGGCAAGGGGGATGGCGAGAAGGGTCAGAAGGGCGGCTGAAGTCAGGACATGATTGCGCATGGCGGATTCCTTTCCGGTTTGCACCATGCGAACGCGGTATAGCTTGAGCGGTTCCGTCAAGGTTGGACGTGTTCTCGAAACCCGGTTCGAAGGCTTCTCGGCGATTGGGAACAACGAGCTCTGCTGCGGAACAGTCAGGCTTCCCGTTCATTAACCCCGATTACGGGTGGAAACGTCGCGTCCAGACGACACGAACGGGGAGTCTTGCGCTCATGAGCGAGAAGCCGAAAATCGAACCCTATACCGGTCCAGCAGGCGGATGGGGATCCGTCCGTTCGGTCGAGGGCATCCTGACCCGGGAAGGGCGCTTGGTCACCGGCAACGCCATTCTTCTCAAGCAGAACAAGCCCGACGGCTATGCCTGCGTCAGCTGCGCCTGGGCCAAGCCGGCAGACCCGCATCCGTTCGAGTATTGCGAGAACGGCGCCAAGGCGACGGCCTGGGAGCTGACGACGAAACGGGTTACGCCGGAATTCTTCGCCGAGCACCGGATCGCCGAGCTGAGGACATGGTCGGACCATGACCTCGAGGAGGCCGGGCGTCTGACCCATCCGATGCGCTGGGACAAGGCATCCGACCGTTACCTGCCGGTGAGCTGGGAGGAGGCGTTCCGCGAGATCGGGCGTGAGTTGCAGGGCTTCGAGGACCCCGACCAGGTGATCTTCTACTGCTCGGGCCGTGCGTCGCTCGAGACATCCTACATGTGGGCGCTGTTCGCCCGGCTCTACGGCACGAACAACCTGCCGGACTCGTCCAACATGTGCCACGAGAGCACCTCGGTCGCCCTTCCCGAGAGCATCGGCGTCTCCGTGGGCACGGTTCTTCTCGACGACTTCAAGAAGACGGACTGCATCTTCTTCTTCGGCCAGAACGTCGGTACGAACAGCCCGCGCATGCTCCACCCCTTGCAGGAGGCCTCCAAGCGCGGCGTTCCGATCGTGACCTTCAACCCTCTGCGGGAAAGGGGCCTGGAGCGTTTCACCAATCCTCAGGCTCCGACGGAGATGCTGACCGGGTCCGAGACCCGGATCTCCTCGCAGTATCACCAGGTCAAGGCGGGCGGCGACATCGCGGCCATCATGGGCATGTGCAAGGCCCTCGTCGAGAGCGACGACAAGGCCTGCTCCGAAGGCCGGCCGCCCATCCTCGATCACGCCTTCATCGCCGAGCACACCCACGGATTCGAGGATTTCGTCGAGGCCGTGCGGAGTTACCGGTGGCCCGATCTGGAATCCCAGTCCGGGCTGCCCCGGGCGGCCCTGGAGGCGGCGGCGGCGGAATATGCACGCGCCAAGGCCGTGATCGGCATTTACGGCATGGGGCTGACCCAGCACCGCACCGGCGTCGAGAACGTGCAGATGGTGGTCAACCTGCTGCTCCTGCGCGGCAATATCGGCAAGGAGGGCGCCGGTATCTGTCCTGTGCGCGGGCATTCCAACGTCCAGGGGCAGCGCACTGTCGGCATCTCCGAGAAGCCCGAGCTCGTGCCGCTCGACAAGCTGAAGGAAAAGTACAATTTCGAACCGCCGCGCAAGACCGGCATGAACACGGTCGAAGCCTGCGAAGGCATCATCAAGGGCGAGGTGAAGGCATTCCTGGGCCTGGGCGGCAATTTCGTCCGCGCGGTTCCGGAAACTGCCGCCATGGAGCACGCCTGGTCGCGCCTGCGCCTGACCGTGCAGATCTCGACCAAGCTCAATCGCAGCCACCTGATCCACGGCGAGGTCGCCTATATCCTCCCGTGCCTCGGGCGCATCGAGATCGACGAGCAGGATACCGGCCCGCAGGCCGTGTCCATCGAGGATTCCACCACCTGCATTCACGGCTCGAAGGGCCACGCCAGGCCGGCGAGCCCCGATCTCCTGTCGGAGCCCAGGATCGTCGCCGAGATGGCGAAAGCGGCTCTTCCCCCGAAGAAGGAGGTGCCCTGGGACGAGTGGGTCGCCGACTACGCCCGCGTGCGGGACGCCATCGAGGAGACCTATCCGGACGACTTCCGCGACTTCAATGAGCGCATGTGGCAGCCGGGCGGCTTTCCGCGTCCGGTCGCGGCGCGCGACCGCCAATGGAAGACGAAGACCGGCAAGGCGAACTTCATCGTGCCCCGGAGCCTGGAGGAGGCGCTCGGCCTTGCCGAGGAGAGCCGCGATATCCTGAAGCTCATGACGGTCCGCTCGAACGACCAGTTCAACACCACGGTTTACGGCTATCACGATCGCTTCCGGGGGATCAAAGGCACCCGCAGGGTCATCCTCATGAACCGGAACGACATGGCTCGCCTGGGCCTCGAGGAGGGCGAGATGGTGACCCTCAGGACCGCGGTGGACGATGGCGTGAGCCGCGAGGTGAGCGACATGCGCGTCACCCCCTACGACGTGCCGGAAGGGTGCTGTGCCTCTTACTATCCGGAATGCAATCCGCTGATCCCGCTTTGGCATCATGCGGAGCGAAGCAAGGTGCCGGCCGCCAAGTCGATCCCGATCAGGATCGAGCGGATGGGGGCCAGGATCCCCGAGGCAGCGGAATGACCCCGCGTCTTTCTCCCGTCGTCCGTCTGCCGCGGGTCAGCGTCTCCGGGGACGCCGTCGCTGCGGGGGAGAGGGTCGTGCCCGAGGAAACCCCGATCGCCTTCACCTATAACGGATCCGCACACGCGGTGATGATGGCGACGCCGGCGGACCTGGAGGATTTCGCCGTCGGCTTCAGCCTCTCCGAAGGCATCATCGCATCGCCTGGCGATCTGGCTTCGATGGAGATCGTGGAGCACGAACTGGGGTGCGAGATACGGATGTGGCTGTCCGATGCCCGCGGCGAGTCCTACCGGGCCCGGCGGCGCGCCCTGGCCGGGCCGGTGGGCTGCGGCCTGTGCGGAATCGAATCCCTGGCGGAGGCGGCGTGCGCCGCGGAGCCGGTCCAGGGCGACCTCCGCCTCCCGCCGAAGGCCATCGCCATGGCGATGGCCGACCTTTCCGACGCTCAGCGCCTCAATCGGGAGGCGCGGGCCGTTCATGCCGCCGCCTTCTGGCGGCCGGACCTGGGTCTGGTCGCCCTGCGCGAGGATGTCGGTCGCCACAACGCCTTGGACAAACTGGCGGGCGCTCTCGCCCGGTCCGGTCAGCCGGCCTCTCGGGGCGCGGTGCTTCTCACGAGCCGCGTTTCCGTGGAAATGGTCCAGAAGGCTGCTCGCATGGGAGCGCCGGTTCTCGCCGCCATTTCGGCGCCCACGGCGCTTGCGGTGCGGACGGCGCAGGCCTGCGGCATCACCCTTGTGGCCATCGCGCGAAGCGACAGGTTCGAGATCTTCACCCACGAGGAGCGGATCTCCCTGGGGGATGGAAGGAGCGCCGATCTGCAGGTGGCCGCTTTCTGAAAGAAGGGAACGAAGCTGCGCTGAGCCGATTGTAAACAGCGAAGCTTCAACCCGGGCCTCCGGCTCGACACACCAACAGGTGCGCGGCACGCAAAAATGGCGCAGCTCTTCACACGAACGGCCAGCAACGCCTTTCGAGTCCTGATCGTCCTTGCGCTTTTCTCGGTCGTGGGGGCAGGCGTACTCGGCTATGCGTGGTCGCGTGCCGACGCCACGTGGAACGTGGGCAAGCCGGCGGACCAGCCGGTTCCGTTCCGCCACGACCTGCACGCGGGCTCGCTCGGCATCGACTGCCGCTACTGCCATTCGACCGTGGAACGCGCCGCCGATGCCGGCATGCCCTCGGCTCAGACCTGCATGACCTGCCATTCCCAGGTCTGGGTCGGCGCGAGCGTCCTCGAGCCGGTCCGTTCGAGTTTCGCGCTCGGACAGCCCCTCACATGGACCTCCGTGCATCGGCTGCCGGACTTCGCCTATTTCAACCACGCGGCTCACGTGACGAACGGGGTGGCCTGCGAAACCTGTCACGGCCGGGTGGATCAGATGACGAAGACGGTCAAGACCCAGACGCTCTCGATGGGCTGGTGCCTGGATTGCCACCGCGATCCGGCGCCTCATCTTCGTCCGCGGGAGGCCGTGTTCGTCATGGGCTACAAGCCGCACGGCCAGGATCTGCCGGAGGACATCCAAGCCTTCTATCGCGAGGCGTCCCGGCGACTCACCAGCTGCAACACATGCCATCGGTGAACGGAATGGAGCGCCTTCCTCTCGACCTCGACACCCTGAGGGCCCGGCTCGCCGAGGAGCGGGGGCCGGTGCTGTGGCGCAGCCTCGAAGAGCTCGCGGACGTGCCCGAGGTGCGGCGCTACGTCGAGGCGGAATTCCCCGATATCCAGACGGCAACCGTCGACCGGCGCACGCTCCTCCGGCTGATGGCGGCTTCTCTCGCCCTCGGCGGGCTCGCCGCCTGCGACAGCCGGCAAACCGTCACCGATGCGCCGCTCCTGTCGCAGAGTCACAACGTTCCCGGCTACACGCCGGGCGAGCCCCTGGTCATCGCCACGTCGCTGGAGCTGAACGGCTACGGGCGCGGCGTTCTCGTGAGGGCGCAGGAGGGGCGCCCGGTCAAGATCGACGGCAATCCGCTTCACCCGGCGACCCTCGGTGCGACGGACGTGTTCGCACAGGCCGAGGTCCTGTCGCTCTACGATCCCGACCGTTCCGACAGCCCGCTCCAGAACGGCCTTCCCCGGAGCTGGGAAGAGCTGACGGAGTTCATTCGTCCCGTGCGCAACGAGCTCGTGGTCGGCGAGGGCAGGGGGCTCCACATCCTGATGCCGCCGACGAGCTCGCCCACCCTGGCCAGGCTGACGAGCCTTTCGGAGCAGCTCTTTCCCCTGGCGCAGTGGCACCGCTATTCACCCATCGACGAAGACAACTTTCGCGCCGGGGCGGAATCGCTCTTCGGCCGTGCCGTCGATGCAATCTACGATCTGACCCGGGCGGATGTGATCGTCACCCTCGGCGGCGACCTGTTCCTGGAGGAGCCGGGGCATATCCGGTACGCGGCGGACTACCAGGCGCGGCGCCGGGCGGACGACCGGCCGCTGCCGCGGCTCGTCGCCGTCGAAGCCCGCCCGAGCCTCGTCGGCGCCCGGGCCGACGAGAGGGTGGTGCTTCGCCCGCGGGATATCGAGGTCTTCGCACAGGACCTTGCCGCCGCCCTCGATGCGGGATCGGCTCATCCGTCGGAACCCCACCCGGCCATCGGGCGTCTCGCGGACGAGCTGCGCCGCGCCGGCGCCCGCGGCCTCGTCACAGCCGGGCGTGAGCAGCCGCCCCGCGTTCACGCACTCGCGCTCGCCATCAATGCGCGGCTCGGCGCCTTCGGAACCACGATCCGGGCCATCGAGCCCGTCCGCCCGGCATCGGGCGAGAACGGGTCCATCGTGGCGCTGGCGGAAGCGATTGCGGCCGGGCAGGTGTCCCGCCTGCTCATCCTCGGCGGCAATCCCGTCTATACCGCTCCGGCGGACCTGGATTTCGGCGCTCTTGTCCGGCGCGTGCCCCTGTCTCTCCATCTCGGCTACCATCGCGACGAGACGGCGCTCGCCTGCCACTGGCATGTCCCTGAAAAGCATCCCCTGGAGGGCTGGGGCGACCTGCGGGCCTTTGACGGCACCGTCGGCTTGCGCCAGCCGGCGGCCATGCCGCTGAAGGCCAGCCTCGGGGTGGAGGAGTTCCTCGGCCTCATGTCCGGCCAGATGGTCGACGGGCGCTCGCTCGTTCAGGCGACCTGGCGGGAGGTCTGGGGCGACGCGTTCGAAGAGCGGTGGCTCAAGGTGCTCGAAGACGGCGTTATCGAGGGATCGGCCTCGCCTCCCATCGATATTTCTCCGACGCCGGAGTGGAATGCCGGTGCGCCGGGGCCGGCGCCTTCGTCAGGAATCGACGTCGTCTTCAGTCCCGACCCCTCGGTTTGGGACGGCCGCTTCGCCAATAACGGCTGGCTCCAGGAGCTTCCGAAGCCCCTCACGAAGCAGGTCTGGGGCAATGCGGCCCTGATCGCGCCGGAGACGGCGGAGATGTTCGGGCTCGCCACCGGCGATGCCGTCGATCTCACGGTGGAGGGGAGAACCCTGCGGGTGCCGGTCTGGGTCCTTCCTGGCCACGCGCCCGGCGCCGTGACCCTTCCGCTCGGCTACGGCCGCACGCAGGCCGGCAGCATCGGCAGCGGGATCGGCTTCAACGCCTATCTGCTGCGCCAATCGGGGCATCCCTGGGTCGCCCAGGGCGAGATCAGGACCACCGACGAGCGGATCGCGCTCATCAGCACGCAGTTGCACCACGCGCTGCAGGGGCGGGACATCGTGCGCGTCACGGGTCCAGACCCGGCCGACACCGCGCAGCCCGGAGAGACGGAGGCGCTGCCGTCCCTCTATCCGGAATGGCGGTACGAGGGCTATGCCTGGGGCATGGCCATCGATCTCGATGCCTGTATCGGGTGCAATGCCTGCGTCGTCGCCTGCCAGGCCGAGAACAATATCGCGGTCGTGGGGCCCGAGGAGGTGGCGCGAGGGCGCGAGATGCACTGGCTGCGGATCGACCGCTACTATGCCGGCGATCCGACCGAGCCGGACACCTATTTCCAGCCGGTGCTCTGCATGCATTGCGAGAAGGCGCCGTGCGAAGTGGTCTGCCCCGTGAACGCCACCGTCCACTCGGCGGAAGGCCTGAACGACATGGTCTACAACCGCTGCATCGGCACGCGGACCTGCTCCAACAACTGCCCCTACAAGGTCCGGCGCTTCAACTTCTTCGACTACCACGGCGCGGAATATGCCGCCTCGCCCGAGGCGCTGAACCCGCAGGTTACGGCCCGCAGCCGTGGGGTCATGGAGAAATGCACATTTTGCGTTCAGCGGATCGGTGCTGCCCGCGCCGAAGCCCGGATCGAGAACCGGCCGATCCGCGACGGCGAGATCGCCACCGCCTGCCAGGAGGCCTGTCCGACCCGGGCCATCATCTTCGGGGACGTCAACGATCCCGACAGCGCGGTCAGCCGGCTCAAGCGCAGCCCGCGCAACTACGCCCTTCTCGGCACGTTGAACACCCAGCCGCGGACCACCTATCTCGCCCGGATAGAGGCCGATGCCGAGCGGCAGCCCGCCGATGCCACGGATAAGGAGTGACGGAATGGCAAGCGACGTGCAGGCCCTGACCAGCCCCGTCGCGGAGGTCCCGCTCTCGCCGCGCTTCGGCTGGGCCTGGTGGGTCGCGCTTGTGATTTCGGGAGTTCTGGTGCTCCTGCTCGGCTACACCCTGATGTCCGTGGTGCTCGTGGGCGTCGGGGTCTGGGGCGTCAACATCCCCTTCGTCTGGGGTTTCGACCTCATCAACTACGCCTGGTGGATCGGCATCGCCAACGGAGCGAGCCTCTTCGCCGCGAGCCTCGTTCTGCGCCAGCACGATCTGCGTACGGCCGTTAACCGCTTTGCGGAAGGCGTCGCCTTCTTCGCCGTCATCTGCGCCGGCATCTTTCCGATCTTCCATCTCGGGCGCCCGTGGCTGTTCTACTGGGTCTTTCCCTATCCCGCGACCTTCCAGGTCTGGCCCCAGTTCCGCAGTACGCTCACCTGGGACTTCTGGGCCATCAGCACCCACGCGATCGTCACCAGCCTCCTGTGGTATGTGGGGCTCATCCCCGATCTCGCGACCCTTCGCGACCGCGCCAGACGAAAGACCGTGAAGAAGATCTACGGTCTCTTCGCCCTCGGCTGGCGGGGCTCCGTGTACCAATGGGCCTATCACCAGCGCGCCTACCGCCTCGTCGCCATCCTGGTTCTGCCGCTGATCCTCATCATGCAGAGCACCGTCGCCTTCGAGTTCGCGGTAACGCTGGTGCCGGACTGGCACGAAACGCGCCAGCCGCTCCACTTCGTGGCCACCGGCCTCGCCCAGGGCCTGTCGATCGTCCTCCTCGTGGCCGTCATGCTGCGGTGGGGGTTGCGGCTCGAACGCTACATCGACGACAGGGACGTGGATCTGCTGGGCAAGCTCGTCCTCGCGAGCGCGCTCGTATCGGGTTATCTGTACATCGACGAGATCGCGAGCGCGTTTCTGGCAGATCCCATCACCCGCCAGTCGACCTTAACGCGCATGACGGGCGATTATGCCGGCTTCTACTGGGCCGCCATCGCCTACAGCGTCGTCATTCCGCAACTGTTCTGGCTTAAGGTCGCGCGCCAGAGCATCCTGGCCGGTGTCTTCGTCGGGTTCTCCATCGGCGTCGGCGTGTGGCTCGACCGCTTCTCGATCATCATCGGGGGCCTTCAGACCGATTATCTTCCCTCCATCTGGAGAGACTACACCCCGACCATTCCCGAATGGGGCCTGTTCCTCGGCACGGTCGGGCTTTTCGCCGCGCTCGTGCTTCTCTTCATCCGCTTCCTGCCCGTCGTCTCCATGTTCGAGACCCGTCACGACGAGCATCTGGAGAAATCGTGATGGCGGAGAAGCTCTATGGCATGATTGCCGAGTTCAGGAAGCCGGAGGCTCTTGCGGAGGCCGTGAAGGAGGCCAGCCGGGCCGGCTATACGCGGCTCGATGCCTTCAGCCCCTTTCCCTTGCGTGATGTAGCCCACCTCCTGGGAGCCCGGACCTCCGCCATTCCGTGGATCGCCGTCGTTGCCGGGCTGGCCGGCGCCGTCGTTCAATATGGCTCCCAGTATTGGATGAACGTGATCGACTATCCCATCAATGTCGGAGGGCGGCCCCTTCACAGCTGGCCGACCTTCATTCCGGCGACCCTGATCGTCGCCATCCTCTGGGCGGGCGTGGCGACGCTTCTCGGTCTGCTGATCATCCTGCGCCTGCCGCGGCTCCATCATCCCATCTTCGCGGTCCATGGCTTCGAGCGCGCCTCAGAGGACCGCTTCTTTCTCTGCATCCTGAGCGAGGATCCGCTCTTCGACGAGGAGGGAACAAGGCGCTTTCTCGAAACGCTTGCTCCGCAGATCGTCCGCGAGGTTCCGGCATGAGACCGGCCTTCGTGCTACTCGGCGCTGCGCTTCTGGCCGCCTGCGATTCAGGTACCGAGGTCACGCCCTCCATCTCCTCGACGCGGGTCGTTCAGCGGGCCTATGTGCCGGCGCCGCCCGGTGTCGTCCCCCGGGGCACGAGCGCCTATCTTGCCGCCGTCGCGCCTCCCGGTCCGGAGGTTACGCCGGAACTCATCCGCCGCGGCCAGGAGCGCTTCCTCGCCTTCTGCTCGCCATGCCACGGTCCGAACGGGCAGGGCAATGGACCGGTGGTCTCCCGCGGATTTCCGGCGCCGCCCTCCTACCATCAGGAGCGCATCCAGGCTTTGTCGCCGGCCCAGATCGTGACTGTCATCACCTTGGGGAAAGGCATGATGTTTTCCTACGCGGATCGCGTGTCGCCGGAAGATCGCTGGGCCATCGCGCACTATGTCAAGCAGCTGCAGGCGAGCGGGCCCGCATCGGCGGCGGGTCAGAGGCCGGTCCCATGAGCACGTCAGTCGCCATCTCCCGGGGCAGGATCGTGGCTGGCCCGCTTCTGGTCGCGGCGGTTCTGGCAGCCCTGGCGGCCGTCCTCGTCCGGACGAGCGGGACCGGCCTCGAAGCCACCTATGTGGTCTTCATCGTGGTCGCCGGGCTGGCGATGGGCAGTCTCGCCCTGCTGATGATCGGCCATCTCATGAACGAGGGCTGGCTTGCCCCGGTACGCTCGGAGGCCGAGGCCGCGGCGCTTACGATGCCGCTGCTCCTCCTCATGGGGATTCCGCTCGCTTTGGGTCTGGAGCAGCTCTTTCCGTGGGCCGATAACAGGATCGACCTGCCGTCCGGTCGGGCCGTCTTCCTCAGCCCCGCGTTTTTTCTCGTTCGCAGCGTCGTGTACATTCTGATCGCCAGCGTGATCGCATTCTGGCTCGTCGGCACCGGCAATCCGCGGCGCGTGAGTGGCATCGGGCTGTTCCTGCTCACTCCGGTGATCACGTTTGCAGCCTTCGACTGGGCCTTTTCGAGGGATCCCACCTGGTGGTCGAGCCTCTTCGGTTTCGCCTTCGCGCTCAGCCAGGTTCTCGCCGCGCTTGCCCTGACCATCCTGATCACCCTGCTCAGGCCGGAGCATGCCGCGCCCGAGCGGATGAAGAGCCTGGAGCGGGCGCTCCTGACCCTGTCGCTCCTGGCGATCTGGACATGGTTCGGCCACTTCCTGATCGTTTGGCTCGCCAATCTGCCCGACGAGGCGGCTTGGTATCTCCGCCGGGCGGATCCCGGAAACCTGGTCCTGATCGGCATCGCGTTCGCCGCCATGATTCTCGCCGTCCTCATCCTGATCCCGACCGGCGTCAGCCGCCGCGTCATGATCGTTGGGAGCGTGCTGGTTCTCGTTCAGCATGGGGTGCACATGGTCTGGCTTCTCCAGCCGGTTCGGCGCCTGTCCTGGCTCGATCTCGGTCTCGCCCTTGCCGCGGCTGCAATCTGGATCGTCGCATTCGCGATCCTGATCCGGAGCCGACCGACCTATGCGGAAGAAATGGCGGAGGAGCCTTAGAGCACGGCGTCGTTACGATGCCCCTAGTGCGGAGAGACGACGTTCCCGTCCGGATTGGGGAAGATGCGCTGGGTGCGAGGCGTGGTCTCGGCCGGGTCGGCGACGGAGCGATCAAGTCCCGGGAAGGATGGCTCCTGCCGCCGCAGGGTCGGGGCGGGCTCAGGGGGATAAATCTCGATCCGGCTGCCCAGGGAGTAGAGATAGGAAGCGATATGGCGGGCCTCGGGCTCCGTGATGCCGAGGGACGGCATTCCCGTCTGTGCTTTCAGGGCCGGCGGATCCATCAGCCACGCGATCAGGTAGCGGGGTGAATTGGGGAGAAAGCCGGCCAGGAGACGTTGCTGGGAGTAATCGTCGAGGTGCGGCCCCACTCTGCCTCGTGCTCCCCGGATCCCCTCGATGGCATGACAGGTGCCGCAGCCATAGGCATAGATCAGGCTTCTCCCCTGCTCGGGATCGCCGCCTTGGATCGTCAGAAGCTCCGACTGCTCGGACGTATCGCTGCAGGCGGATAGCCCGGCGGCTCCGACGATGCTCAAAACCTGGATAAGACGGCGCGCTGTCATCTGCTTGTTTTCACGATCCCTGAGGCGGAAACCTTCAAAGCGTTGCCGTGTTCCAGTGGCGGAGGCGACAGGAGGCGCGCAGCCATGGCGGGACGGGCGCCAGGATAGGCGGTGCTCATGGGGGATGGACATGATCGCATCCGCGAGGTGACGGTCCTCCAGAGGTGTGGGCCGGCAGGCGCGGCGGAGCGAGCAAAGGGCTGCTGCGGCAATAAGCGAGGTCGCTGGCAGGCGCTTTGCGACGGCTTTCAGGGAACCATCCGTCACGGTCAAGCTTTTCTGTTCAACCCACATAAGGCTCACGTAGGGCGGGATGGACCTGAAATCGACACGACCTCGCCCGTCACGGGCGCTGGATCCGCTGCTGGCATGCACCAGATGGCTGGCGCTCGTCTCGGGGGTGCCGGTTCTTGCCGGGTGCAGCGGCATACAATCCGCCCTCGACCCCGCCGGCAACGACGCCTACGAAATCTACCTGCTCACCATCGTGATGACAGTCGGCGGCACGCTCATCTTCGTCGGCGTGACCGCGCTTCTGCTCTATGCCATTTTCTCCCGTCCCGAGCAGAGGGCATGGCTCGGCACCCGACGCACCATCGTCTATGGCGGGCTTGCCTTTCCCATCGTGACCCTGACCTTTCTGCTGCCCTACGGCCTCACCGTCATGCGTGATACGGACGTGCCTACGGCCGACGCCTTGCAGATCGAAGTGATCGGGGAGCAGTTCTGGTGGCGGGTGCGCTATCCTGCGGAGCAGGGGCAGCCGGAGGTTACGACGGCCAACGAGGTCGCGCTGCCCATCGGGCGCCGGGTCACGGTAACCGTCACTGCCGCCGATGTGATCCACAGCTTCTGGATCCCGAACCTGGCCGGGAAAATCGACATGATCCCCGGGCGGGTCAACCGCTTCAGCTTCACGGTGGAGCGCCCCGGCATCTATCGTGGGGTCTGTGCCGAATTCTGCGGCGACCAGCACGCCCTCATGGCGTTCGACGTCCTGGCCATGGAGGATGCCGAGTTTTCCGCCTGGCGCGCGGCGCAGGCGGCTCCTGCCCGGGAGCCGGTGACGCCCTTCCTCGAGCGGGGCCGCGAGCTGTTTCGCAGCGGCGGCTGCGGCAATTGCCACGCGATCAGGGGAACGGAGGCAAACGGTCAGTTCGGGCCCGATCTCACCCATGTGGGCAGCCGCCGCACGATCGGAGCCGGGCAGTTCCCCAACAATATCGGTACGCTGGGCGGATGGATCGCGAATACGCAGCATCTCAAGCCTGGCGTGCGCATGCCGTCCTACGGCATGCTGACAGGCGAGGATCTGCGGGCCATCGCCGGATATCTGGAGAGCCTGAAATGAATGCGCCGGAGTCCCCGAAATCCTTCGAGCGCGACACGTCCGAGTTCCCGAACCCAGTTCCGCGCCCCAAAGACGAACTCGAGAGGCTGAAGCGGCCATGGGTGCCTCCCAAGGGCCTCAGCTTCATTACGGCCGTCAACAACACCTATGTCGGCATGTGGTATGTCGGCACGGCGCTGCTGTTCTTCGTGCTGGCCGGCATTCTCGCCCTGATCATGCGGACCCAACTGGCCTCGCCGGAGAGCGATCTCGTCGGCCACGACCTCTACAACCAGCTCTTCACCATGCACGGCACGGTGATGATGTTCCTCTTCGCCGTGCCGGCGGTGGAGGCTGCGAGCGTCTATCTCCTGCCCAACATGCAGGCGGCCAGGGACCTGCCGTTCCCGCGCCTTTCGGCCTATGCCTTCTGGGCCTATTTCGTGGGCGGCCTGGTCTTCTTCTCGACCATCTTCTTCGGCCTTGCGCCGAAAAGCGGCTGGTTCATGTATCCACCGCTTTCCAGCCTGAAATACTCTCCGGAAGACAACGCCGACTGGTGGCTTCTCGGCATCGGATTCATCGAGATTTCGGCCATTGCAGGCGCCATCGAGATCATCGTGGGCGTAATGAAGACCCGCGCCATCGGCATGAGCCTGGATAAGATGCCGATCTATTCCTGGGCCATGATCGTCTTCGCCGCGATGATCATCGTCGGCTTTCCGGCCATCATCCTCGGGACCCTGCTGCTTGAGATGGAGCGGGCCTTCGACTGGCCGTTCTTCATCGCCGAGAGGGGCGGGGACCCGCTCCTGTGGCAGCACCTGTTCTGGTTCTTCGGCCATCCCGAGGTCTACATCATCTTCATTCCGGCGACCGGGATGGTGTCGATGATCGTGCCGGCCCTGGCTCAGACGCCGCTGGTCGGCTACCGCCTCATCGTCCTGGCGCTCATCGCGACCGGCTTCCTGTCCTTCGGGCTGTGGGTCCACCACATGTTCGCGACCGGCCTGCCAAAGATGTCGTTGAGCTTCTTCTCGGCGGCGAGCACGGCGGTGGCGGTTCCGAGCGGCATTCAGGTCTTTGCCTGGATCGCGACCATCGCGGCCGGCCGCATGAAGCTGAACACGCCTTCCCTCTTCATCATCGGCTTCCTGTTCATTTTCGTCCTCGGCGGCCTCACCGGGGTCATGGTCGCCATGGTGCCCTTCGATTGGCAGGCTCACGACACCTACTTCGTGGTGGCGCATCTCCATTACGTCCTGATCGGCGGAATGGTGTTCCCGCTCTTCGCCGCGCTGTATTTCTGGATCCCCGCAGCGAGCAAGCGGCCTCTGTCGGAACGTCTCGGCCGCTGGGTCTTCGGGCTCATGTTCCTTGGGGTCAACGTCACCTTCTTCCCCATGCACATCACCGGCCTCATCGGAATGCCGCGGCGCGTCTACACCTATCCCGTCGGGATGGAATGGCACGAACTCAACCTCATCTCCACCGTCGGCGCCTTCATGATCGCGGCCGGTGTCGCCCTGTTCATCTACGACATGCTGCGGAACTTCCGGCCCGTACAAGATCAGAATGCCGGCAACGTCTGGAACGCCGGCACGCTGGAATGGCTGCCGAACGGCAATTACGGCGTCCGCAGCATTCCGGTCATCACGAGCCGGGAGCCGCTCTGGGATCAGGCGAACCTTGCCAAGGACGTGGAGGCAGGCCGCTACTACCTGCCCGGCACCGTGACCGGCGGGCGCGAGACCATCGTCACCAGTCCATTCGATGCACGTCCGCAATACATCCTGCAGATTCCGGGCCCGGGCTGGCAGCCCCTTCTCGCGGCCGTCTTCACGGCAGGCTTCTTCCTCCTGCTCACGGTGAAGCTCGTCTTCCCCTCCATCGTCTGCGGGGTGCTGGCGGTCGGCTGCGTGATCTGGTGGCTGTGGGAGACCGATCCCGGTCCCGTCCGGCCGCCCGCCGATATCGGCGGGGGCTTCACGGTCCCGGTCTACGTGACAGGACCGATGAACCATTCCTGGTGGGGCATGATCTCGCTTCTGGTCGTGTGCGGGATGATCTTCACCTGCCTCGTTTTCTCGTATCTCTTCCTGTGGCTGGTCAATCCCGGCGCATGGCCTCCGGAGGGCGTCGTCGTTCCCCACTTCCTGTACGGCGCCGTCGTGGGGGCTCTCTATCTTGCAAGCGCGGCCCTGATCGTCTGGGCCAGCCGGAATCTGAGGGGTGAATACCGCCGCCGCCCCGCATCGGTGCCGATCCTGATCGCGATTGCGCTTCTGCTCTTCGTGGCCGGATCCGCGATGGACCTCTGGAGCCACTGGCAGACCGGCCTCAGCCCGAAGGAGCACGCCTATGGTGCGGCCGTCTACGGCATCGTCTCGTTCCAGGTGCTCTTCGTCGGCGTCACCCTCATCATGGGGCTCTATACGATCGCACGCTGGCTTGCGGGCAAACTCGATTCCGTGAGGAGGACGACTTTCGATAACACCATGCTGTTCTGGTACTACACGACGGCGCAGGGTCTCGGTGGCGCTGCTGTCGTCTACGGCTTCCCGAAGCTGGTCGGGGGGTACTAGCGGTGACCGGGCGGCGGATGTGGCAGGTCGTGTTCATGCTGGGCGGTTTCCTCGCCTGGGCCGTGCAGTTCACCGTCATCTATGGCGTCACCTCGACCGTGTGCGCCCGGGGCTGGGCGGACACGACAGTCCTCGGCGCCGGAATCGTCCCCTTCACCGTCGCCGGAACGACCCTGGTGGCCGCTGTTGCGGCTGCCGCGTTTCTCGTCCACGCCCTCCGGAAGCATCGGCGGCTGCAATCGGCGGATGCTTCCGTCACCGATGTCTTCCTGATCCAGGGAGCAGTCCTGATCAGCGCCTTTTCCATCGCGGCCATTCTCTGGCACGGACTGCCGGCCTTCATCCTCCCTGCGTGCTCCTGACACGCGAGGTCGCGGGCCCGGACCCGATGCCGCTCTTCTGCGTTGCCTTTTTTCGTGGTCATGACCGCCCTTCGCAATTATGAGCGAGGCCGGCCGAACGGGATCGGATGAGCGTGGAGTTGGTGGGACGTGGAAATCTATCGTATCGAGACGATTGCCCCTGAATCCGAAGGGGGTGGGGTCATCCGCCGGACCTTCGTTCGCGTGGAGTCTCTGGAGAAGGCGAAGGAGCGGGCTCTCAGGGTGTTCACCCGCGCCCGTGTCCCACAGGCCGCGGGCCCTCAGGTCGAGGCCGTGCGGGTGCTGAACGGGGCCGGTTACGAGGTCTTTTCCATCAACGCGAGAGATTGACGACGCGAAGGATGCTCGCGGACTTGGCGTGCGATCCCGGTCCGGTCCGGTCTGGTCCTCCCGGGACGCCGCGCTAGACTCTCCGGCAGGGCTCGCTTGAGCTTTCAGCGGCTTGAGGAGAACCTGCGATGACGGCGCAACCGATGCGATGGATTCCTCTTCTGGTCCTCGCCATGCTCTCGGTACTGGCGATCTGGTCGGAATACCCGCGGATGACGCCGGGCGCGTCGCTTTGGGATTTCGGCTCGTTCGTGGCGTCGGGACGCGCGGCAAAAGAAGGATTGAACCCTTATGGCATCTACCCGCTGACCCTCCACGTTCAGCTGCCCGGGTTCGAGTCGTGGAATCCCAACCTCAACCCGCCCGTCTCGGCGCTGCTGTTCCAGCTCTTCGATCTGACCGAGCCTCACCAGAGCTATCTGATCTGGCGATGGATCTCGGTGGCGTTCTATATCGCGACCATCGCCTTGCTGGCGTTCCATTTCCGTGGCGCCGACATGCCCATCTTCGTCATCTGGGCCTTCGCCCTGGCGGGCTTCTGGGACACGCTCTTTCTCGGGCAGATCTACCTGCCCCTGGTCTTCGCAACCGTCGCCGCCTGGGTGCTGCTGGAACGCGGCGCGCCTCTGGCCGCGGGCATCCTGATCGGCGTCGTGATCGCGATGAAACCGAACTTCCTCGTCTGGCCGGTGCTTCTGTTCCTGGCAGGCCACCGCCTGCCGGTTCGTGCCGCAGTGGCGACGGCAGCCCTCATCAGCGCCGTGCCGCTGGTGGTCTACGGGCCTGAAATCTACCGCCAATGGTTCGAACTCGTCGCCTCCGACCGCGACCGCGCCTTCTTCCTCACCAACGCCTCCTTCGCGGGCCTTGCCGCCCGCGCCGGGGTGCCGTCCCTCGGCCTCGTCCTCAGCCTTGCGCTGCTGGGCGGACTGGCGGCTTGGGCCTTCTGGCGCCGGCCCGGCATTACGAGGGTCAGCAGCCTGGCGCTCGTTGCATCCCTGCTCGCCTCGCCCCTCGGCTGGATCCAGTACACGCTGTTCCTTCTGCCGGTCCTCATGAGCCACAGATACCGGCCTGCCATGTGGGTCGTCATGGGTCTGCTCATTGTGCCCGTCCCGTTCATCATCAACCAGTTCGGCAAATCGGCCCTGGTCCAGTTCACGATCGGATCGGCCTATGGCTGGGCCCTGGTGCTGTGCCTGATCGTCCTGCTCGTGGACGAGTGGCGGGAGCTGAAAGGGGAGCCCCGGATCGAGGGAAGGCTGCGCAGCGCCTGAGGCGCTACGTTCCGACCGGAGTACCGGGGCCGGGATTTCCTGCTATCCCCCGGTCGGGGAGGATCCTTCCGCCGTCGTCGGATCGCCGTCGAGGTCCCGGGAGCGGCTGACGGTCTCCGCAGGCTCGTCCCGCAGGATGTAGACCTTCCAGTCCGCCGTTTCCCGCAGGAGCTCGTAGTTCTCGGTCAGGTGATCGGCGTAGACCCGGCGCAGGCCCTCCGCGGTCCAGCTTTCGATTGCCCATTTCGGGTCCATGACCACGCGCACGTCCCGGAACACCTCTTCGGCGGGCAGGTGGTGGTCATCGTCCAGGGTGCGGCCCCAGTGATACCAGGTGCTGTCTCCCTGCGGAGGCTGAAGGCCCAGGCCGGCCGAAAAGGGGCCGACGAAATCGAGGACGAGCACGTGGCCGGCGTCCTCCCCGAGTTCGTCCAGCGCCCGTGCTCCATCCGCGATACTCTCCAGATATCGGCTGAAGGCGGGATGCTCGCCCTCGCTCCAGAGCCTTGCGAGCCTGACCTGCTCGAAGTTCGGCAGGGGGACGGACTGACCGTATCTCGTCGCCGCGAGACCTGCATGGAGGCCGAGGGTGGCGGTCATGTGAACGGTGCTCGGCAGCAGGAGAGCCAGCAGAAGAAGAGGGGCTCCTGCAGACAGGAGGGGGCGCTTGCCGTCCTCGGGCGCCGCCGGTTGAGTCCTGGCGAGGATCTCCGCCGCGACCGCTGCTCCGGCGCCGAGGGTGATGACGCCCCAATGCTGGAAGTTCTGGTTGATGATCATGAAGCCCGAGCCGGCGCAGAACCCCAGGAACAGGAAGTCGCGCAGGCTGCGGGTGCGCCAAAGAACCAGGATCGTGAAGACCGCGAAGAGAACGTAGTCGGCGAGATTCCTGAACAGCGCTTCCGCAAGCTCGTTGATCTGGTCGATTCTGCCGCTCACCTCCCCGGCGAGGAGCAGGTCGTCGAAATGGGCCTTGGTCGCCCCCCATGAGGCTTCGACAGCCAGGCCGATGATGATGGTGACGGCAAGAGCCGCCGCGACCCACAGGCGCTGGCGCGAGAAGAGCAGCATGAAGACCATGAAGGCCAAACCGACCACCCCGTAGCTGATCTTCATGTAGAACATCAGCAGGAGGAGGGCGGACGCACAGACGGCGTCGAGCCATGCCTGGCGGCGATGCGGGTAAACAGGCTGCAGATACATGATCAGCAGCAGGCCGAGGCCCGACCAGCCGATGCGGTTATAGAACATCGCAAACGACAGATCGCGGATTCCTTCGCCCAGATTGGCGGGGACTGCCGTGACCAGGATGAGGAAAAGGGCGACGGGAAGTCCGATCGCCGGGCGAAGCCGGGATCCGGCGACATGAGCGGCAATCAGCGCGAAACCCAGGACAAGGAGGCCCATTCCGATCGGCATTGCGCCGCCGAAGCTGCCGGTCAGCCAGTAGCCGATGGCAGGAACATAATAGACCAGGGGTCCGAGAGCAGTGTGGAAATCGCGGTTGGGCACCTGGCCCAGGCTGACGCGATGAACTCCGTCGAGGAAGATGAAGAGATCGTTGAGATACTTGGTTGTGACGGTCTCACCCGGCAGGGCGAGCAGCAGGGCGCACACCACTCCTGTGGCGACCACGAGCATCTCGACGGATGCGGGGCGCTTCAACCATTGCGTCATTGCGAACACCCATCCCCAGCCCCAACACGCGATGCGGATGCTTGTTCCGCGGGACAGGATCCGGACGACGTGCGGCTCTCTGCCATCTCTCCGGCACGACTGTCCCTGCGATGCCAGACGATCCAGGCGTCGGTTTCCCGGACCGGCTCGAAGGTGCTCTCGATATAGGTTCCGTACAGGCTGCGAAGGGGCCCCGGATTGACCCCCCATTTGGGCTCCATCAAGATCTCGACATCCTTGAAAAGCAGGTTCGGCGGCAGGTGGTGCTCGGTGTTGATGTTGCGGCCCCAGTGGAGCCAGGCGTTGTCGCCGCGCGGGGGCGGCAGGTTGAGCCCGGCCGAGAAGGGATTGGCGAAGTCGAGCACGGACACCTGCCGCGGGCGGGTCGGAAGCTCCGCCAAGGTTTCTCCCCCCTTCCGGATGCTCTCCAGATAGGCGGAGGTGAAGGCATAGTCGCCGGGCGTCCACAGCCGCGCGAGCCTGACCTGCTCGAGTCCCGGGAGGCCGAACGGCTGGCCGGACCGGGTGACGGCAAGGGTCGTATGAAGCCCAAGGCCCAGCAGGTAATGGACCGTCGTCGGCAGAAGAAGGGCGAAAAGCAGGAAGACCGAGCCCGAGGCAAGGGAGAGGGACCCGCCGCCTGACGCAGTCCGGGCATATTGGGTCCGAACCAGGATCTCGGCCGCCACGACGGCGCCGGTATGGAGCGTGATGATGCCCCAGGGCTGGGAGTTCTGGGCCTGGATGAGGAGCCCCGGACCGGCGCAGAACCCGAAGAACAGGAAGTCGCGAAAACTGCGGGTGCGCCAGAGCGCCAGCACCGCGACGATGCCGAACATCACGTAATCGGCGAGGTGCCTCAGGAAACCGAGCACGAGACCGACCGCTCCGCGCGTTCCGCTG
The DNA here is from genome assembly GCF_042650665.1 of Microvirga sp. GCM10011540. Classification (NCBI taxonomy): domain Bacteria; kingdom Pseudomonadati; phylum Pseudomonadota; class Alphaproteobacteria; order Hyphomicrobiales; family Methylobacteriaceae; genus Microvirga; species Microvirga sp. GCM10011540. Next base: position 183 of record NZ_JBHSBQ010000137.1, on the reverse strand, counting down.
ACCTGCCCCGCGAGCACGAGATCGGCGAAATGGGCCAGGGACGCCTTCCAGAGGATTTCGACCGCGAGGGCTGTGAGGATGGTGAGGCCGATGGCCCAGGCGGCCCAGCGGCGCTGGCGCGCATCGAACAGCATGAACACCAGAAAGGCCAGAGCCACCAGACCGTAGGTCACCTTGGTGTAG
>NZ_JBHSBQ010000136.1:0-66950 GCF_042650665.1 Microvirga sp. GCM10011540 | reverse complement strand
TCAGCTCCGTACCGTCGACGATGATGCGCCCCTTCTGGTGCTCCTCGAGACGGTTGATGCAGCGGATCATGGTGGATTTTCCGGAGCCGGAGGGCCCGCAGATCACGATGCGCTCGCCACGCCGGACGTTCAGGTTGATGTCCCGCAGCACGTGGAACTCGCCGTACCACTTGTGCACGTCGATCATCTGGACGGCGGCCTCGGCCTGCGGATCGACGGCTGCGGCGGGGATGTGTTGCGCTGTCATTGTGGTCGCCATGATTGTTAGTGTCTCTGACCTGCCGCAAGGCGCCGCTCGACTCCGAGCGAGTACCGCGACATGCCCCAACAGAAGATGAAGTAGAAGAAGGCCGCGAAGGCGTAGCCCGTGTAGCTGATCGTCGGCGCAGCCCAGTTCGGGTCGATGCGTGAGGCCTCGATGGTCTTGACCAGATCGAAGATGCCGACGATCGCCACCAGCGACGTGTCCTTGAACAGGCCGATGAAGGTGTTGACGATGCCCGGGATCACGATCCGCAGGGCCTGCGGCAGGATGATGAGGATCATCATCTGCGGGTAGTTGAGGCCCAGGGACATCGCGCCCTCGTACTGCCCCTTTGGCATCGCCTGCAGGCCGCCGCGCACCACCTCGGCCATGTAGGCGGAGGCGAAGAAGGCGACACCCACGAGCGGACGCGCCAAGCGGTCCACCGTCATGTCGCCCGGCAGGAAGAGCGGCAGCATGGTGTTGGCCATGATCAGCACCGTGATCAGCGGCACGCCGCGCACGAACTCGATGAAGATCACCGATGCCAGCCGCACGACGGGCAGCTTGGACCGGCGTCCCAGGGCGAGCAGGATGCCGAAGGGAAGCGAGAACACGATGCCCACCGTCGCCACCAGGAGGGTGACGAGGATGCCGCCCCAGAGGGCCGTCGGCACGTGCTCCAGCCCCCAATCGATCTCGACCAGGGCCAGGGTGATGCCGATCACCGCCACGATGCCGATGCCGACGATCAAGCCCGCGCGCATCGACGTCTTGAGTGCGCGTGCCGCCAGGGCGATGCCCGCCACCAGCAGGATGGAAAAGACGATGAAGCCGATCCAGAAGCTGTCGCGGAAGTCCCAGTTTCCGCCGGTCAGCAGAATGTAGGACAGGAGCGGGAACAGCCAGAAGAAGTAGACCGCACCGAGATCGCGGCGAGGTGCCTTGAGCCAAAGAAGCCAGACGACGCCGATGGCGAGCAGGGCGAAGAAGCCGTCCACCCGCCACCGCTCGGTGGCCGGATAGGAGCCGTAGACGAAGTAGTTGATCTTATCGATCACGAAGGCCCAGCAGGCTCCGACCGGGTGACCGGCCGTCTCCGCACGGCAGGCATCCCGATCCGCTCCGGTCCAGACCGCGTTGATGAAGAGGAACTCCACCAGCGGCGGGATGCTGACGTAGAGCAGATACAGGACCACCAGGGTCAGGATGGTGTTGAACGGGCCGGAGAACAGGTTCTCCCGCATCCAGGCGATCGGCCCGCGCGCCAGATTCGGCGGCGGCGACGCCTCGACGTTCTCGTCACGCACGTAGCGGAACATATCGACGGTAGTGCTCATCGGATCTCCTACCGTTCAACAATCGCCACGCGGCGGTTGTAGATGTTCATGAAGAACGACGTCACGAGGCTGATCGTCAGATACACGCCCATGGTGATGACGACGACCTCGATGGCCTGGCCCGTCTGGTTGAGCACTGTTCCCATGAAGACCTGGACGAGATCGGGATAGCCGATCGCCACGGCGAGGGACGAGTTCTTCGTGAGGTTGAGGTACTGACTGGTCAGGGGCGGAATGATGACCCGCATGGCCTGCGGGATCACCACGAGCCGGAGCGTCTGCCCCGGCTTGAGACCCAGCGAGCCCGCCGCCTCCGTCTGCCCCTTGGAGACGGCAAGGATGCCGGCGCGCACGACCTCGGCGATGAAGGCGGCCGTATAGGTCGTCAATCCGAGGAGCAGGGCCACGAACTCGGGCAGAACCTGCATTCCGCCCTGGAGGTTGAACGTGCCCTTCTGCGGCATCTCGAAGCTTATCGGGTTTGCACCCGCGAGGGCGAGAACCACCCATGCGGCGACAGGCAGGCCGAGGACGAGCGCCAGAGTCACGAGCCCGACGGGATACTGACGGCCCGTCGCCTCCTGCTGCTTCCTCGCCCAGTAACGGAAAGCGGCGGTCGCGACGATCCCGACCGCGAGGGCCGCGAAGACCACCCAGACGTCCGAGGCATAGAGCGGACGCGGCATGAACAGACCGCGGGAATTCAGGAAGAAGCCGGCGCCCATCTCGACCGAATTGCGCGGCTGCGGCAGAGGCCCGAGGACGGCGATATACCAGAACAGCAGCTGAAGAAGCAGCGGGATGTTGCGGAGCAGCTCCACATAGACCATCGAGACCTTGGCCACCATCCAGTTGCTGGACAGGCGGGCGATGCCGACGATGAAGCCGAGGATCGTGGCGAAGACGATGCCGATCGCGGACACGACCAAGGTGTTGAGAAGGCCGACGACGAAGGCCTCGCCATAGGTCGAGCCAGCGGCGCTGAACGTGATCAGCGTCTGGCTGATGTCGAATCCGGCTGTATTCTCGAGGAAGCCGAAGCCTGAGGCGATTCTCGCGCGCTGCAGGTTATCGATGGCATTCGTCGCGGCAGCGTAGAACAGATAGCTGACGATGGCGACGAGAAGAACCTGATAGAAGATGCCGCGAACATTCGGGTCGTACAGGAACGACCTCTTCGGCGACGGTGCCTGGCTGACAGCTGTCTGCACTCAACTCATCCCCTGACGGCGACATACCAGCCGTCGATTTCAATCATTCAAACGTCGTTATGCTAGGAACTGGCGGCAATCGTTACAACGATAAAGGGGCGTCCGGACATGTCCGGACGCCCCATTCCATACCGCTTAGCGGATCGGAATGCCGTACTGCAGGCCGCCCTTCGTCCAAAGGGCGTTCTGGCCGCGCTTGATCTTCAGGCGCGAACCCTCGCCGACATTGGCTTCGAAGATTTCACCATAGTTGCCGACGTTCTTGATGATCCGGTAGGCCCAGTCGTTGGTCAGGCCGATCGCCTCACCGAACTTGCCTTCCGAGCCGAGGAGACGCTTGATCTCCGGGTTCTCGGAGGTCTTCATCTGGTCGACATTGGCCTTGGTGACGCCGAGCTCCTCGGCATTCAGCATGGCATTGTGCGTCCAGCGGACGATGTCGGCCCACTGGTCGTCGCCATGGCGGACCGCCGGTCCGAGCGGCTCCTTGGAGATGATCTCGGGCAGAACCACGTGATCATCGGGAGCGGAGGCGCGCAGGCGCTCGGCATAGAGACCCGAGGCATCCGTCGTGAAGGCATCGCAGCGGCCGGAATCGTAGGCCTTGAACGTCTCGTCGGAGGTCGCGAAGGCCACCACTTCGTACTTCATGTTGTTCGCACGGAAGTAGTCGGCGAGGTTCAGCTCGGTGGTCGTGCCCTGCTGGGTGCAGATCGAGGCGCCGTCCAGCTCCTTAGCCGAAGAAACACCGAGCGACTTGCGGACCATGAAGCCCTGGCCGTCGTAGTAGTTGATGGTCGGGAAATCCAGGCCGAGCTGCGTGTCGCGCGACATGGTGTGGGTCGAGTTGCGGGACAGCACGTCGACCTCGCCCGACTGGAGCGCGGTGAAACGGTCCTTGGCGGCCAGCGGGATGTAGCGGACCTTGGTCGGGTCGTCGAAGATGGCTGCTGCGATGGCGCGGCAGAGATCCACGTCGAGACCGGTCCAGTTGCCCTGAGCGTCCGGAACGCCGAATCCGGCGAGGCCCGTGTTGGAGCCGCAGGTCAGGAATCCCTTCTGCTTGACGCTGTTCAGCGTCGCTTGAGCCGAGGCGCCCGTCGCGAACAGGCTGGCCGTAAGGCCGAAGGCAATCGATACGAGAGCCTTTTTCATGTTTGTATGTTCTCCCACTTTGACGACTTGGCTTGGCATTTCTGGTCCGCCGAGCCGAGTTCCCTGTTAGAGCGTTTCGCCGTTCTTGAACGAAACGTTCTTGGACCTATCACATTCTATGATTGGTCACTGGTCAAGTCTTGATGGGTGCCCTATGGCGCCGGGGTTGACGGCGGCCCGGGCCCGGTCTCACATCAGGGCCCCGTCACCAGCCCCTTGAAACGATGTCAAAATTCGCTCCCAAGCCCACAGAACTCGGTGATCGCACCCGCCTGGTCCATGCCGGACGCGACCCGTCGGAACAGCACGGTTTCGTGAACACGCCCATCTATCGGGGCTCGACCGTTCTCTACCCCACGACGGATGATCTCCTGCACCGGCGCGGCCGCTATTCCTATGGAACGAAAGGAACTCCGACCACCGAGGCCCTGGAAAAAGCCTGGACGGAACTGTCGGGCGCCGCAGGGACGGTTCTGGCGCCCTCGGGGCTTGCCGCCGTCACCGTCGCCCTCATGTCCTGCCTCAAGGCGGGCGACCACCTGCTGATGACGGATTCGGTCTACCTGCCGACCCGGCATTTCTGCGAAGGAATGCTGAAGAAATTTGGTGTGGAAACCACCTATTACGACCCGCTGATCGGCGCCGGGATCGAAACGCTGATCCGGCCCAACACCGCCGCTGTCTTTACGGAAGCCCCCGGCTCGCAATCTTTCGAGATGCAGGACATCCCGGCCATCACCGAGGTGGCGCACCGGCACAGTGCCGTGGTTCTCATGGACAATACCTGGGCCACCCCCCTCCTCTACCCGCCGCATGAGCGGGGCGTCGACATCGCCATCGAGGCCGGCACGAAGTACCTCAGCGGCGGCTCGGACCTCCTCCTCGGGATGGTTTCGGCGAATGAGCGCTGCTTCAAGGCCCTGCGCGCCGCTTACGATGCCTTCGCCATGTGTCCCGGCCCGGAAGACGTGTTCCTCGGACTGCGGGGCCTGCGCACCATGGCGCTGCGCCTGCGCGAGCACGAGAAGCAGGCGCTCGACATGGCGCGGTGGCTAGAGGCCCGCCCGGAAGTGGCGCGGGTTCTGCATCCGGCCCTGGAAAGCTATCCGGGCCACGACATCTGGAAGCGCGACTTCAAAGGCTCGTCGGGGCTGTTCTCGGTGATCCTGAAGCCCTGCTCCGACCGCGCGCTGGCCGCCATGCTGGATGGCCTCGGCCTCTTCGGCATGGGCTATTCCTGGGGTGGCTTCGAGAGCCTCGTGATCCCCTTCGACTGCTCCACCTACCGCACCGCGACGCAGTGGAAGCCCGGCGGTCACGCCCTGCGCTTCCATATCGGCCTGGAGGACCTCGACGATCTCAAGCGCGATCTCGATGCAGGCTTCGCCCGGCTTCGGGAAACGGACGCGAAAGCGGCCTGAGTGACCCGGGGGCTGGGCCGAAAGGGCCTAGCCCTCCGCCCCTTCGGCGATCCGAGGCTCGGCCTTCTTGGAGCGGGCCTCCTTCGCAATCAGCATCAGATTGCGAACATAGATGAAGACCGACAGCGCCTGACCGAAAATGATGACGATGTCCCGGCGGGCAAAGCCATAGACCAGGGTCATCAGCCCGCCCGCGATCGACAGGAACCAGAAGCCCACAGGAATGACGCTGCGGTCCGCCCTCTCGCTCGCGATCCATTGCACGATGAACCGGGCTCCGAAGACCAGCTGAGCCAACACGCCGAAAGCCGCCCACACGTCGAAGCGGGCAATGACCACATCGTAGAAGTACAGGCCGAGGTCGTGCGACAACCGCATCAGCATCAGTTGATCTCCTGAGCGACCGGCACGCGGCGACGGCGGCGGATCAGCCACCAGACGCCTGCCAGGTCGAGAATTCCGACCCAGAGGCGGTCGAAGAGCCCGTAATTCGATTGCCCCGCATGGCGCGGCCGGTCCACCACGTCCACATGGGCGATGCCGTAGCCCTCGCGCTTGATCAGCGCGGGCATGAAGCGGTGCAGGGCATCGAAGTAAGGCAGCCGCAGATAGACGTCACGCCGGAAGGCCTTTAGGCCGCAGCCGGTATCCCGGGTCCCGTCCTTCAGGATCCTGCCGCGCACCCCGTTCGCGATGCGCGACTGCCACTTCTTGTAAGGCCCGTCCTTGCGCCCCACCCGCTGACCGGCAGCGAGGCCGGTGGCGGGATCGTCGAGGGCTGCCACCAGCTTCGGGATGAAGGCGGGATCGTTCTGTCCGTCCCCGTCCAGGGTCACGACGATCGGGGCATGGGCCGCATAGACTCCCGTCCGGACGGCTGCGCTCTGTCCGCAACTCGCCTCGTGCCGGACCAGCCGCAGCCAGGGCCGGGTCGCGCGGGCGCCGAGAACCTGCTCGACGGTGGCATCGGTCGAGCCGTCGTCGACGTAGATCACCTCGAAGGTGCCCAGGGGCGCGCAGGCCTGCTCGATCTCCCCCACCAGGGGAAGGATGTTCAAGGCTTCATTCTTGACAGGAACGACCACGCTGATACGCGGTGCCGAGGGAGTGTGGGTCATCAATTCATGGCCTCGAGGCCACCTCTACAAGCAGTGCTCCAGCCTCAGAAGCCGGTTGCGTAGGCTCCGATGTCGAGCCGGCGCCCGCTGTTGATATTGAACCCTGCGACGCGCGTCGAGAGCGACGGCCTCAAACCAAGGCGCGCATTTTCAGCACGGAACTCGTCCTCGAAACGTCTCTCGACGAAGACGAGGCGGCAGCCGCCCTGCTGCAGGAAGGCCGAGGCCTGGGCCCCGGTTTCGAGCATGTCGAGGTTCGTTCCCGTCAGGAAGACCAGACTGGGCTCCCGGTAGCCGAGGGTCGCGACGCGCGGATTCTCGCAGGCGAGGTTACGCGCCACCTCCGCCAGCCGCGGCGAAGCCTTGAGGGAGCGCAGATCGAGCTGCGTCAGCCCGAAAACGCCGATGGCAAGGAATACGGCCGAAGCGAAGCTCGCCCAGACGGAGCCGATGACCCGGTTCCTCACGAAAAGCCGCCAGGCATAAAGCGCTGCCAGCGACGACAGGACCATCAGCGGCAGACCCCGATAAGGTAAGGCGCCATCGAAGGTCCAGGCGACCGCCGACAGGCCGATGGTGAGGCCGACCGGGATGAACGGGATCAGGATCGTCGCAAACTTGGCCGCGGGCCGGTGGGGGCCGACGAAATGGCGGGAGACGGCCATCACCGTCACAATGGCGACCGCCGGGAAGAGCGGCATCGTGTAGTGCGGCAGCTTGGTCGGCACGATCTCGAAGACGAGCCAAGCGGGGACGATCCAGGCCAGGGCAAACGCGACCGGCTCCTCTTTCCGGTGGATCCAGGCGAAGGGCACCGCGATGGCCGCGAGGATGGCTCCCGGCCAGAACGTGGCGAAGAAGGAGAGCAGATAGAAGCCGGGAGGGGCCCAGTGATAGGTCTGCGCGGTGCCGACCTTGCCCAGCATGTCGTGGCCCACAGAGGCCGAATAGAAGGCTCCGCCGCTCTTGATCGCAATGGCGACGAACCAGGGCAGCACGATCAGAAGCGTGATCAATCCGCCGAGCCAGGGCCGGAGCGTCAGCAGCCAGCGGGCCGAGCGCTCCCGATAGGCGAGCACGGCGGCGGTCAAGCCGACGAACATCAGGATGAGAGGACCCTTGATGAGGATGCCGCCGGCGATGCCGAGCCAGAAAATGAGAAGGGTCCGCCGCGGCAGGACGCCGGCTCCCCGGCTGAGATAGGCCCGCGCCAAGCCGCCCATGGCCGCGACGGCGCAAGCGGTAAGGGCCGCATCCGTCTTGGCGAGTCTCGCCTCCACCATGAGGATCACCGATGTCGCCATGAGACCGGCGGCCAGGAAGGCTCCGCGTCGGCCGAGGAAGGCCAGGGAGGCCCAATAGGTCAGCAGAACGGTGGCGAGGGCGCTCAGCAGGGACGGAATTCGGTAGAGGGCGATGGTGGTCCGCGCCTCGGGGACTCCCAGCGCCTCCCCGGCGGCCACGGCCGCACTCTGCATCCAATAGATTCCGACCGGCTTCTTGTGACGCGCCTCATCCTGAAAGCGAATATCCACGAAGTCCCCGGTCTCGAGCATCTGCTTCGAGGCCTGGGCATATCGCGGCTCGTCCCTGTCCATGGGCTGGAGGGAGGCGAAACCCGGCAGGAAGCACGCCAGCGAGAGCAGCACGAGGATGAAGCAGAGGCGGGCATGGCTCCGCTCGGCGACGCTTGTCAGCTGGGCAGCGGACAAATGACGCAAAGACAACCGCTGCTGTGAGACGAAACCGTCCATCAAAAGCTCCGGAGACGGAAGATGTCCTTATCAAGAGAGCAATCTACAGGCGAAACACCCTTGAAGGGCGCTGATGTCCTCCAAACCCACAGCGAAGTCAAATTGACGGAAGGTAGCGGCCGGAAATCCCTTCCTGTCCGCGGAAAATCCCCCTCGACGAAAGCTGCGCTCAAGCTCTATACGAAGCTCAACCTATATAAATAGAGGGGGCAGACGAGATGACCTTGCACAGGACAACCCTGGGCGATCGCCTTTGCGCGACCACGTGCCTGGCCGGACCGGTGGGGTCGAGCCTTATCCCCTTCCTCTTCGTCCTCGCCAGTCTCGCCCCGGCCCAGGCTGTCGTTCTCAACGACAGGGCGGCGAACGAGGCCGGCGGCATCGGCAACTACTACGACCGGGATAACGTCTACAGCAGCGTCGCAGCCTTGGTGACCGGCGGAGGCGCAAACTGCACGGGCAGCCTCATCAACGCCCGCACGATCCTGACGGCAGCCCATTGCGTGGAGCACGGTCCCGGCCAGCTCTATATCTCCAATGACAATACCTATATCAGCTTCTCCCCGATCGCGACGCAGCCGAACCCGAACAACAGGCTGATCAGCGGAGTCGCGGCCCATGCGCAGTACAACCACGGGCCTCTCAACAACGACATCGCCCTGATATCCCTCGCCGCTCCGGTCACCGACCTGACCCCGGTGAAGCTGGTCAAGGCAGGCGATCCCCTCCCCCCGGTGGGCACCGTCATCCGAATGGTGGGCTACGGAGCCTCCGGCACCGGCTCCAACCCTCCCTACCGGGATACCGGCCCCTACGACGACAAGCGTCGGGTCGGCGAGACCCTCTTCGGAGGCTATCTGACGGGAGAAGAGGCCGGGATGACCGGCAACAAGCAGCGCTACATCATGGGCCAGTTCGAGGATCCGGCCCATCCCGACGATCCGGTCAGTCCGCTTCCGCATCTCCAAGCCGGCGCCGCTCCTGGCGACAGCGGCGGCCCGCTCTTCGTGGTGACGGAGGGGGCCTGGTCCAGATCGGCGTCGCGGACTGGGTCGTCAACTACGATGCGCCGCAATTCGGCTATGGCAGCGTGACGGGCTGGACCTCCGTCGCCGATTATCTGGGCTGGATCGACCAGCACAATGCCCTGCGCCAGGTTCGGGCGCAGGCGGGCGGTCATGTCTGGAGCGACCGGTCCGCCTGGAGTGACACGGCCACGGGATCCGGCGCCGTACCGAACAACAGGGACGGCCATTTCAGAGGGGCCGGCGCCATCGGGCGCTACTATCAGGTCGCGCTGACGCAGCCCGGCACGATGACCCTCGACATGAACGCGACCATCGACAGCCTGTGGATCGGTGGCGAGCAATCGGCCCTTTCCCTGCCCCGTGGGCGTGAGCTCGCGGCGATGCTCGGCACCGAGCTTTCCGACGGGCGGCTCGCCGTCGACGGAACTCTCTCGACGGGCCTGCTCGATATCTCCGGCGGAACCCTCAGCGGAACCGGCCGGATCGTCACCCCCTTCGGCGTGGCGAACAAAGGCGGCGTCGTGGCCCCGGGCTCCGCGACCGCTCCGGGTGTGCTGACCGTTCAGGGTCGTTATGTGCAGACCGACATGGGCATTCTCGCCATCCGGGTCCGCGACGGCGACTCCAGTCGCCTTTCCGTGGAGCAAACCGCCACGCTGGGCGGCACCCTCCACGTCAGTGGCCGCGTCGATCCCCTGCACCAGAACACGACTGCGCAGGTCCTGACGGCAGGTGCCGTGGAGGGCCGCTTCGCCCGGGTGACGGACAGCTTCGCATTCTTCGACCCGTCGCTGACCTACGGCTCCCGCGCGGTGACCATGAACCTCGCCCGCAATGGTCTGGCCTTTGCCGATATCGGCCTCACCGGCAATGAAAGGGCCGCGGGCGCGGCGGCGGAAGCTCTCGCGCCCACCCATCAGGTCTATGGCGCAATCCTGCAGCTGGATGAAACGTCCGCGCGCGGTGCTTTCGGAAACCTCGCAGGCGATATCCACGCCTCGGCACGCGGCGTTCTGCTCGACACCAGCCGCTATGTGCGGGACGCGGCGACGAACCGCATGCGCCAGACCTTCACGGGCGACGGCTCCCTTGCCTCCCTGTCGGCTCCCCCCGGCACCGTTCAGACGCCTCATGGAACGACCGTCGGCCTGTGGGGACAGGGTTTCGGCTCCTGGGGCAGGAACACGGACAGGGCACATGCAGGCATCGACACTTCGACAGGAGGCTTCCTCCTCGGTGCGGACTCGCTGGCGGGAGACGGGTGGCGCGTCGGCATCGCGGGCGGGTACAGCCAGACCAGCTTCGATACGGACCGGACGGTCTCCTCCGGCACCAGCGACAATTACCATGTCGCTGCCTATGGCGGCAGGCAGTGGGGACCGCTCGGCGTCCGCCTCGGTTCGGCCCTGAGCTGGCACAGCATCGGCGTGAATCGGCAGGTCGTCTTCCCGGGCTTCTCCGACACCCTGGTCAGCGACCGGGACGGGCGCACCGCGCAGATCTTCGGCGAGGTGGGATATGGCCTTGCCTTGGGCACTGCCGCCCTCGAGCCCTTTGCCGCACTGGCTCATGTGAACCTGCACACGGACGGCCTCACGGAAACCGGTGGGGCAGCGGCCCTGAACGCAAGGGGCGGCAGCGCCAATACGACCTTCTCGACTCTCGGCGTCCGGGTGGCGAACCGGATCGCCCTGAGCGAAACGACGGCCCTCACGGTCCGCGGCACTCTTGGCTGGCGCCATGCCTTCGGCGATGTGGAGCCTGCGGCTCTGATGACCTTTCAGGACGGCGCATTCCCCTTCGGCGTTACCGGAGCGCCTGTTGCGCGCGATGCTCTCGTCGTGGAGGCGGGTCTCGACCTCGCGGTCGGCCCTGCCGCAACCCTCGGCGTGAGCTATTCCGGGCAGATCTCCGGAAGAACGCAGGATCAGACTGTCAAGGGCGACCTGACCTGGAAGTTCTGAAGGCACGCCGTCCGGCCGCCGCTCGCACCCTTCGGGTTGGCGGCGGTCACACGGAGATCATGAACAGAATCCGCCCGGCATCGTCCGTGATGACGGCGGTGGATTCGGGCCGTCCCTCGAGCGAGCGGAGCGCATTGCTCCACTGTTCCTTGGCGGCCGCCGCCTCCATGCCGCGGGCGGCCTTGAGGCTGGGCAGCTCCATGCCGCTGTAATCCCAGACGATGTGCCCTTCGTGGGCGAGGTGGATGTAGTAGCGCGGCATGTTTTCTCTCCGGTCGTCGCCGGCATCTACGTCTCAGACCAGGGCGAAGTCGATCTTGACGAGGGTCTCCTGGTCGATGGAGGCGACCTGATCGGCCTGAACGTCCACCTCGAAACCCTCGTCGAGAGCCTCGATGTCTAACCGGGCATCCTGCTCGGCATCGACCTCCTGCTGGATGACGGCCTCGACCTTGACCGTGTACCGCTCCTCCAGGTCATCCTCGATGTCGATGTCCACGTCGGCATCCTGATCCATGACCAGATCCTGGACGATCTGGAGATCGTTTTCGCCGAACCCGTCGTAGAAGTTGAAGACGACGTTCGTATCCTGATCGACCTCGATGACGTCGCGCAGGAAGAGGTCCACATACAGCACCCCGTCATCGTCATAGATGTTGAGGTCGAGTTCAGTCTGCTGGCTGATGAACATCCGCTGGTCGATGGAGATGGCGAAATGCCCGTTGCCGTCGATGTCGATGCTGACGTCGGCATCCTGATCCATGGTGATGCTCTGATCCACATGGAAGCGGGCGACGATCGGACCGATATAGCCCTGGACCAGAATGGTGGCGTCCTGGTCGACGTCGGCGATCTGGGTCACGGTAATATCATGACCGTCATCCTCCTCCTCGACCGGGAGCCCCGGCTCGGCGGCCGGGACCTCCTGTGGTGGGGTGCCATCGGGTTCCACCTCATCAACAGGCTCATCAACGAGGGTTTCCTCGCCGGCTGGCCCATCCCCGTCGGAGGAAGGCCGATCCCCCTCGACGGACGTCCGATCCTCCCTGGCGTCACTCACCGCGGCCGAGCTCTGTTGCCCCTGCTCCCGTCCGCCGGAGCCGCTCCCGCCCGACACCGATGTCTTGGCGACCGTCGACTCGAAGACCTGAGGATCGCCCCCATGGGATGGTGCCGTGATGGCCGATCCATCCGCGGCTCCCGAGTTCTGGTCGGCCTGCGCGCCTCCGCTCGACACCGGCAGGTCCTGCTTCGGCAGCGGCGCATCGCCTGTATCGCGGACCGCCAGCCCCGGAAGCTTCATGGCCTCCGGAGCAGGAGATTCGGCCGCAACGGGAAGCGGCTCGAAACCGGGACTCTGAACAGGACGCTCCCCTTCCTCCTCAGCGACCAATCCGAACTCGTCAGGATCGGCCTCAAGGAATGGCAGCAGATCCCGGAATCCTCTGTCGAGCGGAGCCATGAAGCCTCCTCGTGGCCCTGCCGGGCCCGCTGGTGTGTCCCAGCTGATGATGGCAAAGGGTTAGCCGGACGCTAGACATCATTTTGAGGAGCCCGTGCGGCGGACACCACCCGGAGGATTTAATCTCAGGCGTCACGGCATCCGACACTCGACGCGCAGTTCAACCGCAGTAGAAATCTGATCCGACTAACATACCGTAATATGCGTATTCCCAATTCATGCTTTCATCCTGAATACTTTCATATATAAAGAAGAATATAAACAAACTTGGCAGTTTCGCAGGGCTTAATTCTTTCTATATTTTTAATTCAAACGGGTAATATCCGAATCATCCCATCTGTGGTGTTCTATCCGGCCTCTTAGGTTTGTAGTCATCCTTGCGCGGTTCTTCCCGGGATAGCCGCGAGGTGGAGTTCTTGTCCGGTTCAGTGCCTGCTGCGTCAGCGTTGCGCCTGAATAATCGAGGCGTCCTCGTCGGACATGATCAAGCAAGGCAAAGCAGGGAATTGCCATGCCAATGTCGCATTCAGCCTCAGATTCCCATCCGGATGAAAACAGCAAGGACCTCATCATCCTCATCGATGAGGAGACGTTGACGCAGGACTGTCTCGCCGAAGCCATGAGGAGCGCCTTTCCTCAGGCGATCATCCTGGGAACGCCGACCATCGACAAGCTCCCGCGCCCCAACGGAACAAGCGTCGCGCTCATTCTGCTGAAGACGAAGCCGTATCCGTTGCCCAGAGATGGACTGGCGAACGACATCAGGTCCATCGCCCGGTACTTTCCCAAGGTGCCGATCGTCGTGATTACGGCCTGCGACGATGCTCCCCATGTCGGCATCGCGATGGCTGCCGGGGCGCAAGGGGTCATACCCGTTACGGCATCCCTCAAGATCGCAGTCGCCGCCCTGCAGCTGGTTCTGGCCGGCGGCACCTATTATCCTCAATCGGTCATCGACAGCGCACGCCTGAACGCGGGCTCGCGCGATTCAGATCATGGCGTTACGGAAATGCCTTCGCACATCCGCGAAGCCGATCCATCCCACAACGCTGCCGATCACGGTCTATCGGCAGACGGGGGCACCGAGCACCACGATCCGGACGAGCACGGCGGTCTCTTGGTGACATTCACGGCGCGGGAGACCGACGTATTGGCGGCCCTGCAGATGGGGCGGTCCAACAAGTGGATCGCCCATCACCTGAACCTCTCGGAGAACACCGTGAAGGTCCATATCCGGCACATCATGAGAAAGCTCCGGGCCACGAACCGCACCGAAGCGGTCGTCCTGTCCCAGCACCGCCCGCCGGATTCCAGCGGGCGCTAGACCGCAGATCGAAAGCTCCTCTCCTTTTCCCAACCGGCCCTTCAGTTCTCGCGGAAGGCTCGGTTGAAGCTGTCCAGAACCGGACGCAGCATGTAGTGAGCAACGGTGAACTCGCCGGTCTTGATCAGAACCTCGACCGGCATGCCGGGCATGATCTCGACTTCCGGCAGCTGGTGCAGCGCCGCCTCGTCGAGCTGAATGCGTGCCGTGTAATAGACCTGTTCGGTTTCCTTATCGACGAGCCGGTCTGCCGAGACATAGGTGAGGACGCCCTCCACCGGGGGAACGCGCCGCTGCTTATAGGCGAGAAGTCGGACCCACGCGGTGAGACCCGGCCGGACGAGATCGATGTCATCCGGCTTCACCTGTGCCTGAACGATCAATCTGTCCTGCTGGGGCACGAGGTCCATCAGAGGCTCGCCGGCGGCGATGACGCCGCCCGGAGTATGGATGCGCAGGTTGGTGACCGTACCCGCCTCCGGCGCCCGGACCTCCGTCCTCGCCAGCACGTCGGTCGCCGCCTGAATGCGCTCGAGGAGCTGAAAGATCTGGCTCTGCGTGTCGCGCAGGGCCAGGGCGATTTCCGAATGCCAGTCGCTTTGCAGCTTCAGGATCTGGGCCTCGGCCTCGCCGACCGCCTGCTCGGCGCGGGAGATCTGCGCCAGCGTGTCGCCGCGCCGGCCATCGATTTCGGCCTGCTCCCTTTCGAGCTGCAGCAGTCGCGGACGGGTCTGCAGGCCCTTGGCCACAAGGGGTGCGATTGCAGCCAGCTCCTCCTTGATGATCCGGGCACGCTTGGTGGCGGCACCTTCCTGGAAACGGAGGCCTTCAATCTCCCGCAGGGTCTGTCCCTTGCGCTGGCGGATGACGTCGATGCGCGATTCCTGAAGGCGGCGTCTCGTCTCGAAGATCTTCTGCTGGCCGCTCAGCACCTCCGTGACAGCCGGGTTGTCGGCTGCGGCCCTCGCGAGCCCTTCGGGGTACTCAAGCGCCTGATGTCCGTCGCGCTCGGCCAGAAGGCGGGCCTCCCGGGCCTGCGCATCCCATAGCTGGCCCTGCAGAACCTGGAGCGTGGCACGGGCCTTGGTATCGTCGAGGCGGATGAGCGGCTGGCCGGCGGTCACCTCGTCCCCGTCCTTCACCAGAATCCGCCCGATGATCCCTCCCTCCAGATGCTGAATGGTCTTGCGGCTCGATTCCGCTTCGATGGCGCCGCCCGCGATGGCGGCGCTCTCGAGGGGCGCCTGCGTCGCCCAGACACCGAACCCGATCACGAAGACGCCGATCAGCGCGAAGGCGCTGACCGCCAGGAAGCCCATGCGCTGGAACGGCGTCGGAGGAGGAGGCGGCAGGACGGCGGCAAGGTCCAGGACAGGAGTGTTTTTCCCGCTCCTCATGACACGGCCCTCTTCGCCTCGTCGAGCAGCATCGGCCCGTTCGACACATCCGGCAAGGACTGAGCGGGCCGGGTATCCTGGACCGGCTTCCGGCGTTCGTCGATGACCTGTGGCCCCTTGACCTTGATGGCCGTGCGCCCGCTCCTGATCTTCTCGGCCACGTCCCGGCGGGATCCGAAGGCATTCAGGGCGCCGTTCTCGAGGATCAGAACTTTGTCCGAGATGCTGAGGATACCGAGGCGCTGGGCGATGACGACCACGGTCACGCCGCGGTCGCGCATCTCAAGGATCGCCTGCCGGAGGGAATCCTCGCCGTCTTGGTCGAGGCTCGCGTTCGGTTCGTCCAACACGACGAGGCGGGGCTCGCCGAAGAAGGCCCGCGCCAGCCCGAGACGTTGGCGCTGCCCGCCCGAAAGGCGTGCGCCTCCTTCCCCGATATCGGTATCGTAGCCGTGCGGCAGGCGCATGATCGTTTCGTGCAGTCCCACCAGGGTCGCCGCAGCGATCACGTCCTCCGACGCAGCATCCTGCAGGCGGGAAATGTTTTCGCGAACGGTACCGCCGAAGAGCTCGACGTCCTGCGGCAGGTAGCCGAAATGCCCGTGGCCGCCCGATGCCATCCAGATCGACATGTCCGCTCCGTCGAGGCGCACGTGCCCTGCCGTGGGAATGATGACCCCGGCAATGAGCCGACCGAGGGTCGACTTGCCGGCGCCTGAAGGGCCGACAACGCCGAGAACCTCTCCCGATTTGAGACTGAAGCTGAGACGCCGGAGGGCCAAGGTGTCGGAGCCGGGCGGCGTGTAGCTCAACTGCTCGATGGAGAGATCGCCTTTCGGCCGGGGCAGCCACATGCCGGGCCCCTTGGGCGGAGCGGCGGCCATCAGCTTCTGCAGGCGGGCATAGCCCAGCCGAACACTCGTGACCGCCTTCCACGTCCCGATGGCGCCTTCCACGGGGCCGAGGGACCGGCCGAGAAGGATCGAGCTCACGAAGATGGCCGCCGGGCTGATATCGTGACGAATGACCAGCCAGGAGGCAAAGGCCATGACCGTGACCTGGGTGAAGAGGCGGACGAAGCGCGCGAGGGATTGAATGATCGCGCCGCGGGCACCTGCCGAGAGCTGGGCCTGCTTCGCCTCGACCTGCTCGTCGTGAAGGATGCGAGCCACGCCGGGCAGCATGCCCATGGCGCTGATGGCCTCCACATTGCGCAGGAGGGCCTCGAAGCGATGCTGGCTGTTGGACCAGGCTATGCTTGCACGGGCGACGGACCGGCGCGTCAGCGTCTCGTTGAGCAGCGCCAGGCCGAACAGGATGAGCGATGCGACAAGCCCGAGGATGCCGAGCAGCGGATGGACGATGATCATCGCCAGGACGAAGATCGGCGTCCAGGGCAGATCGAAGAGCGCACTGCAGGCATTGCCGGCGAAAAAGGTGCGCAGTCCGTTCAGATCACGCCAGGACTGGGCGGCGGCCGTCGGATCGCTCCGGAGCGCGGCCTGAACCGCCGCCGTCAGGACCGAGGCCTGAATGCGGTCGTCGAGCCAGGTTCCGATCCGCGACAGCATCTCCCGGCGCAGGCCGTCCAGGATGGCGCTCACGGCGAGCGCGACGACGGCGATGCCGGTCAGCATCACGAGCGTGTCGATGCTGTGGCTCGACAGGACGTGGTCGTAGACCTGAAGCAGATAGAGCGGAACGGTCAGTGCCAGAAAATTGAGGAAGAAGCTCAGCGCGAACACCATGATGAGTGAGGCGCGGCAGAGCCTGAAGGCAATCTCGATCTCTGTCCGGGGACGGGTTCTCATCCACGATAGGGCCATGGGCGGCAGGTCTCCCATTGGTCTTCACGGGCGCCGACAGACAACATCGCCCGTCGGCAGGGCGCGAAAGCGGCCTACGCTGCCTGAGGAGAGCGGCAGCGTAGGCCATGAGGCCCGGTCACGCTTTCGGGTGCCGGGCCTCGGCAGGAGATCGATCAGCCGAAGTCGCCGAAGTCGAAATCGATCGTGATCGCCTGGTCGGCGTCCTGATCCTGGACGACGTCCACATCGACCGCCTGGTCCTGCGCGACATCGACGTCGCCAGTATCCTGATCGACGTAGGACAGGGCATCCGCGTCCTGAGTGGCATCGCCCGAAGCATCGCCATCGGCATCGCCGTCGGCATTCGCATCGGCATCGTTGTCGGTGGATGCGTCGGCCGTCACCGTGCTGGTGGTATCGCCGCCCGTGCCTGCGCCGCCATCGCCACCGGCCCCGGCTCCGCCGTCACCGCCGTCGCCATTGCCGCTGGAGCCGCCCGCACCTGCGTCACCGTCGGCCGAGCCGCCAGCGCCGCCGCTGCCGGCCGCACCGCCCGTACCCGAGCCGCCTGCACCACCGGTGCCGGCACCGCCCACGCCATCGCCGCCTGCGCCACCGGCTCCACCAGCACCACCGGTGCCGGCGCCGCCAGCGCCACCGGCGCCACCTGATCCACCGGCTCCGCCAGTGCCGCCGGTACCTCCGGTTCCACCGGTGCCGCCGTCACCATCGGTGCCATCCGTCCCATCGGCGCCGCTCGTGCCGCCGCTGCCTTCCGTACCGCCGGCTCCGCCGTCGCCGCCGCCGCCGCCATCGGTGCCATTGCCTCCGGTGCCGTCACCGCCGTCACCGCCGTCGCCACCGTTGCCGCCCACGCCGTCGCCAGCCACGCCGTCGCCACCATCACCGAACGTATCGCCGCCGTCGCCGCCGTCGCCAGCGGCTCCGCCGTCGTTGTCCGTGCTGCCGCCATCGCCGCCGCTGCCGGTCGAGTCGCCACCATCGCCATCGCCGCCGTCACCGCCGTCACCGGCGCCGCCCGTGCCGTCGCTTCCGTCGACAGGGCTATCGATATCGTTCACGGCGTCTCCGTCGGAATCCGCGGTCGCGTCGGAGTCGGCATCGTTGTCGGTGAAGACATCAAGATCGGCATCATTGTCGGCGACCGCATCGGAGTCGGCCGTCTGGTCATTGTCCTGATCGATATCGGCAACTTGGTCGGTATCGACGTCGACATCCGCGTCCTGATCCTGGACGAGGTCCTGATCAAAATCGAAGTCGAAGGTAAAGGTGTTGTTGCTGCCGGTGTTGGCGGTGCCTTCAGTGTCTTCTTCTTCCATGGTGCGCTCTCCCGTTTGACTGGCCGCTCCGGCAAGCATCTGCCATCGGAACGGACCGGGGGCGTCGGAGAATCACGATCGGATCCCGCACATCCCGCCGGCAGCAAAGACCTTCCTCGTTCTCGACCATGGGAAACAGTTGCCAATTCGCATCCGCCTAAAGGGTTTACGGTTGTTGCAGCATCATCTTCTTGGATGAAGCTGCAGCAAGCTGGGCCGAAAACTTGGCCGGGCTCGGCGAACAGCTTGGCAAGACCGCGGCAGGCGCCGGAACACAACGCGCTCCTCGGGATTATGGGACGCACTACTCCCGAAGGCTGACGGCTCATCCTATCGCAGGAGGCACGGGATCGATTCCGCCTCTGCCGCGCCCGCCTCACCCTTAGGTGCCGATTGTGGGACGCCTGCTCCCGGCCGTATGTTCTGACGGAACGCACGGGCGGCCGAGAAATCCCTCTCATAAAGCGATATGCCTATGAGAAGACGTGCAGAACAAGGGACGCGAGCGAACGCCGGCAAGAACGGTCGGAGGAAACCAGACCTGCGGCCGCAACGCTCCACGTCTGGCCGGAAAGCAGCACATCCGAGCGCATCCCCTCTCGAGGAAGCCGGCAGGATCGTTCCCGCCTCCCGTGACCTCCTGTCCCGGCAGGCCAAGTTCGACGAGGCGGTTCAGGCGATCCGAGCCCTGGCCAAGGGCCACACTCCAGACCCGGTAGAGGCCATGATCCAGGGGAATCCCGATTCAGACTGCGAGAGGATCGCGTTTGCGACAGATGCGGAGGGAGAGGCGGATCTGGAGCGGATCCTGGGTCTTTCCGGCGAGGATGCGGAGATTCCTGCAGAAGCCCCACATCCGATCCTGGGCAGGGCCGCAGAGGCCGGGATCCCACCCCCCGAAGACGAAGCCAAGCCACGCCCGCTCTCCGGCCTCTCGGCAGCCCCGTTGTCGCGGAGCGACCTTCCGTCTCTGAGCCTCTTCGGCTGGACCGTCATGGCGGCGCAGCTCGTCGTCGCGGCCCTGCTCGCCGTCGCGGTCGCCGCTTGGTTCCCGGGAGGACGGAGCGCCCTCGGCGAACCGCCCTCCGCCGCTCCTGCCCTTCCCGATGGACCTCCGGATTCCGGCGAAGCGTCGTCTCCTGCCCCACCTGCCCGCTCGCCTCGCGCCGACGATGCACCACCGCCCTCGCATGTGACAGGCTCGGAAGCACCTTCGCGTCGTAGCGATGCGGAGGCGCTGATCCGCGAATCCGAGGCCCTGCGGCGGGGCCTGACCATCCAGCGGCAGCGCCAGCCGCCCGATTGGATGACGGCGCCACCGCCTCCTCCGCCTGCTGCCACGTTTCCCGGTGCGCCGCATGCTCCACCGGGCAAGGACGAAATCGCGCTTCTGGAGCGAGCCAACCGTCTCCTGGCACAGGCGGATGTCGGCGCCGCCCGTCTCGTGCTGGAGAAAGCGGCGGCTCAGGGCAGCGCGAGGGCCATCTACCGTTTGGCACAGACCTACGATCCACAGGTGCTGGCAAGCTGGAGGGTGCTCGGGATAAGGGGCGATCCTTCCAAGGCGCGCGAACTCTATGCGAGAGCGAAGGCCGCCGGCCTGACCGATGGGGACATCGCCTCCCTTCGGGCTGTCCCCTAGACCGAGCTTCCGAATATCGGCACCAGAGCCGGCGCCGCGAGAGACGCTCCGGAGAGGAACAGCAGGACGAAGACGATGCGGCGCGTCGTTTTGGGGGAGAGCGGCGGCGGCCAGCGGCGTGCGGCATAGGTCGCTCCCATGACCATGGGAACCGCGAGAAGCCCGAACCAGGCCGAACCGGTCGGCAGGTTGCCGGTGAAACCCACGAGGCCGATACGGAACACTGCATTGAGCGCGAAGACCGTGACGAGGGTCTCGCGGATCTGCACGAGGGGCATCGGCTGACGATAGAAGTGATAGACGAGCGGCGGCCCTGCGGTGGAATAGAGCCCTCCCATCAGGCCGGCGATGCTGCCGAAGAACAGGAAGGAGCCCGAGCCGGACAGCCGGCCCAGAGGCTCGGGCTTTCGCGCGAGCTGGAGGCTGGACACGATGATGATGAGACCAAGGATCAGGCGCAGGAGATCGGTACGGGTCTCGGCGAGCCACTCGAGCAGGGCATAGCCCGCGAAGAGAAACGGCACGCTCGTCGCCATGACGAGCCAGAACTCGCGCCAGGCGACATCGCGCCAGCCCTTGAGGAGCATCTGCGTGGCGTTGACCAGGGTGAGCACGCTGACGATCGCCGCCGCATCCGTCAGCGGAAGCAGCCCGGTCAGAGCGATCCCGCCCATGGTGATCAGCCCGAAGGCGAAACCGGTCAGGGTCTGCGCATAGGCTGCGGCCCCGGCGAGAAGAAGAAAGCCCACCAGCTCCGCAGCTGACATTCCTCAGAGATCCTTCAGGCCTGCGAAGAGCTCCGAGAAGGCGGAGCCCGCCCGATGGAATACGGGCGGCTGACCGTAAGGCACGGCCACCGTCGCCTCCTTCCCTCCGGCGAAAGTCCGCCCCGACCAGACATGGACCCAATCCGCGCCCTTCGGAAGGTAGGTCGTCCATTCGGTCCTGCCCGCCTGCCAGACGGGAGCCACGAGCAGATCGGGCCCGTAGAGATAGGCGTCCTGGATCGTGTAGGCGCGGGCATCGTCCTCGAAATGCAGGAAGAGCGGCCGCTGCACCGGCAACCCGCGCGCGGAGGCCTCCGCCACGAGCGACTTCAGGTACGGCACGAGATGCACATAGACCTGCGTCATCCGAGCGAAGTGGCGGAGCACCTCCGGGTCCTGGTCGATCTGCAGGTTGTCGCGCGGCCGATTGCCCTCGTGGGTCCGCATGACCGGCGTGAAGGCCCCCATCTCTGCCCAGCGGATGATGAGTTCTGCAGTGCGGACATTGCCGAACAGGCTCGTATAGCCGCCGATGTCCGAGTGGTGATAGGCGTTGCCGAGGAGGCCCGACGAGAGGGCGCCCGAGATCACCGTCACGAGACCGTCGTGACGGGTGAAGTCCACCGACTGGTCCCCGGCCCAAAGCAGCGGGCAGTATTTTTGCACGCCCGTGAACCCCGCGCGCATGAAGAACAGGATCTCGCCCGTCTTGCCGCGGCTTTCCACCGCCCGGGCATTCACCTCGGCCCAGAGGGTCGGCCAGGCATTGTGCATGAGCTTCGCATCGACGCCGTTGGCGAGATGCACATCGATGGGCAGGTACTCGCCGAAATCGGCCATCCAGCCCGAAAGGCCGAAATCGAGCATGTTCTGCCCGATCACTCGTTCGGCGAACCATTCCACCGCGTCGGGATTGGTGAAGTCCACCACTCCGCAATCGAACTCGCCGAAGTCCACGAGGGCGGTCTTGCCCGCCTCGTCCTTCGCGAAATAGCCCGCCGCATCGGCCTCGGGAAACAGCGAGCCGTCCACGGCAAGGTACGGATTGACGTAGCCGAGGAAGCGGATGCCGCGCTCCGCCATCTCGGCGATGCGCTGGCGCAGGCCCGGATAGCGGTCCTCGTTCGCTTTCCAATCCCAGAACAGGCGCGCGCCGAAGGAAGTGTTGCGCAACCCCACCCAGTCCTCGCACCAGAGGCCGGAGACCTTCGTTCCGGCCGCGACGATGGCGTCGAGCCGCTCGTAGGAGCGCGCCCCGTCCTTCAGGCCGATAATGGCACCGCCATAGACCCATTCGGGAAGAGGCGGCTGGCGGCCAAAGCGCTCGGAGAGCGTCTCGACCAGGGCGAGAAAGGTCGGTCGAGCCGCAAGCTCGATCCGCTCCGGCACGGCCCAAACCTCGATCTCATGGAAGCCGTCGCGCCGGAAATCGAAGGCGGAATAGGCGGTCGTCTCCACATGGAGCGCATAGCGACGGGACGAGACATAGGTCGGCTGCGGGTAGTTCGTGTTCCAGTAATCACCGCCCGACTTGCCGGTCACATCCGCTTTGAAGGTGATTTCCGTCGACTTGTCGCGCCCGACGCCGGGCTCGGAAGTCCACAAGGGAAAGCGGCGGCCGCGCATGTCGAAATACGACATCTGCTCGCCGCCGCCCCAGACATGCTCATCCGCCTCGGCCTGAACCCGCAGCCAGACACGGTTGATCGACAGGTCCTGAGCATTGAAGAAGACGACCGCGTTCCTTTCATCGCCGGACACGCTGAGCGTGAGGCGGGTCGGCAGCCCCGGGGCTGCCGCGAAAGCAATGTCGCAGCCGTCGTCCGTCCCGGTGATCTCGGCGTGAGCGAGAGGCGTGCGCTCGACGACATAGTCCTCGATGTCGAAATTGCCCCGGTACATGTCCATGCGCGCTTCGCCATGGCCGACGAAAAGGCATGGAATATCGCTCCGGTGGCGCAGGATAAGCCTGCCGTCGAGGAGGAGGTCGAAGCCGTTGGGTTGTGTCTGGATCTGCATGGAAGGGCTCAGTTCTGGGTCAGGCCGGCATCGACGACGAAATTGGACCCGGTACAGCCCGCGCTCTCGTCCGACGCCACGAAGAGGGCGAGCTTCGCCACGTGGCTGGCGTTGAGGCGGAACTTCAGGGCTTGGAGATCGATGAATTGCTGGTTGAGCTCCGGCGTGAGCCAGAGCTTTTCCTGCCGCTCGGTGAGAATGGCGCCGGGCACGATGCAGTTCACGCGGATGCCCGACGGGCCGAGTTCCCGGGCAAGTGTCTTGGTCATGCCGTTGATGGCGGCCTTCGCGGTGGTGTAGCCGACCATGCCGGGGCGGCCGCGCATCCAGGAGATGGAACCCAGCATGATGACCGAGCCGCCCCCCACCTTCGCCATGCCCTTGGAGACGGCCTGCGTGGCGAAGAACTGGTGGTCGAGATTGAGGGAGAGCGCCCGGCGCCAGTACTCCGGCTCGACCTCCGCCATGTCGTGGCGGTCGTCCTTGCCGGCATTGTTGACGAGAACGTGGATGCCGCCAGTGTCGCCTTCGATGCGGGCGAGCACGTTGCGCAGGGCCGGAATGTCGGTCACGTCACAGGCATGGAAGGTCGCGCCGGTCGCGGCGGCAAGCGCCCCTCCCCGCTCCTTGTCGATATCGATGAAGGACACCCGCGCCTTCTGAGCCACGAAGGCTTTCACCATCTCCTCGCCGATGCCGGAGGCGCCGCCGGTAATCACCACGGAGCGGTCTTCGAGTGAGCGATACTGAACAGTCTGGTAGTCGAACGGCATCGGTGCCTCGGGAACTAAACGGCGGGGTCGAAACGATATTCCGGCAGGCCCGGCACATCCACCGGCATGGAAAACAGGCTGCCCGAATGCGGGAAGGTCGCCAGCTCATCCTCCGGGCGGCTGTCCCGCGCCGAGGTGACGAAGAGGGTCTTCCGCTCGGGACCGCCGAAGGCGACCATGGTGGGGCAGCGGGCCGGCACCGGATACTCCCCGATCAGGCTTCCATCGGGCGCATAGCGCTGCACCCTCCCGCCTTCGAAGAGCGCGGTCCAGTAGCAGCCTTCCACATCGACCGCCGCACCGTCGGGACGGCCACGGTCGCTCTCGGTCGGCGTCAGACGCACGAACAATGTCCGGTCGGAGGTCTCGCCTGTCGCAGGATCATAGGAATAGCGCCAGACGGTGAAGGTCGGCGTATCCGAATGGTAGAGAGTGCGCCCATCAGGGGAGAACGCGACGCCGTTGGAGGTCAGGAGGCCGCCGGCAAGCGGCACGAGCCCGCGCCGGTCGTAGCGGTAGAGATGGGCCTTTCCGCCCGCCTTCGGCTCGTCGATGGTTCCGGCCAGAAAGCGCCCCGCCGGGTCCACCCGGCCGTCGTTGAACCGGCTGGTGTTCTGGTCCTCCGGGTTGTTGGCGAGCTTCTTCTCCGGCTTGCCCTCGCGGTCGAGGAGCCAGATGCCCGACCGGAACCCGGCAACGAAGCCGCCGTCTTTCCTGAAGCCGTAGCACCCGATTTCCTCGGGCATCGTCATGGCGACGTGCTCGCCCGTGCCAGGCTTGTAGCGGTGGAGCGCCTTGCCCTTGATGTCGACGAAGAACAGGGCCTGCTCCTCATCGGACCATTTCGGGCATTCACCCAATTGCGCCCGAACGTCGAGCGCGACGGTCGCGTTCATGGAGCGAACCTCAATAGGCGGCAGCTGCGGGCGCCACCTGCACCGGCTGGTCGCGAAGCGCGCCGAGCCAGTCCGTGGCGCGGCCGGTCATCATGGCGATGTCGGAGGCGATGGCGGCGAAATCGTAGCCGTAGTCGATGAAGCGGCGCACCATCTCGGGATTGGGACCGACGATGCCGACGGGCTTTCCGGCGGCATGGGAATCCTTCGCGGCCTTCGCAATGAGAGCCTGAACCTCGGGATGCGCGATGTTGCCGATATAGCCCATGGCCGCAGAGAGATCGCCCGGCCCGACGAAGAGCGCGTCGACGCCCGGCACGGCTGCAATCTCCGGCAGCCGCTCGATGGCCTCCGGCGTCTCGAGCTGGACGATCACGGCCACCTCGTCGTTCGCCCGCTTCAGATAGTCGGACGCGCGGCCGAACCGGGAGCTGCGATGGACCGCAGCGACCCCGCGCACGCCGTGCGGCGGATACTTGGCGAAGGCGACCGCCTGACGGGCTTCCTCGGCGTTTTGAACGAAAGGCACCATGATGGTCTGGGCGCCTGCATCGAGAACGCGCTTGATGAGAATCTGGTCGTTCCAGGCCATGCGGACGACCGCCTCGGCCGGCGTGCAGCCGATGGCGCGCAGGATGTGGGCCAAATCCGCCACCTCGATCGGCACGTGCTCCATATCGACCACGAGGAAGTCGAAGCCCGTATAGCCCATGGCCTCGGCGGTGGCGGGAGCCGCCGCCATCAGCCAGGTTCCCAGCGGCGGTTTCGGGCCCGCTCCCTGAAGCCAGCGCTTGAAGCGGTTTTCGATGTCGATCATGGCGTCCTCAGAAGATCACGGGCTCGGCCACCGGGCCGGGCGCGCTCAGGAAATCGAAGTCGCAGCCCTCGTCGGCCTGCGAGACATGGCGCTGGTAGAGGGCGGCGAAGGAGCGCCCGTAAACCGGCGCGGTCGGCTTCCACTCGGCCTTGCGGCGCTCCAGTTCGGCTGGAGCGACGCGCATGTCGAGCCGCCCGGCCGCCACGTCCAGCTCGATCAGGTCGCCCGTCTTGAGGAGACCGAGGGGGCCTCCCACGGCGGCTTCGGGTGCCACGTGCAGAATGCAGGTGCCGTAATGGGTGCCGCTCATGCGCCCGTCGCAGATGCGGACCATGTCGCGCACGCCCTGCTTCAGGAGCTTCTTCGGAATGGGCAGATTGCCCCATTCGGGCATCCCCGGCGCTCCCACGGGGCCCGCATTGCGCAGGACGATGACGCTGTCCTCGGTGATGTCGAGATCGGGATCGTCGATGGCCTTGTTCATTTCGGCCGGGCTGTCGAAGACGATGGCCGGGCCCACATGCTTGAGAAATTTGGGGTTGGCGGCCGAGGACTTCATGACCGCGCCGTTGGGAGCGAGGTTGCCCCGGAGCACGGCCAGGGTCTTGCCCTGCGAGAGCGGCACCACCGGGTTGTTGGGGCCGCGGATCACGTCGTCGTTCCAGCACTCGGCATCGGCGATGTTCTCGCCCAAAGTCCGGCCGTTGACCGTCTTCGCCTCCGGATCGAGATGGGCCTCGAGCTTCTTGAGCATCGCCAGCAGGCCGCCTGCGAAATAGAAATCCTCCATCAGGTACTCGCCCGACGGGAAGAGATTGGCGCAGACCGGGACCTTTCCGGCCATGTCGGACATGTCGTCGAGTGTCAGGTCGACACCGGCGCGGCGGGCCATGGCGATCAAATGAACGGCGGCATTGGTCGAGCCTCCGAGCGCCATGTAGGCCACGAGGCCGTTGCGGAAGCTGCTGGCGTCGAGGATCCGGGAGGGCTTCAGGTCCTCCCAGATCATCTCCATGATCCGCTCGCCGCAGGACGATGCCATGCGGGTATGCCCGCTGTCCGCGGCCGGGATCGAGGAAGCGCCCGGAAGCGTCAGGCCCATGGCATCCACGATGGAAGTCATGGTGGAGGCCGTTCCCATGGTGTTGCAGGTGCCGATGGAGCGGGTCATGCGGCTTTCGAGGTCGACCCAATCGTCCTGCGTGATGTTACCGGCGCGCAGCTCGTCCCAGTATTTCTTCGTATGGGTTCCGGCCCCGGTCTTCACGCCGCGCCACTGGCCGTTCGACATGGGACCCGCCGGACAGAAGATCACCGGAAGATCCATGCTGATCGCGCCCATGAGCAGGCCGGGCGTGGACTTGTCGCAGCCGCCGAGGAGCACCGCCCCGTCGACCGGGTGGGAGCGCAGCAGTTCCTCCACCTCCATGGCCAGGAAGTTGCGGTAGAGCATGGTGGTGGGCTTCACCATCACTTCGCCGACGGAGAGGGCGGGCAGCTCAACGGGGTAACCGCCGGCCTGCCACACGCCGCGCTTCACGGCTTCGGCCCGGTCCCGCAGGTGCGAGTGGCACGGGCTCATGTCGCTCCAGGTATTGAGGATGGCGACAACGGGCTTTCCGAGGAATTCCTCGCGGCGCATGCCCATCTGCTGTGTGCGCTGGCGATGCGCGAAGCCGCGCATGTCGTCGGAGGCGAACCAGCGCTGGCTCCGCAGGTCTGCGAGGGGTCGGCGTGTCATGGGAAAGTCCTCAACCTTTGATGCCGCCGGAGGTCAGGCCCGACACGACGCGCTCCTGGAAGATCACGATCAGAACAGCGACGGGAACGATGCCGACGACGAGCGCCGCCGAGATCACCGGCCAGGGGAAGGCGAACTCGCCCTGATAGAGCGTGATGCCGACCGGCAGGGTGCGCAGCATGGGATTGGAATTGAATGAGAGAGCGAGCAGGAACTCGTCCCAGGCATTGACGAAGGCCAGGATGCCCGCGGTGAACACGCCCGGCGCCGAGAGCGGCACGACGACCTTGAACAGAGCGCCGATGCGGGTGCAGCCGTCGATCATGGCGGAGTTTTCGAGGTCGCGCGGAATGCCCTCGAAGAACGAAACCAGGATCAGGGTGCAGACCGGCAGGCTCAGGACCGTGTAGGGCAGGATCAGCGCCACCCAGGTATTGAGGAGGCCGAGCGCCCGCATGATCTCGAACAGAGGCACGAGCAGGGTCACCAAGGGGAAGGTCGAGACGGCGATGATCGCCGACAGGATCAGATCCCGCGCCCGCAGTTGCAGGCGCGCCAGGGCATAGGCCGCCAGAACCGATACGAACAGGGTCAGTGCGGTCGAAAGGATCGCCACCATGAAGCTGTTGAACAGAAAGAGCAGCAGCGGCTGGTCCGTGAAGGCGCGCAGGTAGTTCGCGATCGTCGGCGCATGAGGCAGCCAGGTGATCGGCTTCACCGTCAGCTCCGCTTCGGTCTTGAGCGAAGTGAAGAGGATCCACAGGGCCGGAAACATGCCGTTCATCACGAGGATGAACGCGATGAGAAGCCGCAGCGGCTTGCCGGAGAGGAGCGACTGGGTTGCAGGTGCTTCGGCGTTCATGGCTGTCACCCCTTGGCGCGGATCATGCGCAGATAGACGAAGGTCACGCACATGGAGAGCAGGAACATCACGACCGCCAGCGCGGAGCCGTAGCCCAGATCGAGGAAATCGACGGTGTTCTGGTGAATGTACATGGCCAGCGTCGCCGTGGACGTGCCGGGCCCGCCGCGGGTCATGGTGAAGGGAATATCGAAGGTCTGGAGCGCCGTGATCGTACGGAAGATCAGGGCCACCACGATGGCCGGCTTCAGGAGCGGCAGCGTGATCTCGAAGAACTGGCGGAAGCGCCCTGCCCCATCGACCTCCGCTGCCTCGTAGAGGGAGCGCGGAATGGTCTGCAGTCCGGCCAGGATGATCAGCGCCATGAAGGACGAGGTCTTCCAAATGATGGTCAGACAGATGGCCGCGAAGGCCCAATTGGCGGAATTGAACCAGATGATGCCTTCGATGCCGACTCGCCGGAGCACGTCGTTCACCACCCCGTACTCGGAATGGAAGAACCAGGCGAAGATCAGGCCGGCGAAGGAGAGCGGCAGCGCCCAGGGAATGAGAAGGGACAGGCGAACCGGCCACTTCAGCCTGAAGGGCATGTTGGCCATGAGGGCGAGCCCGAGGCCGACCAGCAATGCGCCGGGAACGGTGATCAGCGTGATGAGAACCGTGTTCCAGGTGGTCTCCCAGAACACAGGATCGTCGATCATCAGACGGTAATTCTCGAGCCCGGCGAACTCCGCCGGGAGCCCGGAGGTGAGCGACAGATTCTGGAAGCTCGTCCAGACCAGGCGGCAGACGGGATAGACGATGATGAGCGAGAGCAGCAGCGCCGTCGGAGCCAGCAGGAGAGCCGCAAGGGTGCGCTCGCTCGGGTCGAGGAAGCGCGTCCACCATTTCGTGGCGCCTTCACGATGCGCCGTGATGATGCCTGTTTCGCTGGCCGTTGCCATCGTCATGTTCCTGCCCGGTTGCAACGTTGGGGACGGACGCCGGTTGAGGCGCCCGTCCGGTCATGGGGTGGAGCGGCTCAGCGCAGGACGCGCCGCAGGCGGCTTTCCATCTGGGTCGCGCCCTGTTCCGGCGTCGTGGTGCCGGCGAGCACCGCATTCACCGTGGTGCGGATGATCTCGCTGACCTCGTTATACCGGGGCGTCACCGGGCGAGCCTTTGCCGTCTCGACGACAGGCTTGGCCTCGGCGAACCACGGCACGGCCTTGGTCACATCGGGATCGGTATACTTCTCGGGGAAGGCAGGAAGGAGCGCGGCGTTGACGGCCATGAACTCCGAGGTCTCGGGGCTCGACAGGTACTGCACGAATTTCTGCGCTTCGGTCTTGTTGGTGGAGTAGGCGGAGACGCCCCACTCCCAACCGCCCAGGCACGAGGCCGGCTCGCCGCCCTTGACGGCCGGGAGCTTCACGACGCCGACTTTGTCCCTCACGGCGGATTCAGGCCCCTGGAACTGTCCCCAGGCATAGGACCAGTTGACCGCGAAGACCACGTTGCCGGCCTGGAATTCCTTGCGGGTGTCGTCGGTGGCGACCTCGGCGATGTTCTTCTTGGCGACGCCCTGGTCGACGAAGTCCTTCCAGAGGGTGAGCGACTTCACGGCCGCATCCTTGTCGAAGGAGAGCTTGCCGTCGGAGACGAGCTGCTTGCCCATGCTCCAATAAGGCAGGAGGAAGGTGCAGACCGCACCCTCGATGGCCTTGCCCTGGAAGGAGAGGCCCTGAAGATTCGGGTCCTTTTCGGCTTCCATGATCTTCTTGGAGGCGGCGGTCAGCTCCTCCCAGGTCTGCGGCGGCTGGATGCCGTGCTTCTCCAGAAGATCCTTGCGGTAATAGAGGAACATGGCGTCGGCGAAAGCGGGCAGCGCCACCACCTTGCCGTCGACCGTGTTCGCCTCGGCATAGGCCGGCAGATAGCGTTTCATGTAGGCCTGGGCGTCGCCCTGGATCACCTCGTTGAAGGGCACGGTCCAGCCGGCGGCGGCGTACTGCGCCGGGCGGATCACGTCGAGGATCATCACGTCGAGCGAGGAATCCTTCGCCGTCATGATGGTGTTGAGGTACTGGGCCTGCGCCTCGGAGGTGTTTCCACCGGTCTCGATGGTGACCTTCACGTTCGGGTTCTGTGCCTCGTACATGTCGAAGGCCTTGCGCCACACGTCCGGGCGGTGCTGGCTGGAGACGAACACCCGCAGGTTCGTCTGCTGGGCCATGGCGGCGGACGCCGACAGGGTCAGGGCTGCGCCGGCGAGCAGCCAGGTCACGGTCTTGGTAACGGTCATCATTTCCTCCGTTGAAGTTGACGGATGCCGGTGCCTGGCCGGCATCTTCCTTGTTGTCAGAGAGCGATCAGCTCAGCGCCCGCTCCGTTGCCGCATCGAAGAGATGGATCCGGGACGGATCGACACCGATGGACAGGGTCTCGCCGGGCTGGGGCCGCATCTCCGGCGCAACGCGCGCGGTGAGCGTGGCCTGCCCCAGGGCGAAATGGATGAGCGTGTCGGAGCCCAGCGGCTCGACGACCTGCACGCGGCCTGCCAGGGTCTGACCCTCGGCAGAGGATACGAAATGCTCCGGGCGGATGCCGACCACCACGTCCCGGCCTTCCAGCGCCGTCGCCTTCCCGGCGGCGTTCGCCGTGACCGGGAGCTGGGCTCCCCCGTCGAAGGCGATCTGCCCGCCGCGAATGGTGCCCTTCGCGAAGTTCATGGCGGGCGACCCGATGAAGCCGCCGACAAAAACGCTGGCCGGATTGTTGTAGACCTCGTCCGGCGTGCCGACCTGCTCGATCTCGCCGCCCTTGAGGATCACGATCCTGTCGGCGAGCGTCATCGCCTCGACCTGGTCGTGGGTCACGTAGATGATGGTGGTGCCGATGGCCTGATGCAGCCGCTTGATCTCGGTGCGAACCTGCCCACGCAGCTTGGCGTCCAGGTTGGAGAGCGGTTCGTCGAAAAGGAAGACCTGGGGACGCCGTACGATGGCGCGGCCCATGGCGACGCGCTGCCGCTGCCCGCCGGAGAGCTGGCTCGGCTTGCGCTCGAGAAGCTGCTCGATGCCGAGCATCTCCGCGGCCTGGGCGATACGCGGCTTGATCTCGGAAGCAGGGACCCCGCGAACCTTCAGGCTGAAGGCCATGTTCTCATAGACGGTCTTGTGCGGGTAGAGCGCGTAGTCCTGAAACACCATGGCGATGTCGCGCTCGCGCGGGGGCAGCTTGTTAACCACCCGGTCGCCGATGCTGATTTCCCCGCCGCTGATGCTTTCCAGACCGGCCAGCATGCGAAGGGTGGTGGACTTGCCGCAGCCGGAGGGCCCGACCAGGACGACGAACTCCCTGTCGGCGATCTCAAGATCGATGCCCTTCACGATCTTGAGGGCACCGTAGTTCTTCTCGAGCTTCCGAAAGCTGACCGACGACATGCTTCCTCACCTGTTCCTGGCGCGTCGGCTCGACGCGTGGACCTTTCGCGGCAGCAGCAAAAGACCGCTTCCGCACGGCCGATTTCATTCATCATAGCGCTACGATGAAATTGCCGCAAGACCGGAGGCTATATCTCTCAACAGGCGTCCGGAGCAGGAATATCCCCTCTATAAAGTTGATTTTCTTGTCATCCGCGCTGGAAAGGGATTAAGCTCTCCCTTCGGAGCGCTACGAATTAGGGAGACTTTTCGTGGATTCAGGAGGCGGAACGATCCAGACCCGGGCGACTCGGAAGCGGCGCAAGATGCAGCGCGTCACCATGATGGACGTCGCCAAGCTCGCCCAGGTGTCCCCCTCCACGGTCTCGCTCTATCTGCGCAAGCCCGATGCGGTGTCCCCCGCAGCCGGACAGGACATCGCCCGGGCCATCGATACGCTGGGCTACGTGCCCAATCTGGTTGCCGGCGGGCTCGCCGCAGCCTCCTCCCGGGTCGTCAGCATCATCGTGCCCTCGATCCGCAATGCTTTCTTCGCAGAAACGGTCTCGACGCTTCAATCCGCCCTCGCCGCCGAGGGACTCCAGGTTCTCCTCGGGCACAGCGAATACGGGGAAGGCCAGGAAGAGGCCTTGGTCCGGACCGCCCTCTCCTGGGCGCCGGCCGCTGTCGTGCTGACGGGGCTCAATCACAGCCCCGAAACCCGCAAGCTGCTGAAAGCCAGCCGTGTGCCGGTAGTCGAGATGTGGGAGCTTGGAGGAGAGCCCATCGACATGGCCGTCGGCTTCTCCCATCCACAGGTCGGCGCCTCGGCGGCAGGGCATCTGCTCTCGAAAGGCCGCCGCAACCTTGTCTTCCTGGGAGCGCGGATGGACGAGGATCGCCGTGCGGCGCAACGCGCCAGCGGCTTCGCGGAGGCCGGCAAGGGCGGGGGAGCCCCGATCTGCGAAATTATCAATCACCCTGGCGCCGCCACGGTGGAGGCCGGCGCCCTTCTCCTCAACCGGGCTCTTCAACAGGCCCCGGATCTCGACGGCATCGCCTGCTCCAACGACCTGATCGCCTTGGGCGTTCTGTTCGAATGTCAGCGCCGGGGCATTGCGATTCCCGAGCGCGTCGCCCTGATCGGATTCGGCGACCTGGATTTCAGCACCTCCTGCGTCCCCTCGCTCACCACGATCAGGCCCTCGGGAGATCTAATCGGAAAGGAAGTCGCTCGCCTGATCCTCGCGCGCATCCAAGAGCCTCATGCCGAGGACGCGCGGCGCGTCATCGATACGAGCCACGTTCTGATCGAGCGTCGCAGCACCTGACCCAAACCCGACAGCCGAGGCAGCACCGCGGAACTGCACCCGAACGGCCCCGTTTCTAACGGAGCAGAGGAGGATGCGTCATGGTGGCAAGCAGTGCCGAACGGGTCGCAGGCCGCACGGGGCAGAACGCCAACCGCCGGATCGAGGCGCAGATCGCCGAAAGTGTGAGATGGCACGCCGAGCACCCCGACCGGATCGACCGCAGGCTCCGCGAGCTCGATGAGGAGTGGGACATCGAGCGGATGCTGGAGGCCAATGCCGCGACCCTTGCCTTTGCCGGCGTCGCCCTGGGCGCAACGATGGACCGGCGCTGGCTCGCCCTGCCAGCCCTTGTTTCCATCTTCCTGTTCCAGCATTCGGTGCAAGGCTGGTGTCCGCCCCTGCCGATCCTCAGAAATCTCGGCTTCCGCACCGCCCGCGAGATCGACACCGAGCGTTATGCCCTGAAGGCGCTGCGAGGGGATTTCGGCCCCATCGGCCCTGGTCCCCGCAACCGCGATACCCGCGCCAGCCACGCCCTGCAGGCGGCCCGGCTTTGAGCCGGTTCCAGGCGCGATATTCGGGAGGCCCGGGGAGCGTTTCAGCGGGGCCTCACCCCCGGCTCCGCATCGGGAGAAAACACGAACTCGACGCCGCCCTCTTCCAGCGCCCGGCGCACCGCCTTGGCGCTCTCATCCCTGACCACAAGGACATCGCTGCTCGCCTCGATGCGCTTCACGGTCATGGGTGACACCTTGGCGGCCTCCGCCAGCTCCCGCACCGACCAATTGAGCAGGCCGCGTCCGGCGCGAACCTGGCGGCTGGTGATGGACGGCTCCAGCTGGAAGTCCAGCGACACCTTCCTGGCAAGGGGAAGCACCTCGGTCGCAGGCGCAAGGCCCGACCGCTCCAGGTGGTGCAGCCACAACTCGTCGACCGCGACACGGGCCAGAGAGCTCAGGAGGTTCATCTGCCGGGGCGTGAAGTCGCGCGGGACGTGATCGACAAGGCAGATCGAGCCAATCCGCACGCCCGGCTCCGTCGTGAAGGGGGCTCCCGCATAGAAGCGCAGCGGAGGATCGGCTTTGACATAGGGATGTTCCGCGAAACGCCGGTCCGCGAACGTGTCGGGAACCACGAACACCTCGTCGTGCATCACGGTATGGTTGCAGAAGGACAGGGCCCGCGGCTCTTTCGACAGTTCCGAGTTGGACCCGCTCTTGATCCAGGCCACCTCCTCGTCGAGGAACACCATGAGGACCACGGGCACATGAAACAGGGATTGCGCGATCGAACAGATCCGGTCGAGCCCCGACGGAAGCCTCCCGTCGAGGATGTTCAGGCGGTGGAGAGCTTGCAGCCGCTCCACCTCGTTCGGCGGCATCGGAAACGTCATCGTGGTACGCAAAGCTTCTTCTGGATAGCGTGAACGGCTGTGGCCGACTGAATAGACAACAAAGTAACCCGTATCCATCCCCGAAAGAAACCCAAAGGCCGCAGAATTGTCGCAGCGGGGCGTTCGTCCCGCCCATTTCCCGCCGGCTCAGGCGGTCGGAGGACGGAAAAGCCAGATTCTGCGGCCTTCGAGGCGGCTCTCTCAGCAGGGATGCGGGTGCAGCAAGCAATCCTGGCATCCTCAGCGGGGCTCGGCTCTTTGTCCCCGAGTCCCGCTGGATTGCGCGATCCTTTCGCGGATCGTTACGAAGCCTGCCGCACCTGCGTGGCTGACGGCGCCTTGCCCCATACCTCCTCGGCGATTTCGACGATCATGCGGAGCTTGGCCCACTGCTCGTCCTCGGCGAGGGTATTGCCCTCCTCCGTGGAGGCGAAGCCGCATTGCGGAGAGAGGCAGAGCTGGTCGAGGTCGACGTACTTCGTCGCCTCGTCGATACGGCGCTTGATGTCATCCTTGCTCTCAAGGGTGCCGGTCTTCGACGTGACGAGGCCGAGAACCACCGACTTGCCCTTCGGCAGGAACCGGAGTGGCTCGAAGCCCCCTGCCCGATCGGTGTCCCATTCCATGAAGTAGCCGTCCACCGGCATGGCATTGAAGAGCGTTTCCGCCACGGGCTCGTAGCCGCCCGAGGCGATGAAGGTGGAGCGGAAGTTGCCGCGACACAGATGCATCGTGATGATCAGGTCCGAAGGCTTGTCCTTCAGGGCCTCGCGCACCATGCCGGCATAGATGTCGGGCTGCTTCTCGGGATCGTCCCCGCGCTCCCTCAGCATCTCGCGCTGGTTGGGATCGCAGAGATAGGCGAAGGAGATGTCGTCGAGCTGCAGGTAGCGGCAGCCTGCATCGTAGAAGGCATGGACCGCCTTGTTGTAGGCCGCGCCCACATCCGCATAGAAGTCGTCCATATCCGGGTAGACGCCCATACTCATCATCTTCCGGCCGCCGCGGTAGTGGAGCATGCTCGGGCCTGGAATGGTCATCTTGGCGACGCGGCTCGTGTTTTCCTTCACGAAACGGAAATGGTCGATCATCCGATGGTCGGAAAAGCCCACCTTGCCGGTGACGCGCAGAGCCTTGGTGATGCCGACGCCGCCCTTGAAGTTCATGCCTGAATCGGCCTCGATCGAGGTCACACCGTCCAGGTGCTCCAGGAAGTCGAAATGCCAGTAGGCGCGGCGGAATTCGCCGTCGGTCACGGCCTGCAGGCCGATCTCCTCCTGACGCTTGATCAGGTTCTTGATCTCCTGATCCTCGACCGCCTTCAGGGCTTCGTCGGAGATCTCGCCGCGATGATGCTTGTCCCGGGCCTCCTTCAAGGGCCGGGTACGAAGAAGGCTGCCGACCATGTCGGCGCGGAACGGAGGTTTGCTGCTTTGCATGAGACTGTCTCTCCCAGGGTTGTTGTGCAGAACTAAAGTGGCGGGTGTCCGAGCCGCTTCTTCTTGCCGCCGGTGACGCCAAGATGCTGCTCGAGAGCAGTGGGATCCTCCATGAGCGCATTGCTGGAACTTGAATGGACGATCGTGCCGCGGTCGAGAATGAGTGCCCTGTCGGTCATTCCGAGGATCTTCTGGGCGTGTTGCTCGACAATGATGACCGACATGCCTTCCTCGCGAATGACCTTGGTCAGGGCCGCCAGCAATTCCTCGATGATGATGGGAGCCAATCCCTCCGTCGGCTCGTCGAGAAGCATGATTCTCGGATTGAGGACGAGGGCGCGGGCAACGGCCAGCATCTGCTGCTCTCCGCCAGAGAGCTGGTTGCCGAGATTCGAGCGGCGCTCCCGCAACAGGGGAAAGAGTTCGTAGGCACGGGCAAGG
Source organism: Microvirga sp. GCM10011540 (assembly GCF_042650665.1). Taxonomy (NCBI): domain Bacteria; kingdom Pseudomonadati; phylum Pseudomonadota; class Alphaproteobacteria; order Hyphomicrobiales; family Methylobacteriaceae; genus Microvirga; species Microvirga sp. GCM10011540. The sequence continues at coordinate 30,877 of NZ_JBHSBQ010000136.1, read as the reverse complement.
GTCCACGGTCCCGGGCGGGCGACCGCAGTCAGGTTCTCCTCGACCGTGAGCGACTTGAAGATGTTGCGCTCCTGGGGAACCCACCCGATCCCGGCCTTCGCGCGGGTCTCCGGGCGTGCTCCGGTAAGGTCCCTGCCGTCGAGGACGATCATGCCGCCCTTCTGGCGGGTGACCCCGACGATGGTGTTGATCAGCGTCGTCTTGCCGGTTCCGTTGCGCCCGAGAACGGCGAGGGATTCGCCCTGCTTCAGGCCCACATCGATGTTCGAAATGACGACGGCATCCCCGTATCCGGCCGAGACCCGCCGCAGGGACAGGAGATCATTCATCGACGCTCTCCCCGAGGTAAACGGCGCGGACGCGCGGATCCGCGGCAATCTCGTCGACTGTGCCTTCCGTGAAGAGACCGCCGTTCACCAGCACCGAAATGCGCTCGGCGAAACTGAAGACGAGGTCCATATCGTGCTCGATGAGAAGCACGGAAACGTCCCGCGGGAGAGCGGCCACCGTCGCGAGCAGTTCATGACGCTCCGCCTCCGGCACGCCGGCGGCCGGTTCGTCGAGAAGCAGCACCCGGGGCTCGCAAGCGAAGGCGACCGCGATCTCGAGGAGCCGCTGCTTTCCATAAGGCAGGTTGGAGGTGCGCTCGTCCAGCACGTCGGCAAGGCGGAACCGCTGCGCGATCCCGACGACCTCGTCCACGATTTCGCGGTCGCTCCCGAACACCCGCCACCAGTCGCGCCCGCTCCCTTTGCGCTCCGAAACCGCCAGGCCCAGGGTCTCCAGCGGGGTCATGGCCGGAAAGAGCTGGTTGATCTGGAACGTGCGGGCAAGCCCGCGCTGAACGCGAAGCTCCGGGCGCAGCCTGGTAATGTCCGCGCCCTCCAGGAGAATACGTCCGCTCGTCGGCGGGATCACGCCCGTGAGCAGGTTGATGAAGGTGGTCTTGCCGGCCCCGTTGGGCCCGATGAGGGCATGACGAGCACCCTTCTCCAGCCGGAACGAGACGTTATCGGTGGCAGTAAGGCCGCCGAACCGCTTCTGCAGTCCGATGGTTTCCAGTGCAGGAGTCACGGCCGGCCCTCCCGTGCAGGCGCTGTCCGGGGTGCTCCGGCCGAACGTCCGAAGAGGCGTCCTGCGAGGAATCGCGCCCGCTCGGTCAGCCGCTCGCGCCCGGCCAGTACCAGGACGACGAGAATGAGCCCGATCCAGAACTGCCAGTACTGCGGTGTCATGCTGGAGAGGATGTCCTGCAGGACCTTGAAGATCACCGCGCCGATCAGCCCGCCATAGAGATAGCCCACGCCCCCGATGACGAGGACGAGGAGGACATCGGCCGAACGGTGGAAGGCCAAGACGTCCAGCGACACGAACTGCGTGGTCTGCGCCAGCAACCCGCCGGCGATGCCCGCGTAGGCTGCGGAGATCGTGTAGATGGCTACAAGACGCCGATTCACGGGAATGCCGACGGCGCGAGCCCGCAGAGAGTTGTCGCGGATGGAGCGGAGGGACAGCCCGAAGGGCGAATGAACGATGCGCCGGGCCACGACGAACAGGACGAAGAGAACCACAAGGCTGTAGGCATAGGCCGTCGTGCCGAAGATGTCGAATTCGAACATCCCGAGCAGGGGCCCCATCATGATACCCTGCAGACCATCTGCGCCACCCGTCAGCCAGGAGGCCTGATTGGCAATCTCGCCCGCGACGAGCGCCACGCCGAGGGTCACCATGAGCCGCGTCAGGTCCGCGCCGCGCAGCACGAGGAAGCTCGTTGCGAAACCGAGGAGAGCCGCGGCCACGCCTGCCACGGCGAGACCGGTCAGTGGATCACCGGTCATTTCCTTCGCGAAGATGCCGGCCACATAGGCGCCAACCCCGAAGAACGCGGCATGGCCCAGGGAAACGATGCCGGCATAACCCAGGATCAGATCGAGGGAGACGGCGAAGAGGCCGATGATGGCGATTTCGTTGAGAATGAGATGGCGCTCGGGAAGAAAGAAGAGCGTCGCCGCGGCGGCGAGCCAGAAGAGGACTTCGCCCAGTCCCCAGCGCCCCTTCCTGCGCAGGGACGTGGCGACCTCATCGGTAGTAAGCGATGGCATGAAAGGCTTGTCCTGCATGATCATCGTCCGTGGGCGAAGAGCCCTTGCGGGCGGAGCACGAGAACGACGATCATGAGAGTGTAGATGATGAACGCTCCGAAATCGGGCAGATAGTACTTGCCGGCGACATCCGCGATGCCGAGAAGCAGCGAGGCCAGGAAGGGTCCGGTGATGCTGGTCGTGCCGCCGACGGTGACGACGATCAGGAAGTAGATCATGAACTTGAGGGGAAAGGTCGGGTCGAGCCCGAGGATCTCCGCGCCGAGCGCGCCCCCGAGCCCGGCCAAACCCGACCCGACTGCGAAGGTCGTGGCGAAAATGGCGCTGACATTGATCCCGAGGCCCCGCGCGACGCGGGGATCGTCCACGGCGGCGCGCAGCCTGCTTCCGAACCGGGTCCGCGTCAGGATCAGCTGCAGGGCAATGACCAAAACGCCGCAAACGCCGATGATGAAGCTGCGGTAGAGCCCGACCTGCACCCCGAGCACATCGACCCGCCCTTGCAGCCAGCCGGGAAGCTGGATCAGCTGCTGCTGCGAGCCCATCGTGTAGTCGATGGCTGCCACCGCCATGAAGACGAGGCCGATGGAGAACAGAACCTGATCGAGATGGCTGCGGGCATAGAGCTGCACATAAAGGGTCCTCTCGAGCACGAGCCCGAGCAGCGCCGGCCCGATAAAGGCCAAGGGAAGCGTCAGGAGGAACGGTACGCCGTAACGGTTCATCAGAACGGCCGTGATGTAGCCGCCCGCCATGGCGAAGGCGCCATGCGCCAGATTGACGAAGTTCATCAACCCGAGCGTCACGGCAAGGCCGCAGGCAAGCACGAACAGCAGCATGCCATAGGCGACACCGTCGAAGAGAATGGTCAGCACCGCGTACTCCGAAAAACGTGAGAGGCGCCGCCAACGGGGACGGCGCCTCCTTTCAGCGTGAACTCAGTTCGACTTGGCAGCCTTGACCGGGTCCTTGACGTCCTCGATCGTCGCGAATTCCACATTGTAGAGCTCGCCGTTCACCCGCTCGACTTTGCGGACATAGACATTCTGAATGATGTCCCGGGTCTGGGCGTCGATCGTGATCGGGCCGCGCGGGCTCGTCCAGCTCATGCCCTTCATGGCATCGACCAGAGCCTGACCGCCGGCGCCGTTCGTCTTTTTCAGCCCCTCGTAAATCAGGTGCATACCGTCATAGCCGCCGACGGCCATGAAGTTCGGCCGCATGCCATTGTTCGCCTTCTTGAAGGCATCGACGAACGCCTTGTTCTCCGGGCTGTCGTGGGCGGCCGAATAGTAGTGCGTGGTGATCGTGCCGAGCGCTACGTCGCCCATGCCGTTCAGAATGTCGTCATCCGTCACGTCGCCGGTAGCGATCAGCTTGATGCCGCCCTTGTCGAGCCCGCGCTCGACGAACTGCTTCATGAACTGCGCCCCGACACCCGAGGGAACGAACACGAAGAGCGCATCCGGCTTGGCATCGGCCACCTTCTGGAGGAATGGCGAGAAATCTGGGTTCTGCAGCGGAACGCGCAGGTTTCCCACCTGACCGCCCGCCTTGGTGAAGGCGCCCGAAAACGCCTTCTCGGCATCGATGCCCGGCCCGTAATCGGACACGAGGGTCACGACCTTCTTGATACCGTTCTGCGAGGCCCACTCCGCCATGGGCATGGCATTCTGCGGGAGAGTGCCGCTGGTGCGCACGATGAAGGGTGAAGCCTCCGTAATCGTCGACGTCGCAGCCGCCATGACGACGGCCGGGACCTTCGCCTGCGTCGCGAGCGGCGCGGTTGCCAGAGCAAGAGGCGTGAGGCCGAAACCAGCGATGACGCCTACCTTGTCGTTGACGATCAGCTCCTGCGCAAGCCGCTTCGTCACGTCGGCAACGCCGGTATCGTCCTTCACGATCAACTGGATCTTCTTGCCCGCGACCGTGTCGCCGTTCTGCTGCATGTACAGCTTCGCAGCGGCCTCGATCTGGCGCCCGGTCGATGCGAACGGTCCCGTCATAGGCAGGATCAGACCGACTTTCATCGTCTCCTGAGCCGACACCGCGCCACCGAGGCCCAGCGTGAGCGCCGCAGCACTGACGATCCCGACAAAAGTTCTTCGCAACATTATTTCCTCCCTCTTCGGCTTTCGAGAGCCTGTCTGATCGAGTTTAAGACGACCTTCGACCCGTGCGATAGGCATTATCGTCGGGTGCATATTTCATCCTTACGGCCAAGCATATTCCACCAAGACACGGAATGTGAATTATCCTCTTCCATGGCGGCCGCGACAGCCGCGCCTTGGTGGCAAAGCCCACCGACAGGACAGACCGCGACACGGCATTTCCTCGGATCCCGAGCGCCGAAATCCTTCAAAAAAGCACCTTACAGCCATTTTAAAGAGGCGAAATTCCTATCGAACTCAAGGCTGTAAGGTCTCTTTTAGAACCGCTCTGACTTTTCGCTAAGCCCTTGATCAGAATGTCTTCTTTCAGATATTCGAGACGTGGCGCAGGAACCTGTTTCAGCGCCGCTCGATTGCTTGACCTGACTATCCTGACAACACGCCAGCGCTGATGGCGCCGGGCGCGGGCGGCTGCATGCTCGCGTCGCGGTAGACGCGCTCGACCACAAGAAGAGTGAAACGACGCTTCTCATGGGAACAAACCCTCAAGCCTCCGGCACGACCGCTCTCACCCGTCGCACCAAACTCGTCGCCGCCTTTGCGGCTCTATCGCTCGGCATCGGTGGAGCCGCCTGGGCACAGGAAAAGACGCCAGCGTCTCCTCTGCGGGTCGAACTGAACCGGCTGGAGAATGCAGGCGACAGCTGCCGGGCGTATTTCCTGATCAACAACCGTCAGGGAGCGGGCTGGCGCTCGCTCAAGCTCGATCTGTTCGCGCTCGACACCGACGGTGTGGCGGCCAAGCGTCTGGCCGTGGAGATCGGGCCCGTTCCGGAGAAGAAGACGCTCATCAAGCTGTTCGACTTCGCCGGCCTCTCATGCCCGCGCTTCGGGCGCATCCTCCTCAACGATGTGATGGCCTGCGAGGGCGCGGCCAGCGACCGTGAGCAGTGCCTCGCCGCCATCGAGACCGCCTCCAAGGTCGACAACGTTCCCTTCGAGAAGTGAGGCCGCAATCATGAACGAGATCGCCCCCACCGCGCCGCATGATCTGTCCTTCCTCGGCCTGTTCCTTCAGGCCGACCCCATCGTCAAAGGGGTCATGATCCTGCTCGTCCTGGCGTCGCTCGGCTGCTGGACGATCATCATCGACAAACTCGTGCGCCTCGTGAGGGTGCGGCGCCAGGCTCGCGCCTTCGAGGCCGCTGCCCGTTCCGGCGAGAGGCTCCATCCGCAAATCCCGGGCCCCGCCGGGCGCATCGTGGCGGCCGGCCACGAGGCTTGGCGCGACCAGGACGCGTCCGAGTCCCGGGCAGAGCGGCGGGAGCGGATCGAGCGCGCCATGCGGGCCGCGCTTGCCGTGGATATGCGCCGTCTCCAGCCGGGCCTCGCCTTTCTTGCCACCACAGGATCCGCAGCGCCCTTCATAGGCCTGTTCGGCACGGTGTGGGGAATCATGAATTCATTCTCCGCAATTGCGAAGAGTCAGGATACGAGCCTGTCCGTCGTGGCTCCCGGCATTGCCGAAGCCCTGTTCGCGACTGCCATCGGCCTCGTGGCCGCCATCCCGGCGGTGATTGCCTACAACAAGCTCACCACCGATCTCGGCCGCGTGCAGCAATCGTTCGCTGCGGGCATCACGGCTCTGGGCGACCGTCTTGCCCGTGACCGCAAGCCCCATGTCCGCGCAGAGGCCGCCGAATAATGGGCATGGGACCGCTCCGCTCAGGTGAGCCGGACGACGAGTTCGGCGCCACACCTCTTTCCGAGATCAACGTCACGCCGCTCGTCGACGTGATGCTGGTGCTTCTCATCATTTTCATGGTCGCCGCGCCTCTCATGACGGTCGGCGTACCGGTGCAGCTGCCGAAGACGGCGGCACCGAAGGTCTCGCAGCCGAAGCAACCGGTCGTCGTCAGCATCGACGAGAACGGGCAGCCCTTCCTCGACAAGGAGCCGCTCCTGCCCGAGACGATCGTGCCGCGCCTCAAGGAGCTTGCAGCTCAGGACCCGGCCCAGATCGTGCTGGTGCGCGGAGACCGGAGTGTGCCCTACGGCCGTGTCATCGAGATCATGGGCCAGGTCAGCGCGGCAGGCTTCAGCAAGGTGTCCCTGATCGCCCAGGCACCGAGCCCGACGGCGCAGTAAAGCCCGAGACAATGCAAACATTGGTTCAGGACAGGGAGACGAAGGACCAAGGTCGCCTCGGTGCAGCCTTCCTCGTTGCGCTCTCTCTCCATGCCGGCGCGCTGGGAGCCCTCGCGCTCTGGCCGTCCCGGGACGTTCAGGCTCCACCCGGCGAGCAGGAAATCACCATCGATCTGGCGCCCGCCATGGAAACCGCCGAAGCCCTCGCGCCAGCGGAAGCGGCGGCCCCGGCCGATGTTCTGGCCGAGGCGGCGGAGGTTCAGCCTCCCGAGCCCGTCACGGCCGAAGCCCTGCCGCCGGAGGAGGTGCTTCCACCGGAGGAAATGACCGAGGTTCTTCCGCAGGAGACCGCCGAAGCCGTCCCGATGGAAATGAACGAGGCCGTCCAGCCCGAAGTGGTGGCAGAAGCAGAAACCGCCGAGGCCGTGCCCGCGGATGCGGCGCCCGTCGAGGCGGAAGCGGCTCCGGAACCCGAGGTCGTCGCGGCCCTTCCTCCGCCCGATGAAACGGTCGTGGCGAAGACACTGGAGCAGAAGCCCGCCCCGAAGCCCAAGAAGCCGCCGGCACCGAAAAAGGTGGAGCCGAAGCCGCGCCCTGCCCCGCGCAAGGCGGTTGCCGAGCAGAGGTCAGCTCCGTCCACTCCACGCCAGGGGCAGGCCTCCTCGTCGCGGGAGAACACGGGCGGTGCAGCGGCCTCGGCGGACCCGAACGTTCTCAACCGCTATGCGGCGCAACTAAGCTCCACCCTGAGAAGGCGCCTGCGCTATCCGGAGGGCCCGAAAGCGCAGGGGATCGAGGGTGTCGCAACCGTCCGTTTTACCATGCTGCGCAATGGTCGGATCGTCGGTGCCGCACTCGTGCGCAGCGCCGGACATCCCGCTCTCGATCAGGCCGCACTGGCCGCCACAGCGCCCGGAACCTCCCTGCCTCCGGCGCCGGACGCCCTTCCCCAGCAGCAGTTCACCTTCGCCGTGCCGCTGCGGTTCGACCTGCGCTGAGGAGAACGGGCACGCACGCGGAAGGCTTGGCAAGCCATCGAGCAACAAGAGGGCCCCGGCCCCATCATTCGACAAGAGGCATCACAGGCGCGGCCTTGAACCGCGTCCGGAAGGACAGACAATGAGTGCGTATCCGAATTCGACCAAGCGGCTCTCGCGCCGCAAAGCTGGGCTCTGGGGCCTCCTCGCCACGACGGCTTTGGGAGGTCTCGGTCTCTCCGTGACCCATGCGACGGCGCAGACGGCAATCGCCCAGCCGAACGGCGAGATCGCCCTCGAGACGGTGACGGTCACCGAGCGCGGCGAGACCGCGACGGGCCCGGTCCAGGGCTATGTGGCGACCCGCAGCGCGAGCGGCAGCAAGACGGATACGCCCATCATCGAGACGCCCCAGGCCGTCTCGGTGGTCGGACGCGAGCAGATCGAGGAGCAAGGGGCTCAGTCGGTGGTGGAGGCGACGCGCTACTCGCCCGGCATTCGCTCGGAAACCTTCGGCGGCGACGTCCGCAATGACTGGTTCCTCATCCGCGGCTTCACGGCCCAGGCGACAGGCTATTACCTGAACGGCCTGCAGCTCTTCTCGACGTCCTTCGCCACCTTCAGGCTCGAACCCTACGGCCTCGAACGCATCGAGGTTCTGCGCGGCCCCTCCTCGGTCCTCTACGGCGGCACGAACCCGGGCGGCCTCATCAACGCCATCAGCAAGATGCCCACGAGCGAGCCGCTCCGCCGGGTCGATGTGGGCGTCAACTCGTTCGGCAATGTTTTCGGCGCCTTCGACCTGAGCGGCCCGGTCGCTACGGGCGGTGACGGCAGCCAGTTCTTCTACCGGCTCACCGGGCTCGGCAAGATCGGCGACACCCAGACGGACTACACCAGGGACGACCGCGCCTTCATCGCGCCGAGCCTGACCTGGAAGCCTTCCGCCGACACGACCCTGACGATCCTCGGCTCCTACCAGCGGGACAAAACCAACGGCCAGAACTTTCTTCCCTATGAGGGAACGGTGGTCCCGGCCCCCTTCGGACGCATTCCGACACAGTTGTTCACCAGCAATCCGGGCTTCGATTCCTTCGAGCGCGAGCAGGCGATGATCGGCTATCAGTTCGAGCATCGTTTCAACGACGCTTGGACGGTGCGCCAGAACCTGCGCTACAACGCTCTCAGCATCGATTTCACGAACCTTTACGGCCTCGGCTACGCGGCCGTGCCGACGGCGACTCAGGCGCTTCTGGCGCGCGGCAACTTCGTCACCAAGCCCCGCGTCGGCCTGTTCACGGTCGACAACCATGCGGAGGTGAAGTTCGCCACCGGCCCGCTGAGCCACATCCTTCTCATGGGGCTCGACTACAAGCGCTACCGGATCGACGACGAGCAGGGTTTCGAGATGGGCCCGCCCCTCGACCTGCTCAATCCGATCTATACGCCCACCCTGCCGACGACCTCGCGCTATACCCTCAACAACATCGTTCAGAACCAGCTCGGCGCCTATGTGCAGGACCAGATCAAGTTCGACCGCTTCACCCTGGTGCTGAGCGGGCGGCATGACTGGGTCAACACGGACACGACCAATTACCTGTTCCCGTCCGCCAGCACGGAAGGCGACGACCGCAAGTTCAGCGGACGCGTCGGCCTCGTCTACACGAGCGATATCGGACTTGCGCCCTATGCGAGCTATTCGCGCTCCTTCAACCCGCTGATCGGCACCAACAGCGCCACCCAGCGCCCCCTCGAGCCCGAGACCGGCGAGCAGATCGAGGTGGGCGTCAAGTACCAGCCCGTAGGATCCCGCAGCTTCATCGGCGTGGCCCTGTTCGACCTGACGCGCCAGAACGTGCTGACGACCGATCCGGCCAATGTCCTCAATCAGGTGCAGACCGGAGAGGTGCGCTCCCGGGGCGTGGAGTTCGAGGCCAACGCCAATCTGATGGAGGGGCTCAACCTCGTGGGCGCCTACACGATCTATGACCTTGAGACCACGAAGGACCTGGACCCGTCCCGCATCGGCCGGGTTCCGGCGGGCGTGCCGGAGACTTTCGGATCGCTCTGGCTCGACTACACCGTGCAGGAAGGAGCTCTCAAGGGCTTCGGTGTAGGCGCAGGCGTCCGCTTCGTCGGCAGCTCCTATGCGGACGAGGCCAACACCCTGAAGGTGCCGAGCTACACGGTCGCCGATGCCGCCGTTCATTACGAGCGCGACAACTGGCGCTTTGCCTTGAACGTGTCGAACCTGTTCGACGAGGTCTATGTGGGCTCCTGCTCCTCACCCAACGCGTGCTTCTACGGCGACCGCCGCAGGGCAACCGTGAGCGCGAGCTACAAGTGGTGATGAACGCCCCGTTCCGGCGCAGAACGGCCGAGACCTTCGCCGGGCGTCCCGGCGGGGCCGACGCCGTCCTCGAGATGGAGGGGGCTCACCTCTCCATCGAGGGGCATGCGCTCCTTCAGCCGACCTCGCTCGCTTTCGGGCGGGGGCGCGTCTACGGGATCATCGGCCATAACGGGTCGGGCAAGTCGACTCTCCTCAAGCTGCTGGCCCGGCAGATGCCGCCGAGCGGCGGCGCGATCCGCTTCGCCGGAACTCCGATCCAGGATTTCGGCGCCCGCGCCTTTGCGAGGCATGTTGCCTACCTTCCCCAGCATACCCCCGTCACGACGAGCCTGACGGTCCGAGAACTCGTGCGTTTCGGGCGCTATCCGTGGCATGGCCCTCTTGGCCGCGTCTCTCCCGAGGATCACCGGCACGTGGCCGAGGCCATGAGCCTCGCCCAGGTGGAGCCCTTCGCCGACCGGCTGGTGGACACCCTTTCGGGCGGCGAGCGCCAGCGCGCCTGGGTCGCGATGCTGGTGGCCCAGAACAGCGGCGTCATTCTTCTCGACGAGCCCACCTCGGCCCTCGATCTCGCCCATCAGATGGAGGTCCTGCGCCTTCTGCGGAGCCTGAGCCGCAGCCGGAATCTGGGCGTTGTCGCCGTCCTGCACGACATCAACATGGCGGCGCGCTTCTGCGACGAGCTGATCGCCCTGCAAAAGGGCGCGATCCGCATGCGCGGAACGCCCGGCGACATCATGCACTCCGACGTTTTAGAGATGGTCTACGGCATCCCCATGGAGGTGATCCGCCATCCCGTCACCGAAGCGCCCATCGGATTCGCGCGATGACTCGGAGCCTCAACCGGCGCGAGCTGATCGCAGCCCTCCTGCTTTCGCAAGCTCTCCCCGTCGGCGCACGGAGCACTGGGCGCCCGAGCCGCGTCGCCGTTCTCGATTGGGGTCTGACCTCGACCGTGCTTGCTCTCGGCATCGAACCGGTCGGCATTGCGGAGATCGATCTTTATCGTCGATGGGCGGCCGAGCCTCCTGTGCCTCCGGGAGTCCAGGATATCGGCCTGCGCACCGAGCCGAACCTCGAAGTGATCGCTGCGCTCGAGCCCGATCTGATTATCACGACACCCTTCAGCGAAAGCGTCCGCCCGCTTCTGGAGCGCATTGCGCCGACGCGCTCCTATGCCACCTATACGGCCTCTGGAGAACCGTTGGAGCAGTCCCGCCGGATCATGCGCGACATCGCCCGGGAGCTCGGCGTGGAGAGCCGGGCGGAGGCCGTGCTGGCCGAAGCGGATGCCACCTTCGACGCCGCCCGGCGCGCGCTCGTGGGCCGTGCTTTGCGCCCGCTCCTCCTCGCCGGTTTCATGGATGCACGCCATGTGCGGATCTATGGCGCCAATAGTCTCTTCGGCGATGTGCTGAACCGTATTGGCGTGCCGAACGCCTGGGACCGCCCGACGAATTATTGGGGCTTCAGCCTCGTGGGCGTCTCCGATCTGGCAGCCTACCCGGACGCGCAGCTCGTCGCGATCGAACCCATCCCTGCCGATGCTCCGGTCAACAGGGAGGGGCCGGGCCTGTGGCAGAACCTGCCTTTCGTTCGGGCCGGACGGATCACGACCCTGCCGACCGCCTGGGCGTTCGGCGACGTCGTCGCGGCCGGACGCTTTGCGCGCCTGTTGAGCCAAAATCTTCTTGCCCATGAGCCTGCCCGTGCAAGCTAGCCGGACCAGAGGCGGCGCCGTCGGACTGGCAGGTGCGATCCTGAGCCTCGCGCTTGTGCTGAGCGCCGTGCAGCTCGCTCGCCAGCTGCCGCCTGCCCTCTGGTTCCAGGCCGCCTTGCAGCCTTCGGCGGACGACGTGCGCCAGCTCCTGTTCCATTTCAGCGCCCTGCCGCGCCTGATGACGGCGTTTCTCTGCGGGACAGGTCTGGGGCTGGCAGGCGCCTTGTTTCAGCATGTTTTGCGCAACCCCCTCGCCTCCCCGACGACCCTCGGCGTCGAGGCGGGCGCCCAGCTCACGCTTGTGATGGCAGCCATCTGGGCCCCCGCGCTTCTGGGTGCGAGCCGGGAGATCGTCGCCATTGCCGGGGCCGTGGCCGTGACGGCGCTGATCTTCGCCGTCGCCGCGAAAAGAGGGTTTTCCTCCCTCACATTGGTGCTGACGGGACTGGTGGTCGGCCTATTCTGCGGCGCTCTCTCCGTTGCCTTGAAACTCCTGAACCAGGAATACGTCACCTCCCTGTTCATCTGGGGAGCGGGCTCGGTCGCCCAGCAGGACTGGTCCGCCGTTGCCTATCTCCTCCCGCGCCTCCTCATCGGGGGAATCGTCGCGGCCCTGCTCGTGCGCCCCTTGAGCGTCATGGCTCTGGATGACGCGAGCGCCAGCAGTCTCGGCGTATCCCTGCAGGCGCTGCGCGCAGGCGCCCTCCTTCTCGCTGTCCTGTTGACCGCTTTCGTCACATCGGCTGTCGGCGTCATCGGCTTCATCGGGCTTGCCGCGCCGCAGATCGCCCGCCTCTCGGGGGCCCGGCAGCTCCGGGACCGTCTGATCCTCTCCCCTCTGTTGGGTGGCGGGCTCCTCGTCCTCGTCGATCAGGCCGTTCAGGCCGCTGGCGATCATTTCGCCGATTTTCTGCCGACGGGAGCCGTAACGGCCCTGTTCGGCGCGCCCCTGCTCCTGTGGCTGCTGCCGCAGTTGCGCTCGGCGGGCAATGACTGGGCCACGGATATTCATGCTACGTCACGCATCGGAAAACGTCCTCTCGGCTTTTCGGCCTTCGGCGGAATCCTGATCGCCGCCGTTCTCATGGCGGTTTTCCTCGGCCGAACTCCCGACGGATGGTCTTTGGCCTTCGGGGAGGAGTTTGCCACCCTTGCCCCCTGGAGGGTGCCTCGTGTCGCTGTCGCACTCCTCGCCGGAGCCATGCTTGGCATGGCAGGCGTCCTGCTGCAGCGGCTGACGCGCAATCCCATCGCGAGCCCGGAAGTGCTCGGCATCGGCACAGGGGTGGCGCTTGGGATCTTGGCGAGCATGGTCATCAGCGCCGCTCCCGGGCGCGCACTGCAACTGGCTCTCGGCCTCGCCGGCGCTTTCGCGGTTCTGGCGCTCCTGCTGTGGCGTGGCACGCGAGCCCGCTTTGCCCCGGATCAGCTCCTGCTGACCGGCATCGCCTTGAGCGCGCTCCTCGATGCGATCGTGGTCAGCTTCCTGGCGCTCGGCGACCCAAGGGCTTCCCAGCTTCTCGCCTGGATGGCGGGCTCGACCTACCGGGCCGACGCCTCCCTGGCCTGGATGACGTTCGCGATCGCCGTCCCGCTGTTCCTCGCGACGCCTCTGACCTCGCGCTGGCTCGACATCCTGCCCCTCGGGGACGAGGCGTCGCGGGAGCTCGGCGTCGAACTCGGTGCCGCACGCCTTGCCGTGATGTTGCTGGCATCCATGTTGACGGCGGCCTCCGTGCTGGTTGTCGGTCCGCTCACTTTCGCCGGCCTCGTCGGTCCCCATCTGGCGCGGGTGCTCGGGATGCGGCGCGCATTCGAGCAATTGATCGGCGCCGCCCTTCTCGGCGCCATCCTCATGGTGGCGGCCGACTGGCTCGGTCGCATGGTCATCTTCTCGTTCCAGCTTCCCGTGGGCCTCGTGGCTGCCCTGATCGGCGTTCCCTACCTGATCTGGCACCTCACCCGGCGCGAGCGCTGAATCCCCATCCTGAAAGGATCCCCGCATGTCGGACGCAACCAAGGCTCCCGCTCAGAAAGAGACCAGGCTGCAACTCTGCATACTCCATGTCGTGCGGACGATTGATCTGACACCCCGCATGCGCAGAATCGTCCTCGGAGGACAGGATCTCGCCGATTTTGACGTGCCGACGAATGCGCTCGGCCCGTATGTCAAACTCCTGATCCCGCCGAAGCATCTGGCCGAACCGGAATGGCCGACCATCGGGTTCGACGGACGGCTCGTCTGGCCGGCCATCGAAAGACGTCCCGTGATGCGCACCTACAGCGTACGCCGCTTCGACAAGGCGGCTGCGGAACTGCATGTGGATTTCGTCATGCATGGGGACCGCGGCGTCGCCTCCGCATGGGCCGCCCGTGCTCAACCCGGCGATGTCGTGGGAATATGGGGGCCGGGCTGTCCCACCACGCAGAATATCGACTGGTATCTGTTCGCGGGTGACCACACCGCCCTGCCGGCCCTCGCCTTCATCATGGAGCACCTGCCGCCAACCGCGCGCGGCCAGGTGTTCATCGAAATCCCCGACGAGACGGAAATGCAGGCTCTTGCCCGCCCGGAAGGTGTGGAAGTCACATGGCTCTGCCCGAACGGCGCCCATCCCGGCACGACCTCAGCCCTACAGGATGCGGTGAAAGCCGCCTCATGGCCCTCGGACGCACGTGTCTTCGTATGGGCGGGCGCCGAAGGATCCGTCGCGCGCTCGATCCGCAACCACATGCGCACCCAGCATCGCCTCGACCGCGAGCAGATGTACGTGCTGAACTATTGGAAGCGCGGCGCCTCGGAAGGCGCCTTCGGCTATGTGGATTAGCGCGGCCCGGTGGGGTCGCACGTCCGGCTCCGCGTCTCAGCGCTTGCGCTGATTGGCCTTCACCGCATTCTCGACCTTGTCGAGCTTGTCTTCGATTTTGTCGAGCTTTGCCAGGATCTGGTAGAGGAGATCCGGCATCACGCGCGCATAGTCGACATTCTCGCGGGAGGCCTTGGCAGTCGCCTGGGCGGCTTCGATCAACTCGCGGATCTCCGCACGGGATACGGGCGCGGCGTCAGCGGCGGGAGCAGGTCCCGTTTGCGCGTGAGCCTGTGCTGCGAGTCCCAGCACGAGAATTGCAGTCGAGACGGCGCGGCGCATCTTCGTTCTCCTGGAGAAAATCATCTTAGTTCTTGTGAATTCGTGCCGTAATGCAAAGCCTTTGACAAGACAACCGTTCGCCGCTCGAACAGGCAAGACAAATCTACGGAACGGCTCGAGTGCCGCTCTGCCCGGTCGCGGCAGCCTGCCCATTTCGGGTAGGCCCACGGTCTAAGACCATCGTCCAACCACACCTGTCGCGGCATGGACTAACCTCCTCCTTGTGACCCCGAATGCAAGGAGGGCGGGTTGCTGATCCTTCACTGGCACTGGCTTATTTCAGCGCTCCTGACCCTTGCTGCCCTCGCCATCGCTTTCGAGGCGCCTTGATGCTGGGTCAGTGCCGCTCGGCTCGCCGTCGACATGAAATTACGCGCTACGCAATAACGTGTTATTTCAGTCGGCGAGTTGAGAAACTTTCCCTTCACCATAGCCGTGCCATTTAAAAGGGCATGAGCAACGACACCAAGGATATAGTAGAACGGTTGCGATTCACGGCGGACATGGCCCTGCCGTCGACAACCGGGTTCACCCGCCTGAACGACGACGCGACGCGGATGCTGGGCGAGGCTGCCGACGAGATCGAGCGGCTGCGGGTCGAGCTGGCGGCAGCCAACGAAGCCATCCGCCTCTCAGACATACGCCTGCACGAGACCCGCAGTGAAGACCGGGCGTTTTCTAGAGGTCGATCCGTGGAGTCTCCGCAAAAGGCAGCCCGCGGTCAGGACAGGCCAGCGCGCCCCGAAGGTCGCACTGGACTCGCTTCCGACGGCTGCTAAGGTCCCGCGCGGAGGGCATCATGAAACGGTTTCTTGTCGGTCTCGCACTGTCTGCCTTGGGGATCACATCCGCCATCTCGCAACAGGCCCCGGTCGGGCCGCCGGTCAACACCATCCGGAAAATGGGAGAGGCCCTCTGGTCCTGTTGGAATCCACCACCGGATACCCAGAATTTTCAGGTCACGATCCGCTTCAGCTTCAAGCGTAACGGCGAAGTGCTCGGGAAGCCCCGCATCACCTACTCCACCTTCAACGGCGACGTGGAGGAGCGGAAGATCATCATGAGCCGGATCCTGGCATCTCTCGATGCCTGCACACCTCTGAACGTCACGCCAGAACTCGGCGGCGCGATCGCCGGACAGATCTTCACGATGACATTCACCTCGCCTTCCACCAAGGCATAGACCGTCATCTGGCACGACGCCGACGAGCAGGCTCGGCTGTCGGACCGTTGATTTCATCTCTTGAGGTGGGGCAGAGAGCGGTGAGGCCTGCCACTCTCGGGAATGGCAGGCCTCATCGCATGAATTATCCGATCACTGCCGATCGTGACCCGCGGGAGGCCCAATAGTCCCGCACGTGCTTTCCGTAATCCGGCTGAGAGAATGGCTCCTCGCCTGCTCCATAGCTCGGAGCTCCCATCAGCTGCTCCTTGTCGACGTCAACCACGTAGCCCTTCTTGCTCGTGTCGTAGGTCAGCATGTTCCACGGAAGCGGATGATATTTCTGGCCGATCCCCAGGAAGCCGCCGAAGCTCATCACGGCATAGGCAACCTGGCCCGATCGCTTGCCGACCATGAAGTTGTACACTTCACCGAGCTTTTCGCCGCTGCGATTGTAGACCGCCGTGCTTTCGACCTTATTGGACGCGATCAGATCCGTCGTTTCGTCATGCTCGACGGAACTTTAGGATCTCCTTTGGTCCCGGTGGCCCGAGTACTGGCTGTCGCCCGACCGCCCGAACCGTCTCCGGGCTTTGCTGCCGACCTGATCCGTGCGAACTGAGGATGCGATCATGTATCCTGCCGTTCCCCCGAGAAGAATGCCGAGCAGGATGATACCGTCATCAAGGGCGAGGCCGGTGCGGGTCCTCTGGCGCTCGTCGTAATCACCCCATTGGTCGTAGTCGTAACCCTCCAGGTCTTCATCGTAATCCGGCGAGATCGCTCTTCTTTGATCGTCCATCCCGTAGGCTGGAGATCCCATTCCGGTTCCGGAGCCCAGACGCGAAGCGCCGCCTCGATATGTCTCAGCCATATGCACCTCCTCATTGAGAGTTGGATGGTCCGACAGTCTCCTCGGACTGCGCGGCCTAGCTGTCCAACCCAGCCGGAAAGCGATGGTTCATCAGCGGCGCCATTCTCAGCCCGCAGCGACAGCGAAACCCCGCGGCACGTGAGCACCGCGGGGTGAAGAAGGTCCGCAAGGCGGACCAGTCTCTTGCGAAGGTTTACCGCTCGATCACGGTAACGACGCGGCGGGAGCTACCCTCGACGATGTAGTACCGATCGCCGACCAGCACGACCTTACACTCACGGATGCCGGTGATCAGGCTCTCGAGCGTTGTCGGGCAGTCGACCAGCTCGGTTACCGTAGTCGGGACCGTCTGCCCCACCGAGATGCTGATGTTCTGCTGCACCGGCCTCACATTCACGCTGCGGAGCGTCTCAACGGCTCGGGTGCGCTGCTCGCCCGACAGGTTGATGTTGACGTTGGTGTTGCCACCACCCGTGGTTCCAGACGCCGTGCCGGAGGTGCTGCCGGAGGCTCCGCCAGAGGTTCCACCCGACGTGCCGCTTGCCGCCCCGCCAGAGCCGCTGCCCGAGGTCGTTCCGGAGACCCCGCCGGACGTGCCGCCCGATGTGCCTGAGGAGGTTCCACCGGACGTGGTGCCGGAAGCGCCGCCCGAGGTGGTTCCCGACGCACTACCCGTGCTGCCGCCCGTCGTGCCCGAAGCGCCACCCGAAGCTCCGCCGGATGTGCTGGGAGCAACGGTCGTCCCGCCCGACGTCCCACCCGACGTACCGCCCGAAGTACCGCCCGATGCACCGCCGCTCGTCTGAGCCACGGCCGCAAGGCTCAGTGAGAAAGCGGCAGCGGCGACTGTTGTCAGAAATGCTATGCGCATGTGTAACCTCCCAAAACATGAGCGGCCTACTCGAGCCGCATCAGTGGGGGATCAACGACAAATTCAGGGATGATGTTCCCTTATACTGAAGGATCGCAGGAATGATATGAAGAGACCACCCTCGCATGAAGACTTATTGAGCCCCATCGATGGGCAAACCTGGTCGGAGGAGAAGCGAGAACTCGGCATGTTCAAATGAACAACTGTTCAGAATTGGCTGGCCTCCCGATTTTGGAGCATAATTACATTAAAGCCAACGCTATAGTGTCCAATACGCGTGGACGAGGCTTGGCCGCAAATGCGAAGGGGCCAGGACATGTATGCGGATACTCCAACCGCTGGCATCAGAGGGATCCTCCGGGCTGCCTCTGAACCGAGATCGTCCGATCCTGCGAGCGGAGCACGTGACTGCTGCCAATCCCGGGTGGACAAGAAGCCCTATTGAGTCGCGGCTCCTGAAAACCCAAGTTCATGGGCTCTAATTCGAAATCGATGCAATGATCCGGGATACTGCGACACGGCGATGGCCTATACAAGCAACATGGTTCGCGATGTCGTGTGCAGCGCAATCGCCATTCACCAGGTCGCGTATAACCAAGGTTACCGCGGCCATTGGCAAGGGCATGAAGATCCGCCAACTCGCCCGGGACATCATGAAGGCGTAGGAGAACGCCAAGCAGTGAGGCTCACATCATGAAAAGCAATCCGACGGTCAACCGGCGAGCGCTTCTCGTCGGCCTTGCCGCCACCCCTATCGCCATGTCCGCCGTCGCCGCGGCGGCAACAGAATCCCAGCCGAAGCTGGTGGTCACCAAGGATCCAAACTGTGGCTGCTGTGGCGCTTGGGTCGACCACGTCCGCGCCGCAGGTTTCCCGGTGGAGGTGGTCGAGTCACCCGAGGTGAACCGCCTCAAGGTCCGCCTCGGCGTGCCCCAATCTCTCGCATCCTGCCATACGGCCGAGGTCGGCGGCTACGTCATCGAGGGGCATGTTCCCGCGGACGCGATCAAGCGCCTCCTTGCCGAGAAGCCTCATGCCAAGGGTCTCGCGGTTCCCGGCATGCCCGTCGGATCACCGGGAATGGAAGTCGATGGCGTCGAGAACGACACCTACGACGTTGTTCTGTTCGGGGCTGAAGGACAAAGAACCTTCGCCCGTTACCGTGGGACCCGACAGGTCTGACGAGATTCGCAGCGTCTTTTCGATTTCCCGGCGTTGCATTCCTTCAAAGGCGAAAGGATGCGCTCTTGCGCACCCTTTCCATGTCGATTCCGGACGGCGCCAGCCTCCGCTACTCCGCCGCCAACAGCGCCGGACCGGCATCCTCCGTGACAGGCGCGACATCAGATTTTCGTCCGAAGCCGAGCTTGTATGCCATGTCCTCGAGCAGGGTGAGCACCACCGGCACCACCACCAGCGTGAGAACGGTCGAGCTGATCAGGCCTCCGATCACGGCATGTGCCATGCCGGCGCGTTGCGCCCCGCCCTCGCCCAGCCCCAAGGCCATCGGCAGCATGCCGAAGATCATGGCGAGCGTCGTCATCAGGATGGGCCGCAGGCGCACCTCGGTAGCCTGCATGATTGCGGCTGAGCGTTCCATGCCGCCCTTACGGGCTTGGTTGACGAAGTCCACCAGCAGGATCGCGTTCTTCACCACGAGACCCATCAGCATGATGAAGCCGATCGCGGACATCATGTTGAGGGTCGATCCCCAGGCCAGCAGACCGAGGAACACGCCGACCAGCGACAGCGGAAGCGACGCCATGATGGCGAGCGGCTGCAGGAAGCTGCCGAACTGCGACGCCAGGATGATGTAGATGAAGATCACGGCCAGAAGCAGCGCCGACCCCGCGTAACCGGAAGTCTCCTCGATGTTCTTCGCCGATCCGCCGGACACGTACTGATAGCCCGCCGGCAGCTTCACCTCCTTGAGCGCGGCCTTGATCTCGCTCGTGACGTCGCCCGCGGCCCTGCCGCTGACGTTGGCCGTGATCTGCACCTCCCGCGCGAGATCGCGCCGATTGATCTGGGACGGGCCGACGCCAGGCTCCAGCTTCGCCACCTCCCGCAGCGCGACCATGCGCGGCGTGCCGTCCTCGTTCGACAGCCTGCTGGCGAGATAGAGCCGAGACAGGTCTTCGCGGGACTCGCGCCCCGTCTCGGGCAGGCGCACGTTGACATCGTAGTTCTCGCCGTTCGGCGCGCGGAAGCTGCTTGCATCCTCGCCGGACAACAATGGCCTGAGCGTGTCGGAAACCTGCTGCAGGCTCACCCCGAGATCGCTCGCCAGCTCGCGATCAAGGCTGACTGCGATGGTGGGGCGGGCCGCCTTCAGGCTCGACTCCATGTCGACCACGCCCGGCACCTTCCCCATGATGGCCGCCGTCTCGTTTGCGATCCGGGCCAGTTCGTCGAGGTTCGGTCCCTGGACGCTGATCTGAACCGGCTTACCGTCGCCGACGCCCGGCAGGCTCACGGCCAGATCGATACCGGGAATCGCCTTGAGGCGCTCGCGCATCAGGTCCACCAGCTCCGTTGCCGAGCGCGTCCGCTCCTCGATGGGTTTGAGCGTGATCGCCACGCTCGCCTCGTTCCTGCCGGCCGCCTGGCCGCTATTGATCGTCGTGTAGGTAAAGTCCACCTCCGGGAAGTCCTTGATGGCGGCCTCCGCCTGACGGGCCTTCGTCTCCGTATATTCAAGGGAGGAGCCTACCGGCGCGGTCACCTTCACGGTCATCTCGCCCATATCGGCCGTCGGGACGAACTCGACGCCGATCATGGGCACGAGGGCGAAACTGCCCACGAAGATGCCTAGGGCGGCCACCATCACGACCCAGCGGCGCCGCAGGCTGAAGCGCATCAGCGGCCGATAGACGGCCAGGATCCCCGCCGTCAGCTTGTCCGACAGGCTCGCGACCCAGCCGAACACGCCGCGAGGCTTCCGGCCGATGGACGGGTCGTGCCACACGCTCGAGAGCATCGGATCGAGCGTGAACGAGACGAACAGCGAAATCAGCACCGCCACAGAGACGGTGATGCCGAACTGAAAGAAGAACTTGCCGATGATGCCGCCCATGAAGGCCACGGGGGCGAACACGGCCACGATGGCGAGCGTGGTCGCCACCACGGCCAAGCCGATCTCCTGGGTACCCTTGAGGGCGGCCTCGAAGTGGCCTGCCCCCATTTCGAGGTGGCGGGCGATGTTCTCACGCACCACGATGGCGTCGTCGATCAGAATGCCGATGGCAAGCGAAAGGGCCATCAGGGTCATCGTGTTCAGGGTAAAGCCCATGAAGGCGAGCGCCGCAAACGTGCCGATCACCGAGATCGGCAGCGTGAGCCCGGTGATCACGGTCGAGCGCCACGAGTGCAGGAACAGGAACACGATGGCGATAGTCAGGGCTGCGCCCTCGAGCATCGTGCTGCGCACGTTCGCGACCGAGCTGCGGATACCCTTGGACGAGTCCTTCACGACGGACAGCTCTACGTCCGACGGCAGGGAGACCTTGAGCTCGTTCACAGCCTTGAACACGCCGTCGGCGACCTCGATCGTGTTGGCGCCCTGCACCTTCACCACATCCACCGCCAGAGCCGGCTTGCCGTTGTAGAGGGCGAGGCTTGTCTTCTCCTCCTGGCCGTCGATGACGTCAGCCACCTCGGACAGGCGGACCGGAGAGCCTCCGCGTTGGGCCACGATGAAATTGCCGATCTCGCGCGGCTCCTTCACAGTTCCCTCGATCTGGACGACCTTGTCCTCGCGCCCGCGGGTGACGTTGCCCGCCGGCAGGTCCTGGTTTTCGGAGCGGATCGTCGCCACGACCTGATCGACGCCGATGGCGAGCGCCTGCATCCGGTCCGGCTTGAGCCGGATCTCGACCTGGCGCTTCACCCCGCCGACGATGGCGGCGCTGCCCACGCCGCGAACAGTCTGAATCCGCTTGAGCACGACCTCGTCGGCCAGCGTCGTCAGCTCGCGCAACGAACGCGAAGGCGACTCCACCGCCACCGATACGATCGGCGCGCTGTCGGGGTCGAAGCGGGTGACGGTCGGGTCGTCCACCTCATCGCGGAGCTGACCGCGAATGCCGGCCACTTTTTCGCGCACGTCCTGCACGGCGGTCGCCCCAGGCGTGTCGAGGGTGAACTGCGCAATCACGATGGAGCGCCCCTCGACGGAACGCGAGGTGAGCGTGTCGAGACCGCTGATCGTGTTGACGGCATCCTCGATCTTGCGGGTGACGTCGCTCTCCACCGCCTCCGGGGAGGCCCCTGGATAGGAGGCCGTCACGACGACCGTGGGGATGTCGACGTCGGGAAACTGATCGACGCCGAGACGCTGATAGGAGAACAGCCCGACCACGAGAATCGCAACCATCATCATGGTGGCGAAGACCGGGTTGTTGATGCTGATACGGGTGAGAAACATCTTACTTTCCGCCGATGCGGACCGGAGTACCCGGTTCGAGAATGATGGACGGGGCGCTCACGACGGTGTCGCCCTCCGACAGGCCCGACTTCACGGCGACCAGGGTGGCCGTGGCGTCCTCCGACACCTCGACCGACTGCCGGGCGATCTTTCCGCCGTCGAGCTTGAGCACGTATTTACGGTCGGCGTCGCCGCGCACCGCTTCCGGCGGGACTGCGACGACCTCCTTTACCTCCCGGACAACGATGTCGCCCGAGGCGAACATGCCGCCGCGCAGAACCTGGTCGCCGTTTTCGACGCGGATGTAGACCGGGATCGAGCGCGAACCGGCTTTAGTCGTCGGATTGATCCGTTCGACTCGGCCGGAGAACTCTCGACCTTCGATGCCAGGCACGCGGAAGCTCGCCTTCTGTCCCACCGCCACGCGTGCGATCTCGTTCGTCGGCACCGGCGCCTCGATCTCGAGCTTCGCCAAGTCGATCAGCGTCAGCAGCATGCCGTCCACCGGAACCTTGTCGCCCGGATTGACGGCACGCTCGGACACGAACCCGTCCATCGGAGCCTTTACGACGGCCTCCTCGAGCGCCTTCCGGGCGAGATCGACCTGCGCCTGCTGTGCGCGAACGCTCGCCTGGGCGGCCCGGTACGAGCTCTCGACCTCGTTCACGGAGGCCTGGGCCGCATAACCTTTCTGCTGAAGGCTGAGCTTCATCGAGCGGTTCTTCTCCGCCAGCACAAGCTGTGCCTTCGCGGATTCGAGGTTGGCCACGCGCTCGTTCAGCCTGGTTTCGAGATCCTCGGTATCGAGACGCACGAGGACGTCACCCTTCTTTACGGGCTGGCCCTCCTGAACCAGGACCTCCGACACCTTCGCCGCAACCTCCGACTTGAGCGTCGTCTGATCCACAGGGCGCAGGGTACCGGCGAGCGGGACGTTGAACCGAAGGTCCGTCTTACGCACTTCGGAGATCTCGCTCGCTGCGAGTTCGACCACCGTGGGCCCGGGAGCCGTAGTCGGAGCCACCGCCTGGGCCGTATCGTTCTTCAGGTAGCGCGCCCCCCCGGCTCCCGCCGCAACGACGGCGGCCACGGCAAGCACGACAGCAAAGTTTTTCTTCAAGGTAATGCCCCTAGTGCTGGTCATGTCCGACGAGTTCGCCGGCCGCGGATGTACCCACGTCGCTTTCGCTCCGACCGAGCTCGGCCAAGAGTTCCGGAACGCTCTCGCGCAGGAATGAGAGTTCCGCCTCGGCCAAGACCCTCCCCATGCGAACCAGGAACCGGTGCCCCGGGCGGCAGGTGTTGGTGGATGCTTCCATCTCGGCCTTGATCTGCTCCAGTTCCGCCACCCGATTGGCGAGGACGTCTCGCAGCTTCTCAGGAGGAAGCAGATCGGCGAACATCAGCAGCGTCACCAACTCGGAGCGGATTCTGTGCCGTCCCTCCGAGGCCCGGAGCGATGCAGCCAGAGCCTCGCGACCCCTGTCGAGCAAGGTGTAGACGGTCTTGTTCGGCTTGCCTTCCTGCGGCACGACCGTCGCCGAGACGAGGCCCTCCTGATCGAGCAGCTTCAGAGCGGCGTAGATCCCGCTCGGAGCGACGTCCATGAAGCGGGCGAAGACCTCCTCGACACGCTTTCTGATCTCGTAGCCGGAAGCGTCCCCCATGGACAGGACGGCAAGGCAAAGGGTTTTTGTGTCCAAAGTGGAATACTCCATATTGGAGTATGATGTAGGCGCGCCAGCATGCAGCGTCAATAGTCCCGAGGCCCTATAACGAGGGCTGACACGCAAAGGCACGGCAATTCGAACGACAACCTTGGCTGTGAGCAGAGCTCGTAGCCGGGCCTCCCCTCACCGCGTCCGAGGCTCGTGCCGAGTCAGGGCCTCTTCACCGGTGCTCGGATCCCGCTTCGGGCGGACTTCCAAGGCAGGGAGGTTCAGTCACCGGCAGACCGCAACCGCCGCAATCCCTCTCCAAGCAGGGCGACAATCAGGATACCGGCGGTCAGCACCCCCATGTCGCGCCACGCCAGGGAGAATCCGCCCAGCGAAACCAGCAGCGCGGTCGCAGCAGCAGGCGGATGGGAGGCTTTGAGCGGAACCTGAATCAGCAGCGTCGCCCCCATCGCGATCACCGACGCCCAGATCCGGGGCCAGCTCAGCTCGTTCGACGACAACACGGGCGGAGCGCTCCCTGCCCCCAGGATGAGGACGCCGGTGATTGCGGCCACGATGCCGGCCGCATGCCCTACGACGACATTGTAGAGCTTTGCGGAACTCTGCCCCGGCTTATGCACCTGCAGAAAAATGGTCGGCCCAAGGCTCGGGAACAGCCACGGCAGGCCGGCCCAGTATCCCGTCGCGCCGACGACAGCTGTCAGCAGCATCGCCGACAGCGGCGCCCAAATCCACTCGGGAATGCTCTTCACGGGCTCTCATCCTTACGAGGGAACCGTAAGAGCCTGAGGCGAAGCCCGCTTGATCCGCGTCATCAGCCAGGTGCGCTGTCGGTGGTTCTGCTCATCGATCCGCTTGATAAGGCCCTTCATCTGCTCATCGCGCAGCCCGCTTGCGGCTTGGGCGAGGATGACGAGCGATACATGCGATTCGTTGGCGAGAAGCCAGCAATCGTGCAGGTCGCGAACGAGGCCGAAACCGGTCGCCTTCTGCTGCGGCTTCAGGGCACTTCCGAGGCGGTCCGTCTCGGCCTCCCTCTCCTCTCCGTAGCGCTCGATGAGAGAACGCAATTCGTCGAGCTCCTTGCGGGACCAGTGCGCCAGAAGGTGGCATTCGTTCCGAATGTCAGGCTCGCGCGCATGCGCCTCGGCAACCTTTTCCAGCGCGTCTGCCAGCGCCCGCTCGCTGCCTTCCAGCAGGCCGAGATACTCACGGACGTGCCGGTGCTCGGGCTTAACCACCTTCATGGCCGCATCCGCCATGTGCTTGAGGCGGTCGACCACCTCGGACGCAATGGTAGGCGCCGTGTCGGGCTGATCCGTTTGCGGCTCGTCGATCTTGCTGATGGATACCGCCGCATACTTGAAGTGCGGCTGCTTGCTTACAGCGTCCCATTCGAACAGGGTCAGCTCGTTCGCCGCACGCATCCGCTCCGGGTCGTCCCAGTAGCCGTAGTGGAACGGAATGAAGACTCTCCCCGGCTCGATGTCGCCGATCCTGATACGAGCCTCGACCTTTCCCCGCCGGGAGGACACGCTGACCCAATCGCCCTCCCTCAAGCCGTTTCCGAGCACGTCCGCAACGTTCATCTCGATGAAGGCATCGGGCGCGGCATTGTGGAGTTCCTCGGAGCGTCCCGTCTTCGTGCGGGTGTGGAAATGGTAGACGAGCCGGCCTGTCGAGAGCCAGAACGGATATGCGTCGTCGGGCTCCTCGTGGGGAGCGTGGTACTCGGCTGCCTTCAGGAGAGCCTTTCCGCTCGGATTGAGGGCTTTGTATTCGGTCGGTGTGACCACGCCGCCGGTGACGAGGTCATGCCCGAAGCTTTCGCAATACTCGGGCTCCGTAGGGAAATGATGGTCCTCGTAGAGCCGTTTGGTGCCCTCCGTCTGCTGCTCGTTGCAGGGCCAGGGAATTCCTGAGCCTCCCGTGAGCTTGGCGTAGGACAGCCCCGTGTAGTCGCAGGGCCGCCCCCGGGTGCAGGCCTTCCACGCCTCGAACGTGCTCTCCGGATCGTGCCATTTGATCAGCGGCCGCCCATCCTTGTCGCGGAAGTCCATGCGGCGCGCATAATCCAGGAAGATGTCCAGGTCGGACTTGGCCTCGCCTGGCGGTTCGACCGCCTTGTGGGTGATATGCACCGTGCGGTCGACATTGGTGAAGGTGCCGGTCTTCTCGCCCCAGCCCGCAGCCGGCAGGACCACGTCCGCCAGTTCCGTCGTCTCTGTCGGGAACATGTCCTGCACCACCACGAACAGGTTCGGGTTCTTCAGGATGGAGCGTACCCGACCGAGGTCAGGCAGCGAGACCGCCGGATTGGTGGCCTGGATCCACAGCATGCGGATCGAGCCTTTCTCCGCATAGTTGAAGATTTCGAGCGCATGGGTCGGAGGAGCCCAATGCGGGATCTTGTCCATCTCGACGTTCCACAGCTCCGCCAGCTCCTTGATGTGCTCCGGGTTATCCCAGTTGCGGAAAGCGGGCAGGTCGCCGTCGGCTCCGCATTCGCGGGTATTCTGGGCGGTCGGTTGGCCATTCATCTGCAGCAGACCACAGCCCTGCTTTCCGATGAAGCCGCGGATCAGGTTGATGTTGTTGACCTGCACGGCCGCCGCAGTGGCCTGCATCGACTGGTAGACGCCCTGGAGCACGGTGGATACGAGGCTCTTGGCTTCCGTGAGCATACGCCCGGCCTCCCGAAGCCTCTCAGCGGGCACGCCTGAGAGCTCCTCCACGCGTTCTGGCGTGTATTTGGAAACGGTCTCCTTCAACTTGTCGAAGCCGATCGTGTGCGCCTCGACGAAGGCTCGATCCACTCCGCCCCCCTCGATGATGAGGTTCAGAAGTCCGTTGAGGACAGGCACGTTCGTGCCGGGTTTCGGAGAGAGATGGATATCTGCTTCCTTGGCCGTCGGTGTCTCGCGCGTGTCGATTGCGATGAGCTTGGGCGGGTTCGGCCCGCGACGGCGGTCGAGCACCTTCATCCAGAGAACGGTATCGGTCTCGGCGATGTTGTGACCGACGTGAAGGATGCAGTCCGTCGTATCGATGTCGGAGTAGCTGCCGGGCTGCCCGTCGGAACCGAAGGTTTCCTTCAGCGCCGCAGCGGCAGTCGCAGTGCAGAGGCGGGTATTGCCGTCCATATGCGGCGTACCGATGCCGGCTTTGCCGATGACGCTGAGGGTGTAGTACTCCTCCAGCATCAGCTGACCCGTGGTGTAGAAGCCGATCGAGGAGCCCGTATAGTCGCGGATCAGCTCCTGCGACCTGGAGACGATGAGGCCCATCGCCTCGTCCCAGCTCGCCTCGCGAAAGCCCGTGCCGGAGCGGATAAGGGGTCGGGTCAGACGATCCGGGCTGTTGTTGGCGCGCCAGCCATGCAGGCCCTTGGGACCAAGTCGTCCTCGATTGACCCGATCGACCTCGCGGCCGCGCACCCCGACGATGCGCCCGTCCTTGACGCCGATGTCGAGAGCGCAGCCGTTGGAGCACAGGACACAGGCCGATTGAACCCAGCGCTCGGGCTCCTCGATCAGAGCCTCGTCGACGCGGGCAGGCCACTGGTCCTCGCCATGGAAGCCAGTGCGCTCCCCCCAGATGTCTGCAATGCTGTCCCGGCTCTGGCGGATCGCCCTGCCCGCCTCCCCAAATCGGCTCCGTCCCTGACGCATGGCACTCTCCGCTGATCGAAATACAACGGTCGCCAACTTGTCCGGAGGTGCATTGTTCCTGCTCCTCCTCGCGAGTGCCTGTGCTTCCACCGCAAAGTGTTGGTACGGTAGTGGACCATCGAGGTGCCGATGCTGTTCAACCTCTTTTCGGCACGGCGCGTTGATTGGGCGAAGCCACTCAGAACAACCGAACGGATGGAAATTGAAGCCGCGCCTGCAACAACAGCCCATGGACATGGCCGGTGGATCCCGGATGGGAGCCCTTGCCCGGCAGATCGGTCGGGCCGAGTGGCCCATCCTGCTGGCGAGCCTCGCGGCGGCAGGCGCTATCTGGGCCTTCGTCGAACTGGCGGACGAGGTTGTGGAGGGCAGCACCCACGCCATCGACCGGAGGCTCCTTCTCGCCCTGCGCAGTGAAGCCGACCCGGCAGAGCCGCTAGGCCCTGCCTGGCTGGAGGAGATGATGCGCGACTTCACGGCGCTGGGCGGGGTCGGCGTCCTGACGCTGCTCACGGTAGGCGCGGTGGGTTACCTTTTCCTGACCGACAAATGGCGTGCCGCTCTTGCAGTTCTGCTTTCGGTCGCTGGCGGCATCCTGCTGAGCACCCTCATCAAGATGGGCTTCGACCGCCCCAGGCCCGATCTTGTCTCCCACGGTTCCTATGTCTACACGGCCAGTTTCCCAAGCGGCCACTCCATGATGGCGGCCGTGGTCTACCTGACCTTGGGCGCGCTGCTTGCACGGGTCCAGTCGCCCAAGCGCGCGAAGGCGTACATTCTTGTGTCTGCCGTGCTCCTGACGATCCTGGTCGGCATCAGCCGGGTCTATCTCGGCGTTCACTGGCCGACCGATGTACTGGCAGGCTGGGCCGTCGGCGCTGCCTGGGCGTTGCTGTGCTGGGTCGTCACTTTGTGGCTGCAGGCGGAGGGCAAGGTCGAGCGTGAGGCGGTTTAGGAGATGCGAAGCCTTCGCTGCCCCTGCAAAGCGGGCGCCCCTCGCCTTCGGGATGCGCCGCGGCCCAGCCGGCAGGCCGCTTGCGGAGCCTCTGTTTTGTCCGCCACCGTACGGAATTTGCCGCACGGTCGCCCCCCATGAGGAACGCTGTTCGTATCCCTCTGTTGTTCATGGGAATGATGCTCGCTGAACACTTCGATGCTCCACGAGGGATCTCGATCGATGCAAAAGATACACCATAAGGTGCTGCTGGGCCTGCTTCTGTCGGCACCGCTTGCTGCCATGGCGCAGAATGCCA
This sequence comes from Microvirga sp. GCM10011540, assembly GCF_042650665.1. Taxonomy (NCBI): domain Bacteria; kingdom Pseudomonadati; phylum Pseudomonadota; class Alphaproteobacteria; order Hyphomicrobiales; family Methylobacteriaceae; genus Microvirga; species Microvirga sp. GCM10011540. Next base: position 2,381 of record NZ_JBHSBQ010000136.1, on the reverse strand, counting down.
CGCCTCAGCGCGTTTCTCCTCAGACCCAGGTGAACCAGGGCACGCCGGACCCGGCGAGCACGGCCGCACTTCCGTTCCGAACCATGCGGGCCGGAGAACTCGAAGGAAGCGGTGTCTATAATGCACGAGGAGAAAAGCTCGGTGAAGTGAAGCGTCTCGTCTTCAAGTCCACCGACGGACGCCGCTTCATCGTTCTCGATCGGGGCGGATTCCTCGGTGTTGCCGAGAAGGAAGTCCCTATCCGCCTGGACCAGGTCTTCTATCAGCAGGGCCGTCTGGTTGTGCGGGATGTGACCGGGCCTGAGCTGGAGGCTGTTCCGGACTGGGACGTCAGAGACCATGAGTACCGCGAACTCGTGGATTCCGACATCGTCAACATACCTCAGCTCTAGCAAGCCCCTGCCCGATTAACCCGATCCCCGGCCGCCCCTGCGGGATCGTTCAAGGAGGAATTCATGCGGACATTTCTGCACTTCGTGAGTCTAGGCGTTTCGATCATATTGACGGCCCCCGCCTATGCGCAGGCCGGTGGCACGGCAGGAGCTCCGGTGCCTCCGGGCAGCGCGACGTTCGAGCTGGAGCGGTATCTCGGGCAATATACGCCGGGAACCCTGCGCCCCTCGGATTTCGTCGGACGGGAGGTCCATGGCGCGGACGATCAGGTGATCGGCGAAATCGCCGACGTGCTGTTTGGGCCCGACGGCCGAATGTCCGAGTTCGTCCTCGAGGTTGGCGGCACTCTCGGTTTCGGTGAACGCAAGGTCCGTGTTCCGGTCCATGCCTTCCGGATCGATCCGGGGACCACGGCAACGACCGGCACTGTCGGGGGCCTAGCTCCCAGCACCGAGGCGGGAGTCGACACCCGCCTGAGTAACCGGATCAGCCCGGTCGTCTATCCCGATCGGATCATCCTTCCGATGTCGGCCGAGCAGCTCAAGGCGATGCCGTCGTTCAACGGCTGACGTGTAAAACCGTCCAGGGACCGAGTAGGCCGGGTTCGGGTATCGCGGGGATCGAGGCGAGATCCGCGATATCGGCGCTCGCTCGGCAAGCCGCGACCTCGTCTTCAACCGGGGACGATCAGGGTCTTCTCGAGCAGGCGGGCATACTCGTACCTGATCACGCGGTAACAGCCGCAGGCGAGGCGCTCCAGCCTCGGCCGGCTCGCGATAGTGATGCACCCGCGGTCGGTGTGAATGGCGCCGGCCTCCTTGAGATTGCTGATGGCGACCGTGACGCTGGGCCTGCGGACGGTCAGACTGTTGCTGAGCGTTTCGTGCGTTACGGGAATGAGATCGCACTTGAGCCAGTCGTGAGCCAGCAGGAGCCATCGTGCAAGACGCTGCTCCGTCTCATGGCGTGAACTGCACAGCACGAGCTGGGAATTCTGCACGGTGATCGCCTGGGTATAGCCCAAGAGGAGATCGTGCAGTATTGGCGTGCGGGCCATGGCAGCTCGAAGGCTGGCGGCGCTGATCATGAGCGCTTCGCCCGGGATCAGCATGACGGCACGCAGGGGAGCATCAAGAGTACCGAGAACGACCGGTGCTCCGACCATGCCCATTCGGCCCAGAACCCCGACTTCGACGGGATCGTCGCTGTTGGTTTTGGCCTGCAGCGAGACCAAGCCACTCTCGATGAAGAAGACGTGATCCTGCTTCTTATAGTAGTCCTGCAGGATGGATCCGCGAGGAATGACGGCGAGTTCCAGTTCCGTGAGGATGTATTCCAGCTCGGAGGGTGGCAATGCTGCGAGCAGTCTGTTCCGAGGTCGCCCATCGAGGAGTAGCTTCGGCTCAACGGGTGTTCGTTCAAAGCTCATGCCGATCACCTCACCCATCCTTGGCCTTCTGTGGCGTCAACGATCCTGGATGCTCTCAAAACAGCGAGTACATAGCTCCTGTGAAGTCATGGCTTCGGCACGCCAGAGGATGAGCCCATCAACAATTTTGCAAGTGCAGGCTCTGAACTTGCCGCCTTCGTTCATCCCTCACTCCGGGTGTGTGATGTTCCTCTGGCTAAGAATCATCAGTCGTTCGCGGAGTCGAACAGGACGTTTCAGTTCCGGCGGATGCAGCAGCCCTCATCTGTGATGACGCGACCTCACGTCGTTGCGTGTACCATCCCCTGAGGCTGCTGGAGCCGGCGGATTTCTCCGCCGGCTCGTTGTTTTGGTGTGGGGCGAGGTGTGGGATTACTCCCAGACCCGCAGCTCGGCCTGCTGGTTGCGCGGCAGACGCTGGAAGCTGTCGATCTGATCGCGATAATCGTCCATCGCCTCGATATCCTGCTCCGTCACCCCCCGGATGAACAGCTGATCGCCCCGAAGCCAGAACCGCTCCAGCGGAAACGCCACACGGTCCGCCCCGATCCCGAGAAAG
>NZ_JBHSBQ010000135.1:0-57664 GCF_042650665.1 Microvirga sp. GCM10011540 | reverse complement strand
GCGACGGACCTCTTTACGGTCTCCCGCGCGAATGGGAGGGCCCGCTGCTCACCTATCGCGGCGGCCGCCTCGCGATTGCGCAGGATCAGGAAGGCCGGGAGATCCCCGACACCTTCCGGCGTCAGGCGGCGCAGCCGGGACAGGGGCCATACGGCGGCGGACAAGGACGCCAGCGGCGAATGGCGGGGTAGGGGCGGGGACCTGTGGGTTCCGCTCGCCCCGCATGGCGCGGAGACGTCATTGACAGCCCTGTCTCTCTCCCCCAATGGCAAGGCCATGCCGCTGACCTCGACCCACCGCTCCTCAGGCGATCTTCGCGCCGACCGCCGTTACGAATATGCCCGCGCCGCCTTCGACGAGAAGGATTTCGAGGCCGCGGCCGATCTGGCGCGGCAGGTGCTGGAGATCGCCCCGGACTTCGCGGCGGCCCACGCCCTGCTGGGGCGGGCAGCGGCCGCGCTGAGGCAGGACGGGGAGGCGGTCGCCGCCTTGCGCAGGGCGCTGGAACTGGAACCCGACGATGCCCTCGGCGTGCGCCTCGATCTCGCGAGGCTCGGAGCCCTGCCGCCCGACGAGGCGATCTCCGACGGCTACGTGCGGGCGCTCTTCGACGAATACGCCCCGAACTTCGACCGGCACCTGACCGGCAACCTGGCCTATCGCGGGCCGGAACTCATCGCCGATGCGCTGCGGCGGGCCTGCGCCGTGCGCACGCGGCCCTCCCGGTTCGGTCCGGCCCTCGATCTCGGCTGCGGCACCGGGCTCATGGCGCAGGCCCTGGAAGGGTCCTGCGAAAGGATCGAAGGCGTCGACCTCTCGCCTCTCATGCTGGAGAAGGCGCGCCGGACGAAGCTCTACGACGGCCTGCACGAGGGCGAGCTCGTGGCCTTCCTGGCGGGCCGGACGGATGCCGAAGCCGATCTCGTCCTGGCGGCGGACGTGTTCGTCTACATGGCGGCGCTCGATGCGGGGTTCCGGGAGGCGCGCCGGGTTCTGCGGCCGGGGGGCCTCTTCGCCTTCACGGTCCAGGCTCACGAGGGCGAGGGCTACGTTCTGGGCGAGGACGCCCGCTATGCCCACGGCCAGGCCTATCTGCGCGGCCTCGCGGCGCGAACGGGCTTCGCGGTCGTGCTGATCGAGAGCGTCTCGACCCGGCAGGACAGGGGCCGCCCCGTTCCCGGGCTTCTGGCCGTGCTGGAGCGCTAGGGAAGCAGTCCCGGCCGATCGCAGCCACATGGCGAAATGCCGAAAGCAGCCTATGTTCTAGGACGCATGTCCAAAGCGTCCGCGTCCCTCCCTGCCGTATTCCGCCACTGGTTCGAAAGCCGTGGCTGGGCGCCGCACAAGCATCAGCTCGAACTGCTGAAGAAGGCCCGGGGCGGCACGTCCGTGCTGCTCGTCGCCCCCACGGGCGCGGGCAAGACGCTGGCGGGCTTCCTGCCGAGCCTCGTGGAGCTGGCGGAGCGGGGGGGCGGGAAGGGGCGGGAGAAACGCGCGCTCCACACCCTCTACATCTCGCCCCTCAAGGCGCTCGCCACCGACGTCGCCCGCAATCTCGAAACGCCCGTCCAGGAGATGGGGCTGCCCATCCGCGTCGAGACGCGCACGGGCGATACCCCGGCCCACAAGCGGGCGCGGCAGATCGAGCGGCCGCCCGACATCCTGCTCACCACGCCCGAGCAACTGGCCCTGCTGCTCGCCCACCGGGAGGCGCGGGAGCTGTTCAAGGATTTGCGCCGGGTGGTGCTGGACGAGCTGCATTCCCTCGTCACGTCCAAGCGCGGCGATCTGCTCTCGCTGGGGCTGGCGCGCCTCTTCGCCATGGCGCCGCAGCTCACGGCCGTGGGGCTGTCCGCCACGGTTCGGGAGCCGGACGACCTGCGGCGCTATCTGGCGCCGCAAAGGGAAGGGGCGGACAACCTCGCCGATCTCGTGGTGGTGCAGGGCGGGGCGCGGCCCGACATCCGCATGATGGAGCTCGACGAGCGCCTGCCGCTCGCCGGCCACACGGCGTCCCTGTCGATGCCGGCGATCTACGATCTCATCCGGCGGCACAGGACCACCCTGGTCTTCGTCAACACGCGCCTTCAGGCCGAGTATACGTTCCAGGAGCTGTGGAAGCTCAACGACGACAGCCTGCCCATCGCGCTCCACCACGGCTCCCTCGACGTGTCGCAGCGGCGCCGGGTCGAGGAGGCGATGATCGCCGGAAAGCTCAAGGCGGTGGTCTGCACCGCCACCCTCGATCTCGGCATCGACTGGGGCGACGTGGACCTCGTGGTGAATGTTGGCGCGCCGAAGGGAGCGTCGCGCATCATGCAGCGCATCGGCCGCTCCAACCACCGCATGGACGAGCCGTCGAAGGCCTATCTGGTCCCGGCGAACCGCTTCGAGATCCTGGAATGCCGCGCGGCGCTGGATGCGGTGCACGAGGCGGCGCAGGACACGCCCGATGCCCGCGTGGGCGCCCTCGACGTGCTGTGCCAGCACATCCTCGGCATGGCCTGCGCCGATCCCTTCCGCCTGGAGGAGCTCTACGAGGAAATCCGCTCGGCCGCCCCTTATGCGAACCTCGCCTGGGAGGATTTCGAGGCCGCCGTCGCCTTCGTGGCGACGGGCGGCTATGCGCTGCGGGCCTATGAGCGCTTCGCCAAGATCGTGAAGGGCGAGGACGGGCTCTGGCGCGTGCGCGACGCCCGGGTGGCGCAGCAATACCGCCTGAACGTGGGCACCATCGTCGAATCCACCATGATCAAGGTCCGGGTCGGCAGCAAGCCGCGTGCGAGACCGGGAACCGTGCTGCCGCGCGGGCGCATCCTGGGCGAGATCGAGGAGTACTTCGCCGAGACGCTGACGCCGGGCGACACCTTTCTCTTCGCCGGCGAGGTGCTGCGCTTCGAGGGCATCCACGAGGACGAGGTGATCGCGACCCGCACCTCCGCCGGGACCGAGCCGAAGATCCCGGCCTATGACGGCGGCAAGTTTCCGCTCTCCACCTTCCTCGCCGCGAGGGTGCGCGAGCTTCTCGCCGATCCGTTCGAATGGGACCGGCTGCCGCCGCAGATGACGGAATGGCTCCTGCAGCAGCGCCGCCGCTCGGTGGTGCCGGGGCCGCGCGATCTCCTGGTCGAGACCTTTCCCCGGCAGAACCGCTTCTACATGACCTGTTTCCCCTTCGAGGGCAGGCCCGCGCACCAGACGCTCGGGATGCTGCTGACCCGCCGCCTGGAGCGGGCCGGGCTCAAGCCCCTGGGATTCGTGGCGAACGATTACGGCCTCGCGGTCTACGCTTCCGGCGACATCGCCGCCCGCGCCGCGCGCCGCCCCGATTTCATGGACGAACTCTTCTCGGAGGACATGCTCGGCGACGACCTGGAGGACTGGCTCGCCGAGTCCGCCCTGATGAAGCGCACCTTCCGGCAATGCGCGGTCATCGCCGGTCTCATCGAGCGGCGCTTTCCGGGCCAGGAGAAGACCGGCCGCCAGGTCACGGTCTCCACCGATCTGGTCTACGACGTGCTGCGCAAGCACGAGCCGGACCATGTGCTTTTACGCGCCGCGCGGGCGGATGCGGCAACGGGACTCCTCGACGTGAGGCGCCTCGGCATGTTGCTTCAGCGCATCCGGGGGCGAATCATCCACAAGCCGCTCGACCGGGTTTCTCCTTTGAGCGTCTCCGTCATGCTGGAGATCGGCCGCGAGCGCGTCTATAGCGACAACGCGGACGAGATTCTGGCCGAGGCGGAAGCAGCGCTTCTCGACGAGGCTTTGGCGTGACGGCTTTGCTCAAGAACAAACAGACAACATGCGAAATCGGGCTCTCGGGGCTCGCGGCGGTTCTCGATCTCACGGGAGCCATGTACGTCCCCGAGCACGATGCGCTGCTGGTCGCCGACCTTCATTTCGAGAAGGGCTCCTCCTTCGCGAGGCGCGGCATGATGCTGCCGCCCTACGACACGCGGGAGACGCTGAACGCCCTGTCCGAGGCCGTCCTCCGCTACGATCCGCGCACCGTCGTCGCGCTGGGCGACAGTTTCCACGACATCGGCGGCCCCGACCGCCTGGGCGACGAGGAGCGGGCGACGCTGGCAAAGGTCCAGAGCGGCCGCGACTGGGTCTGGGTCACCGGCAACCATGACCGGATCCTGCCCGAGAGCATCGGCGGCGAGGTGGTCGAGGAGATGGAGCTCGGGCCGCTCACCCTGCGCCATGAACCGATGGAGGGAGCCCGGGCCGAGATCGCCGGCCATCTCCATCCGGTCGGCAAGGTGGTGATGCGCGGCCGCTCGACCCGGCGCCGGTGCTTCCTGACGGACGGCGCGCGCTGCGTCATGCCGGCGCTCGGCGCCTATGCGGGAGGGTTGAACGCCTGCGACGCCGCGTTCAAGCCGCTCTTCCCCAACGGCTTCACGGCCCATCTCATCGGCACCGAGCGGATCTTCGCCATCGCGAAAGCGATGCTCTGCCGGGACTGAGCCGCCGCTTCAGGCCTTCGCCGGCTTCGCGACCGGGGCTACCGAGAACCGCGCCTGCCTCGGGGCGAGTTCGTGGCCCTGCGGCTGGGTGAGGAGGCCGTAGAGGTCGGGGCGGCGCCCGCGGATCCAGCGGCGGCCCGTGGCCAGCGGCAGGAGGCCGAGGTCGAGATCGGCGACGACGAGCATGTCCTGCGCCTTCCAGGTCTCGGCCACGATCCGTCCGTAGCAGTCGATGATCATGGCGTTGCCGGTGCGGACCTCGCCGTCATCCTCGCCGACGCCGTTGCTGAACAGCAGAAAATAGCCGTTGTCGTGCGCCCGGGCCGGGAGCCAGCGCATCAGCCATTCCCGTCCTTTCGGTCCGCGGAACTCGGCCTCGATGGCCTCCGGGTCCTCGTGCCGGTTCTCCCAGAGCGCGGGGTCGATCAGCCCCATGGCCTGGGGGCTGCGGGAGTGGCAGCCGCCGGTCTGGTGCGGGGCCATGACGATGTCCGCGCCCAGGAGCGCCGTGGCGCGGGCGTTCTCCACGAGGTTGTTGTCCCAGCAGATCAGCACCCCGACCCGGACGCCCCAGGGGGTGTCGAAGACCGTGTAGCTGTCCCCGCTCGAAATGTCGTCGCTCTCGAAGGCGTGGAGCTTGCGGTGGCGGTGAACCTCGCCGTTGGGCAGGCACACCACATAGGTGTTGAAGAGCCGTCCGTCCTCCGCGCGCTCGATCAGCCCGACCCCGATGGCCATGCCGTATCGGGCCGAGAGCCTGGCGACGGCCCGGGTGGAGGGACCTGACGGCACGGGCTCGGCCAGCTCTTCCAGTTGTCCCCGGCCGAGATTGCGCACATGCCAGTAGCCGGTCAGGCACATTTCCGGAAAGGCCAGGATCTTCACGTGCTGCGCGGCCGCCTCGCCGCAGAAGCGTTCCACCACGGACAGGTTGTAGGCCTTGTCGTTCGCCCTGTGATGGAACTGCACCGTCCCGCACGTCAACGTCATCGCACCGTCTTCCGCTCGGCCGTGCCGACAGGGCGGCAACCGGCTTCCGCCGAGAGGCTACAGGCGTTCGCGGCCGCCGTGAAGAGCGGCCGTCCGCGCCTCAATCCCTGCGGAAGATCACGTTCGCGCCCCATCCGAAGAACACCGCGAGGAGGGCGGTCGCGAGACCGTAGAACAGGCTCCAGTCGCGGGCGACCTCGCCGACCTGCTGCTCGAACCCGGTCTTCACCAGCTCGAAATTCGTGGTGGTGCGGGCCAGGATCACCGTATCGGCGAGGAGAAGGACCTCGACCTCGTAGTTGCCGGGCGGGGCCGTCGCGGGCAGGGGGATGCTGGCGCGGAAGATGCTCGGCGTCATGAAGGTCACGCCGCGCTCGTCCTCCAGATAAAGCCCTTCCTCCTCCTTGAGGCGGTAGAGCGCCTCGCGGAACGGCCGGTCCGCTCCTTCCCGGGTGTTGGTGAAGTCCGGCGCGCCGATGATGGCGTCCAGGCCGACCTTCTGGCGCTGGCGCAATTGCGGGCTCGTGATCTCCTCCACCGGCCGGGAGGTGAGGACGCTCAGATAGGACGGCGCCGTGGGAAACTTCTGCTGTTCCTGGTTGATCCAGACCGGCCCGATCGGCTCCTTTTCGCGGACGACGAGATACTGGCTCGGGCCGCGCACCGTCACCACCACGTCGTAGGGCGTGGCGCGGGCGACGGTCTGCGCATCGCGCTCGATCGCGCCGAACACGGCGATGGAGGTGCCGGTGTAGTTGGAATTGATCAGCACCCGGTGGTTGGACAGGGACGTGATCAGGGTCTCGGCCGAAGCGGGACCGAGGCCGAGGACGAGGAGCAGGAGACCGAGAAGCGCCCTCATTCGCGCGCCTCCTGCACGGCGATGGAGAAGAGCTCGTCGGGCTCGACCACCAGCTCCATGGCGAAGCGCAATCCCACCGCGAGGAGCAGCAGGGCGAGGAGGAAGCGGAACAGCTCGGCCCGCAGGTAGCGGCCCGCCCGCGCGCCGAACTGCGCGCCGAAGACGCCGCCCACGATGAGCAGGATCGCCAGGACGATGTCCACGGCCTGGTTGGCCACCGCGTGGAGGATGAGCGAGACGAGGGTCGTGCAGACGATCTGGAACTGGGACGTGCCGACGACGACACCGGTCGGCACGCGGAAGACGTAGAGCAGCGCGGGCACCAGGATGAAGCCGCCGCCGATGCCGAGCAGGGCTCCGGCGAAGCCGATGAACAGGGCCAGTCCCAGGATCGGGATCACGCTGGCATAGAGCTTCGAGCGGTAGAAGCGGATGCGCAGCGGCAAGCCGAGATAGGAGGCGTGTTCGCCCGCCTTGCGCCGCAGGCGCACGGACCCGCCCTTGCGCTTCGTCCAGAACTCCCTGACGCTCTCCTTCAGCATCAGGCTTCCGACCACGGTGAACAACGTCACGTAGGAGATGACGATGACGAGGTCGAGCTGGCCCGCCCGGCGGGCGGCCGCGAAGGACCAGACGCCCAGCGCCGAGCCGACGAGGCCCCCGGCCACCAGGATCCCTCCCAGCTTGAAGTCGAGGGCCTTGCGGCGCAGGGCCCCGAGCGCGCTGGTGGTGGAGGAGGCGACGATCTGCGCCGACTGGGTCGCCACGGCCACCGCCGGCGGGATCCCGAGAAAGATCAGGAGCGGCGTCATGAGAAAGCCGCCCCCGATTCCGAACAGGCCCGAGATGAAGCCGACCGCCGCACCCATACCTAGAATCAGGAGAACGCTCACGGGCATTTCGGCGATAGGCAAATAAATTTGCACCCCGGTTCCCCTATGGCCGGTGCAGCCGGTTCGTGTTCAGGACATCGTGTGACGCGACTTTAGAAATCGTGTCTGAATGAATGCTGACAACCTGTCCCACGTCGTCAGCTCTTGCTGCCGACGGCCGGGTCCAGCGCTGCCGTCTGCCCTCCGGCCGCAACGCTGCCGTTGGCGGAGGGGTCGACGAACCGGGGCTGCCAGCCTTCCAACGCGGCGGTGCCGGCGGCCAGCTCCTTGGGGTTCAGGCTCACGGCGATGCCGTCGCGCTTCTTTGCGGCCTCCGTGTCGCTCTGCGCGGCCGCGAGGGAAAACCACTTGAAGGCGCCCACGAGATCCGTCGAGGTCCCGATGCCGCGGGCGAGGAGGACGCCGAGATTGAACTGGCTGTCCCGGACCCCGGATTCGGCCGCCTCGCGGTACCAGCGCAGGGCAGCCGGGTAGTCGGGCCTTCCGTTGGCGCCGGAGGCGAGCAGGGTCGCCAGGTTGTGCATGGCCCGGACATTGCCGCCCTGGGCGGCGCGCTCGTACCATGTCGCGGCGAGCTTCGTGTCGCGCAGGACGCCCACGCCCTTCTCGTACAGCATCGCCAGCCGCTCCTGCGCCGGGGCGTAGCCCGCCTGCGCCGACCGCTCGAACAGGTGGGCCGCCAGGATCGGATCGTGGCTCAGGCCGCGGCCCTCCGAGGCCTGGGAGGCGATCTCGTAGATCGCCGCGGCGTCGCCCGCCAGGGCCGCCTCGCGCAAGATTGTCGGCACCTGCGCCGGGAGTTCCCCGACGGTGCTCGGATCGACGAGGAACTTCGCCGGCGTCAGCGTCGTCGCGGCGAGGCTGGTCGGCTGGAACAGGCTGTTCTCCACCTGGGGCGCAGGGGCGCTGGCGACGCTTGCCGCCGTCTGCTCCCGCGGCGCCTCGACGGCCGCCTGGCGGACCGCAGGCGGAGTCTCCTCGCCCGGTCCAACCGACAGGATCTGCGCCGCTCCGGCGGCCAGGACCAGGAAGGCGAGGCTGAAGAGGAGCGGACGGCGATGGGAATCGAAGCTGCGGCGGAGCCGTTCGATCAGGGACGGGGCCGACAGGGCCCCCGTCTCCGGCGGGAGGCTTTCGGGAGCCTCCGGTGCTGCGGCAGCCTCCTCGGCGGGCAGGGGATCTGCGGGAACGGCCTTGTCGGGGGCGCTCGTCTGCGCCGCGCGCCGGGCGGCGGCGATGAAGCTCGCACGCACGCTGCCGAGGTCCGTCTCCTGCGGAGAGAAGGACGCGGCGACGCTGCGCGCGGGTTCCTGCTCCGCCGGAGCCTTGAGCGGTTCCGCCTTGAGCGATGCCTCGGACGGGGCGCCCGACACCTCGGCGATCTGGGACAGGGCCGCGGCGTGGAGCCGGCGCACGGCCGCTTCCAGCCGGTCGGCCGAGGGCATCTCGCCCGGGGCTCTTCCGGCGGCGGGAGCCTGAATCTCTACGGATGGCGGTGTCAGGATGCCCCGCTCGGGATGGCGGGACACGAGCATTTCGAGGGCGTCGCGGACGGAGCGCAGGGTCTCCTGCGTTTTCCTGTCGGCTCGCGTCTGGAGCGCCTTCAGCTCGACGAAGCCCTGCTTCAGCGCATCGATGTCGTCGCTTGCGGGAGCGCTCGAACCGACGTCCTTCAGGGCGGTCCTGGCGGCGCGCTCGGCGATGAGGGCCGTCTCGTCCTGAAGCTTCCTGAGGTGACTCGTCGCCTCCTCGAAGGCCTGCCGGAACGGCTCGGCGGGCGTGCGGGCGAGCTGCTCGGTCATGGCCGCGATCTTCTGCTCCAGCCCGTCCAGGGCGGAGGGAGCGGCGGGCCGCTCGAACTTCTCGCTCAAGGTCTGCAGCATCTGCGCGACCCCCGAGGTATCGGCCTGCCGGCCCACCTGGCGCAGCTCCTCCTCGATCCGGTCGAACCGTTCCAGCAGGGGCTCCGGCGCGACCGGCGATCTTTCGGCCACCGACTGGACCTGCGCCGACAGGCGCTCCATCAGGGCCGCCAGGGTGTCGGTCTGCTCCAGGCGGGTGCCGGAGATCGAGGCCATGCGATCGGTCAGGACGGAAAGCTGCTCGGCGATGGGGTCGAGGTTGGCCGGTTCCGGATCCGGCCGGCTGGCGAGAACGTCCAGCCGCCTGCTCAGGCTTTCGAGCTGCTCCGGCACCGTGCTCGCCTCCTGGGCGGAGACGGTGCGGTTCAGGGCGTGGCAGACGTTTTCGAGCGAGGTCTTCAGGGCGGCGAAATCGCCGCGCCCCACCTGGTTGGAGCGCAGTTCGGCGACCTGCCGGCTGAGCGTGCCGACCTCGCCCGAAAGGCGCTCGATCTGCTGCGGCTCGGCCCTGTGCGCCAGGTCGTGGCGCAGATCTACGATCTGGCCGGCGAGGAAGTCGATGACGGAGCGGTCGATGCCCGAGCGGGCCGCGCTGTCGATCTTGCCCTTGATCTCGTCGATCTCGGAGGACAGGCGCCGGTGCACCCCGTCGGCGAGGTCGCCCGAGAGCGTCTGAACCTGTTGGTGAACGGCGGCCACCGATTGGGCCAGCGTCAGAATGTCCTTGTTGGGGCGGCCCTGTTCGATGTCCTTGGACAGGTCGCGCACGGCGCGGTCCAGGGCGGCGATCTCGTCGCGGGTCGCCAAGCCCTCCACGCTGGTCCGCAGGCGCTCGATCTCGTCCCGGATGCCGTCGATGGCGGGCGGCAGAACCGCGTTGATCGGCTGCTCCAGCCGCTCGGTCAGGCGCGACATGTCCGTGCGCAGGCCGCTCAGGGTGTCCGACAGGGGGGTGAGGGCCTTGATGGCGTCCTGGACCGGGAACTCGATGCGTGCCGGCACGGCGCGTTCCGACACCACCTGGCGCTCGACCTCGTCGAGGCGGTTCTTCAGCGTCGCGAGGGCCTGCGAGAGGGCGGACGCCATCCGGTCCTGCTGGTCGGCGGAGAGGCGGGCGCTCTCGTTCAGGCGCTCCTCCGCATGTTCGATCCAGCTCGCCATGGATTCGAGGGCGATCGCGGTGCGCGAGGCCTCGTCGCGGGCGTCCGGCTCGACGGGCCGCGGCTCGCCGCCGCTTCCGGCGGGGCGCTTGCGGGACGTCTCCATCATGCGGGCGATGATGCCGTCGAGCTCGTCGCCGGCGCGCCGGCGCTCCGGCTTGGCACGCGGCCCCTGGGTTCCGGCCCGTTCGGCGAGGGCTGTCGCCAGCCACTCCTCGAGGCTCAGACCGGACCGCCGCGCCATGGCTTCGGCGATGTCGCGTGCGTCGATGTCCAAGTCTTCCAGTGTCGGGAGAGCGTTTCGTCTCATGGCCGGACTCAGGGGGAACTGGGAACTCACCCGACCGGCCCGCCCCTTTATCGAGCCCCGTCGCGACGGTCCGGGAACCCGGTTCTGGCGAATCATGAAGCCATGCCGAATCCTCGTGCCGATGGCGAAGCTTTTGAGGAACGTAGTAAAAAACCCGTTAAGGACGTGGGATTTAGCTGGGGCCGGCCGAAGACGGGCGGCGCGCTTCCTTTCCGTCGCCTCCCGAAGGAGAGGGGCTTCTGACCCTCGGGCACACGCCTGTGTTGCAAAACACTTGCGATCGCTGTATCTTATGTTTTGTTATTTCATTACACGTGAATCGTGGTTCCCCCATGGGAGTTCGATTACGCAAGCAATTTGGAAAAATTAACGGGGCACGGCATGGATAAAGAAGCACTAGGATATTATTCGGTTGTTTCGGATGCAGGAGCGGTCGGCGAAGGCGGCAAGTCCTACACTATCGGTGACCTGGCCCGCGAGTTCGGCGTGACCCTGAGAACGCTCCGCTTCTACGAGGATCGGGGACTTCTCTCGCCCCGCCGCGACGGCACGGCCCGCATTTACGACGCCCGCGACCGGGATCGGCTCTCCGTCATCCTCAAGGGCAAGCAGCTCGGCTTCACCCTCACCGAGATCCGCGCCATGCTGGCGGAGGAGCGGATGGGCGACGGGCCGTCGGCCAAGCTCAAGCTGTCCCTGGACCAGATCGACGATCAGATCACCCATCTGGAGCAGCAGAAGGCCGAGATCGAAGAGGCTCTCGTCGAGCTCAGGACCCGCCGCGCCGGCATGGCGGTCGCGGCCTGATCCAACAAGATCCTGCCGCAGAGCAGGTTTGCCTGTCGAGCAGGCGGTCGAGGCTGCGCCCGGGGCATCTGGAGGGCGGCGCCCTCCAGCCTCTCGACAGGCTTTTCATTTCGGCGCGAGGCGCGTGACCGCGCGCTTTTTCCGTTCAGGCGCCCTCGTCGGCGGATGTCCCGTCCCTGAAAAGACCGGCATCTCCCTGGTCCGACGGCCCCTTCCGGCCCGGAAACCGCGGCCGCGCATGGGCTTTTAGCGTCAGCCCCGCCGCAGGCTGCTGCGGGCAGGATCCGCTCTCCCATCGCTCTCCGACCGGTACCGGAGGACTTTTCGCGCCCTACCTCTTCCCGATCGCGACCAGATAGTTTATATGTGAACTATCTTGATGCCGGCGCCGCGGTCCCGGACCGCCCCGCTGCCGGCTTTCCGATCTGGGAGGAGCTCCATGCCGGTTTACAAGGCCCCCGTCGAAGACGTGATGTTCCTGCTGAACGACGTCTTCCCCATCGAACGCTACAACAACCTGCCGGGCTTCGCCGAGGCGACGCCGGACATGGTGGAGGCGATCCTGGGCGAGGGCGCCAAGCTGTGCGAGGAGGTCTTCGCGCCCCTGAACCTCACCGGCGACCAGGAGGGCTGCAAGCGCAACCCGGATGGCTCCGTGACCACGCCGAAGGGCTTCAAGGAGGCCTACGAGGCCTATGCGGCCGGCGGCTGGATGGGCCTCGCCGCGCCGGAGGAATACGGCGGCCAGGGGCTGCCCTCGGCCCTCAACACCATCATGCAGGAATTCGTCTCCTCGGCGAACCTGGCGCTGGGCATGTATCCCGGCCTGACCCAGGGAGCCATCGCGGCGCTGCTGGTCCACGGCTCCGAGGAGATCAAGAAGACCTACCTGCCGAAGATGGTCGAGGGCGTCTGGACCGGCACCATGAACCTGACCGAGCCCCATTGCGGCACGGATCTGGGCCTGCTCAAGACCAAGGCCGTGCCCAACGGCGACGGCTCCTACGCCATCAGCGGCACCAAGATCTTCATCTCGGCCGGCGAGCACGACATGGCCGAGAACATCGTCCACCTGGTTCTCGCCCGCATCGAAGGCGCGCCCGCCGGCACCAAGGGCATTTCGCTCTTCGTCGTGCCGAAGATCCTCGTGAACGGGGACGGCTCCCTCGGCGAGGGCAACGGCGTCTCCTGCGGCTCCCTGGAGCACAAGATGGGCATCCACGGCAACGCCACCTGCGTCATGAACTACGACGGCGCCAGGGGCTGGCTCATCGGCCAGGAGAACCGCGGCCTCGCGGCCATGTTCGTGATGATGAACGAGGCGCGCCTGGCCGTGGGCGTGCAGGGCCTCGCCCAGTCCGAGGTCGCCTACCAGAACGCCGTCGCCTATGCCAAGGACCGCCTGCAGGGCCGCTCGCTCACGGGCGCGAAGTTTCCCGACAGGCCGGCCGATCCGATCATCGTCCACCCGGACGTGCGCCGGACGCTCATGTCCATCCGGGCCTTCAACGAGGCCGCCCGCGCGCTCGTGATCTGGACGGCGCTGAACAGCGACATCGCCCACCGCTCCTCCGACGAGGCGCAGCGTCAGTCGGCGGACGACCACATGGGCCTCATGACCCCGGTGGTGAAGGGCGTGCTCACCGATCTCGGCTTCGAGATGGCCGTGAAGGCCCAGCAGATGTTCGGCGGCCACGGCTATATCGAGGAATGGGGCATGTCGCAGTTCGTGCGCGACGCCCGCATCACCATGATCTACGAGGGCGCCAACGGCATCCAGGCCATGGACCTCGTCGGCCGCAAGCTCGGCAAGGACGGCGGCCGCGCCGTCATGGCGTTCTTCAACGAGGTCGCCGCCTTCTGCCAGGAGAATGCCGGCGACGAGAACCTGAAGGGCTTCATCGCCCCGCTCGAGCAGGGCCTCAACCATCTGCAGCAGGGGACCATGTGGTTCATGCAGAACGCCATGGCCAGGCCCGACAATGCGGGCGCGGGCGCCACGGACTACATGCACCTCTTCGGCCTCGTGGCCATGGGCTACATGTGGGCCAAGATGGCGAAGGCCGCCCATGCCAGGAAGGCTGAAGGAAACGGCGTCGCGGAGAGGATGGACGCGAAGCTGACGACGGGTCGCTTCTTCATGGAGCGCATGATGCCGGAGACCGCCGCGCGCCTCGCCTGCATCTCGGCCGGCGCCGACACGACCATGGCCCTGCCGGCCGAGGCTTTCTGATCGACGGACGCGATCCCGGCCCGAGCATGGCGACGGCCGGGATCGAACGACGCGTTGAGTGCCCTATTCTGACAACGATCCCGGTTCGCTCCGCGTCCGGGATCACGACACGCCCGGGAGGTTCTTCATGCCTGAAGCTTATATCTACGACGCCGTCCGCACTCCGCGCGGACGCGGCAAGCCGGACGGTTCGCTGCATGAGGTGCCGGCGGTCGACCTCGCGGTGACGGCGCTCGACGCCATCCGCCAGCGCAACGACCTCGATCCGGTGCTCGTCGAGGACGTGGTGCTCGGCTGCGTCGATCCGGTCGGCGAGGCGGGCGGCGACATCGCCCGCGCGGCGGCC
This sequence comes from Microvirga sp. GCM10011540, assembly GCF_042650665.1. Classification (NCBI taxonomy): domain Bacteria; kingdom Pseudomonadati; phylum Pseudomonadota; class Alphaproteobacteria; order Hyphomicrobiales; family Methylobacteriaceae; genus Microvirga; species Microvirga sp. GCM10011540. The sequence continues at coordinate 43,726 of NZ_JBHSBQ010000135.1, read as the reverse complement.
CTCAAGGCGGGCTTCGGCAAGGAGGTGCCGGGCGTGCAGATCAACCGGTTCTGCGCCTCGGGCCTGGACGCCGTGAACCTCGCCGCCGCGCAGGTGATGGCGGGTATGAAGGATCTGACCATCGGCGGCGGCGTCGAGTCCATGAGCCGCGTCGGCATGGGCGCGTCCGGCGGCGCATGGCCGGTCGATCCCGGCATCGCCATCGCCAACTACTTCCTGCCGCAGGGCATCTCGGCCGACCTGATCGCCACGAAATACGGCTTCTCCCGCGACGATGTGGACGCCTATGCGGTGGAATCGCAGAAGCGCGCCGCCAAGGCCTGGGAGGAGGGGCGCTTCAAGAACTCCGTCGTGCCCGTGAAGGACATCAACGGCCTGACGATCCTGGCCAAGGACGAGCACATGCGGCCGCAGACCGACATGCAGTCGCTGGGCCAGCTCAAGGCCGCCTTCGTGCAGATGGGCGAGATGGGCGGGTTCGACGCGGTGGCGGTCGCGGCCCATCCGGACGTGGAATACGTCAACCACGTCCACCATGCGGGCAATTCCTCCGGCATCGTGGACGGCGCCTCCGCCGTGCTCGTCGGCTCGAAGGAGGGCGGCGCCAAGGCCGGCCTGAAGCCGCGGGCGCGGCTCAAGGGCTTCGCCTCCATCGGCTCCGACCTCGCGCTCATGCTCACCGGCCCCATCGACGTGTCGGAGCTCGCGCTACGCAAGGCCGGCATGACGAAGGACGACATCGACCTCTTCGAGATCAACGAGGCCTTCTCGGCCGTGGTGCTGCGCTACATCCAGGCCATGGATCTCGACCCGGCCAAGGTCAACGTGAACGGCGGCGCCATCGCCATGGGCCATCCGCTGGGAGCGACCGGCGCCATGATCCTGGGCACGGTGCTCGACGAACTGGAGCGCACCAACAAGCAGACGGCGCTGATCACCCTCTGCGTCGCGGCCGGCATGGGCACCGCCGCGATCATCGAGCGGGTCTGAGGGGAACGCAACGCGAGCATTCTCACCCTGAGGAGGCGCGAAGCGCCGTCTCGAAGGACGAGGATGCGGTTCAAGGGAACACTGGACCATCCTTCGAGACGCCCGCCATGCGGGCTCCTCAGGATGAGGCCTTCGGGAGAGTCACAATGACGAACTTCACCAATTTCCGCTTCGAGGTCGACGGCGACGGCATCGCGCTCGCCACCTGGGACATGCCGGAGCGCTCCATGAACGTCATCACCCCCGAGGTGATGCAGGAGCTGAGCGCGATCATCGACACGGTCACGGGCGACGAGGCCATCAAGGGCTGCGTCATCGCCTCCGGCAAGGAAGCGTTTTCCGGCGGCGCGGATCTCACGATGCTGCAGGGCCTCAGCGCCGAATATGCCCGGCTCGCGAAGGAGAAGGGCGAGGAGGAGGCCATGAGCTTCTTCTTCGAGGAATCGCGCCGGCTCTCGCTGCTCTACCGCCGCATGGAGACCTGCGGAAAGCCCTTCGCGGCCGCCGTGCACGGCGTGTGCCTCGGCGGCGCGTTCGAGCTGGCGCTGGCCTGTCACTTCCGCGTGCTCTCCGACTCGGACGCCACCCGCGTGGGCCTGCCAGAGATCAAGGTCGGCCTCTTTCCCGGCGCGGGCGGCACCCAGCGCGTGGCGCGCCTGATGCAGACCGGCGACGCCCTGCAGATGCTGTTCAAGGGCGAGCAGATCCGCGCGCTCATGGCGCGCAACATGGGCCTCGCCCATGCGGTCGCTCCCCGCGACCAGATCGTGCAGGCCGCGAAGGACTGGATCAAGCAGGGCGGCTCGGCCGTCGCGCCCTGGGACCAGAAGGGCTTCAAGCTTCCCTCCAACAAGGTCTATTCGGCGGCCGGAATGCAGATCTGGCCCGCCGCGAACGCCATCTACCGCCGCGAGACGCAGGACAACTACCCGGCGGCCTACGCCATCCTCGAATCCGTCTATCAGGGCCTGCAGCTTCCGATGGACCTGGCGCTGAAGATCGAGTCGCGCTGGTTCGCCAAGATCCTGCGCTCGAAGGAGGCGGCGGCGATGATCCGCACCCTGTTCATCTCCATGCAGGAGCTGAACAAGGGCGCGCGGCGGCCCAAGAACGTGCCGCCGACGACGCTGAAGAAGGTCGGCGTCGTCGGCGCCGGTTTCATGGGCGCGAGCGTGGCCTATGTCACGGCCAATGCAGGGCTCGAGGTCGTGCTGATCGACCGCGACCTCGAAGCGGCCGAGAAGGGCAAGGCCCATTCCCACAAGCTCATGTCCGACCAGATCATGAAGGGCCGCGCCAAGACGGCGGACCGCGACGCCCTGCTCGGGCGCATCACCGCATCGGACGACTATGCCTCCCTGGCCGATTGCGACCTCGTCATCGAGGCCGTGTTCGAGGATCCCAAGGTGAAGGCCGAAGTGATCCAGAAGGTCGAGGCCGCGATCGGCTCCGACTGCATCTTCGCGTCGAACACCTCGACCCTGCCGATCTCCGGACTGGCGAAGAATTCGAGAAATGCCGGCCAGTTCATCGGCATCCACTTCTTCTCGCCGGTCGAGAAGATGATGCTGGTGGAGATCATCATGGGCAAGGAGACGGGCGACAAGGCGCTCGCCACCGCCCTCGACTACGTGCGGGCGATCAAGAAGACGCCGATCGTCGTCAACGATTCCCGCGGCTTCTTCGCCAATCGCTGCGTGCTGGCCTACATCCTCGAAGGCCATCTCATGCTCACCGAAGGCGTGCCGCCGGCGATGATTGAGAATGCGGGCAAGCAGGCGGGCATGCCCGTGGGACCGCTCTCCCTCAACGACGAGGTCGGCGTCGATCTCGGCCTCAAGATCCTCCGGGCCACCAAGGCGCAGCTCGGGGACGCGGCGATCGTGCCCGAGCAGGAGCAGCTCCTGACCCGCCTCGTCGAGCAGGAAGGCCGTCTCGGCCGCAAGAACCGGAAGGGCTTCTACGACTATCCGGAGAACGGCCCGAAGCGGCTCTGGCCGGGGCTGACCGATCTGCAGCCGAAGCACCTGGAAGCCGAGTTCCTCGACATGCAGGAGCTCAAGCAGCGGCTGCTCGTGACGCAGGCCCTGGAGGCCGCCCGCACGGTGGAGGAGGGCGTCATCACCGATCCGCGCGAGGCGGATGTGGGCTCGATCCTCGGCTTCGGCTTCGCGCCCTTCACGGGCGGCGCCCTGTCCTACATCGACTTCATGGGCGCCAAGGCCTTCGTGGCTTTGTGCAAGGAGTTGCAGGGCAGCCACGGCGACCGCTTCGCGCCGCCGAAGATCCTGCTCGACATGGCCGCGTCCGGCGAGACGTTCTACGGGCGCGCCAAGGAGAAGAAGGCGGCTTGAGGCCGCTCGTGACCTGATAACCGATGGGTTCCCTTCCCCTCCGCTTCGCTCCGGCCGGGAATGACGACAGGGGTGCACCGCCCGCCCTTGTCATCCCCGGCGGCTCGGAGAGCCGGGGAGGGGATCCATCCTCGTCTTCCGACATTCGCAGGAGCCGATCATGAAGCCTCACTTCGCCATGCTGGCGGCCTACAATGCCTGGTGCAACCGGCGGCTCTACGATGCGGCGGCAACGCTGTCAGACGAGGAATACCGCGCCGATCGCGGCGCCTTCTTCAAATCCCTGCACGGCACCCTGAACCACATCCTCGTGGCCGACCGGATCTGGATGCGGCGTTTCACCGGCGAGGGCGAGGCGCCGAACCGCCTCGACGCCATTCTCTACGACGGCTTCGACGACCTGCGCGCCGCGCGCGAGGCCGAGGACGCGCGGATCGTGCGCTATCTGGATGCCGTGTCGGAAGAGACTCTGGCCGGACGGTTCCGTTACCGCACCATCGTGAATCCGGCGGATGTCGAGCAGCCGCTCGCACCCGCCCTCACTCACTTCTTCAACCACCAGACCCATCACCGGGGTCAGGCCCATTGCCTCCTGACCGGCTTCAGGCGCGATGCTCCGTCCTTCGATCTCGTGCTGTTTCAGCGCGAGACGCGCATGGGCCTGTCATGAATCTCTGGCTGCGCGTCCTGCACCTCATCGTCGCCTCGTTCTTCCGCGCAAAGCTCGATCCCGTGAAGGACGTGTCGCGCCTGTCGTTCCGGGTGTGGCCGCACGACCTCGACACCTCCCTGCACCTGAACAACGGGCGCTACTGGACCCTGATGGATCTGGGGCGGACCGACATCATGCTCCGCTCGGGCCTGTGGAGGCCCATCTTCAGGAACGGCTGGGTGCCCGTGGTGAGCGCGGGCCAGATCCGCTTCCGGCGCGAGCTGAAGCTCTTTCAGGCCTTCACGCTGGAGACCCGGATCGTCACCTGGTTCGAGGGCCAGGTGGTGATGGAGCACCGGCTGATTTCCAGGACACGGGACGGCAAGCCCGTCCTCAACGCCATCGCGCTGGTGCGGGCCGGGCTCTACGACTGCAAGGCGAGGGAGTTCGTGCCCATGAACCGGCTGCTCCAGGAACTGGGCACCCATGCCGACGCGCCGCAGGCCACGGCGGAGGTCGAGGCTTTCCTGGCCTCCGAGGAGGTCATGAAGCGGGCGGCTTGATCATTTCCGGTCGCGCGATACCTTCCTGACGCCCGTTCCAACCGCGAAAGCGATCCATGCCCCGCGTCATCGACTACTATTTCTCCCTCGTCAGCCCCTGGGCCTATATCGGCCATGCTTCCTTCATCGAGATCGCACGGCGACATGGGGTGGAGATCAACTACAAGCCCGTCTTCCTCGGCCGCGTCTTCGCCGAGACGGGCGGTCTGCCGCTGCCTCAGCGCCACCCGGTGCGCCAGCGCTACCGGATGCTCGAGCTGCAGCGCTGGCGCGAGAAGCGCGGGCTCTCGTTCAATCTCCAGCCGAAACACTGGCCCTTCGACGTCAATCTCGCAGACCGGCTCGTCATCGCGGTGACGGTCGGCGGCAAGGATCCGGACCCCTTCCTGCGCCGGGCCTACGCGGCGATCTGGGAGGAGGAGCGCGATCTCGCCAACCCGATCGTCCTCACCGAGCTGGCCGAGCAGGCGGGCCTCGACTCCACCTCCCTGATGGATGTCGCCACCGGCACCACCACGGAGGCGATCTATGCGCTCAACCTGGAGAACGCCATCGCCGGAGGCGTCTTCGGCTCCCCGGCCTATGTGCTCGACGGCGAGGTCTTCTGGGGGCAGGACCGGCTCGACCTGCTCGACGATGCGCTGACGAGCGGGCGCGCGCCCTACACTCCCGACGTATAGGGCTTACTCCGCCGCCACGCGCGTGGCGCGCCACTGGGTCAGGAGCGCGCGCAGGGCCGCCGGCTTCACCGGCTTGTTGAGAACGTGGACGTTCATCGCCGCCGCCGCTTCGCGCACGGCCGGCGTGCGGTCGGCGGTCACGAGAACGGCGGGCGTGTTGACCTGAGTCCTCCAGCGCAGGGCCTTGATGAGGTCCAGGCCGTCGCCCTCGTCCAGGTGGTAATCGGCGATGATCACGTCCGGCAGAACCTTGTGCGCCTTCAGGGTCTGCTGCGCGCTCTCCAGATCGGAGGCCGTCCAGACGTCGCAGCCCCACCCTGCGAGCAGGAGGCGCATTCCCTCCAGGATCGCAGGCTCGTTGTCGATCACGATCACATGCAGGCCCGACAGAACCGTCACGGGCGGCTGAGGCGGCTGAGGCGGCTCCGCACTGGCCGGAAGCGCCGCCACGACGGGCACGTCGACCCGGAAGACGGAGCCGCGCCCCGATTCCGATTTCAGCGTGACCGCATGGCCGAGAACGCGGCCGATGCGCTCCACGATGGATAGGCCGAGGCCGAGGCCGCGCGCGGCTTTCGCGCCCTGGTCCAGGCGCTGGAATTCCCGGAACACGATCCGCTGCTTCGACGGGGGGATGCCGAGGCCCGTGTCCCACACCTCGAGGACGAGATGCGTGCCCTTCCGCCGGGCGCCGACGACCACCCGGCCCGCGGGCGTGTACTTGATGGCGTTGGAAATGAGGTTCTGCAGCAGGCGGCGCAGCAGGCGACGGTCCGAGCGCACCGTGAGCGAGGAGGGCACGAAGGTGAGCTTCAGGTCCTTGTTCCGGGCGATGGGATCGAACTCGCGCTGGAGCTGGCGGAACAGCTCGTCGATGCGGAAGCTCGACCATTGCGGCTTCATGGCGCCGGTATCGAGGCGCGAGATGTCGAGAAGCGCGGTGAGGATCTCCTCGACGGCGTCGAGGGAGGCGTCGATGTTCTCGGCCAGCGTCACATCGCCGGCCTCCCGGTCGCGCTCCACGAGGGAGGTGACGTAGAGGCGGGCCGCGTTGAGGGGCTGCAGGATGTCGTGGGACGCGGCGGCGAGGAAGCGCGTCTTGGAGATGTTCGCCTCGTCGGCTTCCGCCTTGGCGCTGGTGAGCGCCTCGTTCAGGCGGGTCAGCTCCTCGGTGCGCTCCCTGACGCGCTGCTCCAGGGTCTCGTTCGCACGGCGGCTCTCCTCCTCGGCCAGGACGGTTTCCGTCACGTCCGTATAGGTCGTGACGATGCCGCCGTCGGGCAGCGGGTTCGAGCGGATCTCGATCACCTTGCCCGACGGATAGAGCCTCAGGCGCACCGGCTCCAGATCGTGCTGGAAGGAGTGGATGCGCGCGGCGATCAGCTCGTCCAGGTCTCCGGGGCCGTAGGAGCCGCGCTCGGCATTGAAGGCGACGATGTTGTCCATGCCGACGCCGACCCGCACGAGGTTCGGCGGCAGGTCATAGAGATCCACGAAGGCCTGGTTCCAGGCGAGCAGCCTCAGGTCCCGGTCGAGCACGGTGATGCCCTGCTTGGCGTAATTTATCGCGTGCTGGAGCAGGTCGCGGCTCTGCTGGATCGCGGCGGAAGCATCGTCGAGGAGCTTGAGGGCGGCCTTCGTCGACACGGTGCGCCGCCGCAGCAGGAGCGACAGGGCAAGGCGCGAGGAGGCCGTGCCGATGGCGGAGGCGAGCAGGTGCTCCGCATAGCGCAGGAGATGGATGTCGGCTTCCGCGCGCGCCTCCAGATGCTGGCCGCGGCTGTGGGCGAAGCCCTCGAAGGAGCGGGTGGTGCGCTCCTCGCCGAGATAGCGCGCCACCGTGGCGCGCAGCTCGTCCACGGTCACGCTGGCGCGGAACAGCCGGAAGTTCGGCGCGACGGAGACGGGCGTTTCGCCCACGAACACGTTGGCCTGGAGCTGCTCCATGGCGGTCGTCGGCCGCCAGAGGGAGAAGCCGATATAGGCGAGGATGTTCAGGGTCAGGCTCCAGACCACGCCGTGGGTCAGCTGAGGCAGGTCGACCCCGAAGAGGGAGGTGGGCTTGAGCGCCGTGATGCCGAAGGGGCCGGTGACGACCACGTCGGACCAGAACACGCCGTCCCAGATGAGGCTGGGCAGGAGCAGGGTATAGGCCCAGGTGAGGAAGCCGACCACGAGGCCGACGCTGGCGCCGAGCGCGGTGCCCCGCGACCAGATGAGCCCTCCGAGGAAGGCCGGCGCGACCTGCGCGATGGCGGCGAAGGACAAGAGGCCGATGGCCGCGAGGGCGGCCTCGCCGGACACCCGGTAATACGCATAGGCGAGAAGGATCACCACCACGATAGAGACCCGGCGGATGCCGATCACGAAGCCGCCGAGGTCGCCGCCCGCGAAGGCGCGGCGGCGCAGGACGATGGGCATCACGAGGTGGTTCGAGATCATGATCGCGACGGCGACGGAATCGATGATGACCATCGCCGTTGCGGCCGAGAAGCCGCCGAGGAACGCGATGACCGCGATCACGCCCGCATTGTCGACGAGCGGCAGGGCCAGGACGAGCATGTCCCGGTCGACGGTGCCCTCGGGAAAGACCGCCATGCCGGCGAGGGCGATGGGAACGACGAAGATGTTGATGAGCACCAGATAGAGCGGGAACAGCCAGGCCGCCTGCTTCACGTCGTCCATGGACCGGTTCTCGACCACGGTCATGTGGAACTGGCGGGGCAGGAGCAGGGCGGCGCAGGTGGAGAGCAGGATGAGCGTGATGTAGCTGCCGAAGCCGGAGGTGCGGCCCAGCATGCTCGTGCTGATGCCCTGGTCCTGGAGGCGTTCGACGATGGCGCCGTAGCCGTCGAACATGATGAACGTCACGTAGATGCCGACCACCAGGAAGGCGACCAGCTTCACCACGGACTCGACCGAGATCGCCATGATCAGGCCGTCCTGGTGTTCGGTGGCGTCCGTGTGGCGCGTGCCGAAGGCAACCGCGAAGCCGGCGAGCACGAGGGCGACGACGAGGGACAGATCCCCGAGGAACGGCACCTGCAGCGGAGCCGTCCCGTTGGCGGCCGTGAGGAAGACGTCCAGGGAGGACGAGACGGCCTTCAGCTGCAGCGCGATATAGGGGATGGAGCCGACGAGGGCGATCAGGCTGACGATGGCGGCGACCCGCTCGCTCTTGCCGTAGCGGGCGGCGACGAAGTCGGCGATGGAGGAGATGTTCTGGGTCTTGGCCACCCGGACGACCCGGGCGACGAGGACATGGCCGAGGCCGATCACGAGGATCGGCCCGATATAGATGCTGAGGAAGTCGAGCCCGGACCGGCTGGCGAGGCCCACCGACCCGTAGAAGGTCCAGGACGTGCAGTAGACCGCGAGGGACAGGGCCGCGATGGTCGAGCGTGCGCGCCCCTGAAGGAACCGCCGTCCGCCGTTGTCGCCCCAATGGGCCACCATGAACAGAAGGCAGAGATAGACCAGGGCCGATAGGATAACCGCCCAGCTGGCGACCATGTGCAATCCTCGCGCGAGAGCCGGATCAGATTTACCCGCTCGGCGCCGGGAATGCCACTCTTCCACCCCCGGCGGCTAGAGCCCCCGGTCCCATTCCGGCTCGGGGCCGAAGCGCTCGGCCAGGAACTCCACGAAGGCGCGAACCTTCGCCGGCGCCTGGCGGCCCGAGGGGAGCATGGCGTGAACGCCGAGTTCCAGGGTGGGAAGCCCGGGCAGGACGCGCACCAGGCTCCCGTCGCGCAGGGCATCGCCCACCAGGAAGGTCGGCTGGTAGATCAGCCCCTGTCCCGCGACCGCCGCCGCCAGCAGGGCATCGCCGTTATTGGCGCGCAGGTTGCCTCTGACCGGGACGACGCGATCCCCCTCGGCGCCGAAGGCCCAGCGGTTCGCCCCGATGGCGCTCGGCAGGGTGTAGCCGAGGCAGTTGTGCCCGGCCAGATCGTCCAGGCTGCGGGGGACGCCGCGGGCTTCCAGATAGGACGGCGCGGCGCAGACGATGGTCCGGCAGGGGGCGAGCCGTCTCGCCACGAGGCTCGAATCCTTGAGCCGGCCGATCCGGATCGCCAGGTCCCAGCCCTCCTCGATCAGGTCCACGTACCGGTCGGCGAGGCCGAGATCGACCTCCACGGCCGGGTAGAGGCGGCTGAACGTGGCAAGGGCCGGGACGATCCGGCGAAAGCCGAAGGTCAGGGGCACGTTGAGGCGCAGGGTCCCGCGGGGCTCGACCCTGTCGAGGCTGGCCGAGGCTTCCGCCTCCTCGATATCGGCCAGGATGCGCTCGCAGGAGGCGAGGTAGCTGCGCCCCGCCTCCGTGAGGACGAGCCTGCGGGTCGAGCGGTGTAGCAGCTTCACGCCGAGCCGGCTCTCCAGGGCGACCACATGCTTCGTGACCATGGTCTGGGACAGGTCGAGGGAGCGCGCCGCAGCCGAGAAGCTCCCCAGCGCGGCAACCCGAACGAAAACCTGCATGCCGGTGACGCGGTCGAGCACGGGTGCCTCACTCCCTGGGTGTGAATTGATATTCCAATTGGCGGGATTATCCCATTGATCGAAGGAGGCCACAATACGGGACATTGCTCACACAGGAGATCTTCCATGATCGACACCCGCACCGCTCCCTATGCCGCCCTGATCCTGCGCCTCGCGCTCGGCGGCCTCTTCCTGGCCCATGCCGGGCTCAAGCTCTTCGTCTTCACGCCCGCCGGCACGGCGCAGTTCTTCGGCAGCCTCGGCCTGCCTCCGGCCCTGGCCTACCTGACCATCCTCGCCGAGGTCGTCGGCGGCGTCGCGCTCATCGTCGGCTTCCATGCCCGCTGGGCCGCGCTGGCCCTCGTCCCGGTCCTCGTCGGAGCCATCGTCCTGGTGCACGGCCCCGCCGGCTTCTTCTTTTCCAATCCCAACGGCGGCTGGGAATTCCTGGCGTTCTGGATCGTGGCCCTTCTGGCCCAGGCCCTTCTGGGCGATGGGGCCTATGCCCTGCGCGGCGGATCGGCGACAGTGCCTGGCCGGCTTGCAGCCCGCTCAGCCTGATGGAACAGCCATGACCTCACCTGTCACTCCCCTGGATCCGCCCGTCACCCTGGCGGCGAGGCCCATCGATCCCGGCGTTCGGATCGGGCACGTCCATCTCAAGGTCGCGGATCTCGACCGGGCCCTCGGGTTCTATTGCGGCGTGCTCGGCTTCGAGCTGATGCAGCGCTACGGGACCCAGGCCGCCTTCGTCGCGGCGGGCGGGTATCACCACCATATCGGCCTGAACACCTGGGAGAGCCAGGGCGGCTCCCCGCCGCCTCCCGGCACCACCGGCCTCTACCACGTGGCGATCCTCTACCCCACCCGGGCGGCGCTCGCCGATGCGCTCGTCCGGCTGGCCGAGGCGCGCATCCCCCTCGACGGGGCGAGCGACCACGGGGTGAGCGAGGCGCTCTACCTGCGCGATCCGGACGGGAACGGCGTCGAGCTCTACTGGGACCGGCCCCGGGATCTCTGGCCGAAATCGCCGGACGGGCACCTGCAGATGGTCACCCGCCGCCTCGACCTGCAGGACCTGCTGGCCGCCCGCGAAGCTTGACGGAACATCCCGGCCGGACACATTTCGCTTATCGAAAGAGCAAAAGGTGTCCGGTCATGTTGAACGAGTTCAAGCAATTCGCCCTGCGCGGCAATGTGGTCGATCTGGCCATCGGCGTCATCATCGGCGCCGCCTTCAGCAAGATCGTCGATTCCCTGGTCGGCGACATCTTCATGCCCATCATCGGGGCGATCACCGGCGGGCTCGACTTCTCGAACTACTTCACGCCCCTGGCCGAAGGCGTCACGTCCCAGACGCTGGAGCAGGCCAAGACGCAAGGGGCGGTCCTCGCCTGGGGCAGCTTTCTCACCGTCACGCTCAATTTCGTCGTCGTGGCCTGGATCCTGTTCCTCGTCGTGAAGGGCATGAACAGGCTGCGGCGGTCCGAGGACGCCAAGACCGGAACCGCCGACAAGCCCCCGGAGGTTCCGGCGGACGTGAAGCTCCTGTCCGAGATCCGCGATCTCCTGAAGCAGGGGCGGACGGCGTGATCCATCACCGGATTCGATGGGTCGTTTCGTTTCTTTTCATGGAACCTGGGTTAGCGCTTGCCTTGGCCCGGCGGGCGCGCCATGCCTGTTCGCCGGCTTGAGGAATTTTCCATGAACGCATCCGTTTCGATCCCGTCCCTTCTGAACCTTCGCCCGGAGGCCGAGCAGGCCCCGACGAGCGGGATCGTCGATGTGGCGAATTACGGCCGCAACCGCGAGGGCATCATTCCGCTCTGGGTCGGGGAGGGCCACCTGCCGACCCCGTCCTTCATCTGCGATGCGGCCACGCGCTCCCTCGCGGCCGGTGAGACCTTCTACACCTATCAGCGCGGCATCCCGGATCTGCGCCAGGCCATCGCCCGGTACCACGAGCGGGTCTACCGCAAGCCCTTCGACCCCGAGCGCTTCTTCGTCACCTCCGGCGGCATGCCGGCGATCCAGATCGCCATCCGCATGCTCACCGGAACGGGCGACGAGGTGCTGATTCCGACCCCGGCCTGGCCCAACTTCGCGGGTGCGATCACGATCGCCGGCGCCCGTCCGGTCGGCGTTCCGATGAACATCGACGAGCACGGCTGGAGCCTCGATTTCGAGCGGCTCGAGAAGGCCATCACGCCCAACACCCGGGTCATCGTCATCAATTCGCCGGCCAACCCGACGGGCTGGACCGCGAGCCACGACGACCTGCGGACCGTGCTCGACATCGCCCGCCGGCACGGGCTCTGGATCATCGCCGACGAGATCTACAGCCGCTTCGTCTACGATCCGGCCCTGACGGTGGACGGGCGCACGCCCTCCTTCCGGGACGTGATGACGGAGGAGGACCGCATCCTCTTCGTGCAGACCTTCTCGAAGAACTGGGCCATGACCGGCTGGCGCCTGGGCTGGATCGAAGCCTCGCCGGCCCTCGGCCAGATCATCGAGAACCTGGTCCAGTATCAGACCTCCGGAACTCCGGTCTTCGTCCAGCGCGCCGGCGTCGCCGCCATCGAGCAGGGCGAGGATTTCCTGGCCTACCAGATCGAGAACGCGCGGGCGGGGCGGGACATCGTGGACCGCCTGGCGGAGACCGGGCTCGTGGAGCTGCCGCCGCCGAGCGGGGCCTTCTATGCCTTCTTCAAGATCAAGGGCGCGACGAACTCGAAGGAGCTCGCCTTCCGGCTCATCGACGAGGCCAATGTGGGCCTTGCGCCCGGTTCCGCCTTCGGCGAGGCCGGGGAGGGATACCTTCGGCTGTGCTACGCCCGCAAGGCCGAGGATCTGGAGGAGGCCGTCCGCCGCATCTCGGCCGCCCTGCCGAAGCTGGTCGCGTAAGCGATGCCAGCCGCGGGCTTCTTCCCCCGACCTCGGGTCGAGGGAAGGGGCCATAGGTTGATATCTTGATTCAAGATTGACCGTTCGGCGGTCCCGACGTGAAGCTCCCGCCGTGCAGAGGGAGCGTCATGCAAAGCGGGCTCGATCATGCTGGAGCGGTCGGAACGATCTCGAGACCTGTGGGCGATGGGCCGGACCGCCCAACCGTTCGCGGCTTTCGGCCCTGCTCAGTTGCCATCATGCGTCTCATCCTCGCTCACCTCGCCCAGATCCTCGTTGCCTGCCTCGGCGGTCTGGCCCTCCACTGGCTCGGAGTTCCGGCCGCCTGGCTGTCGGGCGCCGCGGTTGCGACCACGCTCTGGGGGCTGACCGGCTGGGCCGTCTCCATGCCTCGCGCCCTGGCCGATGCGGCCATGCTGGTCTCGGGCGCCGCCATGGGGGCTGCGGTCACGCCGGCCGCGATCGCCGCCATGGGGCGCTATCCGGGCAGCCTCGTCCTGCTGGTCGTCGCCGTCTTCGCGATCTGCGCCGCCTCCACGCTCTGGCTGACCCGGGTCTCCGGCTGGCGCCGGGCGGATGCGGTGCTTGCCTCCGTTCCGGGGGCGCTCTCGACGGTGCTTGCGGTCGCGGCCGACCGCAAGGCGGACGTGGCCTCCATCGCCATTGCGCAGAACCTGCGTCTCTTCGTGCTGATTGCGCTGCTGCCGAGCCTCGTCGTCTTCACCGGAGGAGGAGAGAATATCGGCGCCCTGATCGGCGAGGGGCAGCCGGTCGCGTCGCCTGCCGGCATGGCTGCGGTCCTGTTCGGAGGCCTCGCCCTGGGGGCGGTGTTCAAGGTCCTGAAGGTTGCCGCGCCGGTGCTGCTGGGCGCCACGGTCGTGAGCACCCTGAGCCACGCCACGGAGGCGGTGACGGGGGTCATTCCCCCGGTGATCGCGACGGGAGGCCTGGTGCTCATCGGCATCTTCATCGCCGAGCGCTTCCGCACCATCCAGCGCTCGACCCTGCGGCGGGCGCTGACGGCGGCGCTCGGCTCCTTCCTGGTCGGCATGGCCGTCGCGACGCTCTTCGCCGCGCTCGCCGCCCTGCTCGCGGGCGTGAGCTTCGCCGACAGCCTCGTGGCCTTCGCGCCGGGAGGGCTCGAAGCCATGACGGTGCTGGCTCTCGTCCTGGGGCTCGATCCGCTTTACGTCGGCATCCACCACCTCGTCCGCTTCCTCGGCATCGGCCTCGTCCTGCCCTTCGTGATCTCCTGGCTGCAGAAGGGCGGCACGCCGAAGGCGCGGTAGGGCTCAGGCCTTCTCGTTGCGCAGGCGCTCGACGGCCTCCATGCGGGGCTTCGCCGTCTCCCACAGGCGCTTCGTGACGGCGGCGACGACGGCCTCGGTCAGCAGGAGAAGGCCCGCCGAGGAATCCCAGTTCGACGGCGCGACCACATGGGCGGGCAGCACGTGCCGCGCCACGCGGGCGATGGGCGACAGCCACGGATCCGTCAGCAGGACCACCGTCGCGCCCTGCTTCGCGGCTGTCTCGCACAGGGCGATCACGTCCTCCTGGTAGCGCCGGATGTCGAAGGCCACGATCACGTCCCTGCGGCCGATCTCGATCATCCGGTCGCGCCAGAGGGCCGGCTGCCCCTCGATGTAGTCCACATGGCTGCGCACGATGCGGAAATGGCTCTCCGCATAACGCGCCAGCGCTCCGGTGAAGCGCCCGCCCGTGAAATGGATGTGGCGGCGCGAATCGCTGAGCAGGGTCACGACCGCGTCGAATTCGGCGGGGGCGATGTTCTCCACCGTCGCCCGCAGGTTTCCGATCACCGCATCGGCGAACGAGGACAGGGCAGGTGCGCCCTGGCCCTTGTCGGAGGGGCTCGCCTTGGCCAGCGGGGACAGGAGCTGCGCCTCCAGCTCCTCCCGCAGGTGCTTCTGGAAGTCCGGAAAGCCCCCGAACCCGAGCCGGGTAACGAACCGAAGGACGGAGGGCGCGGAAATCCCGGCTCGGGCGGCGAATTCCGCCACCGTGTCGAGGCCCGCGAAGGGATAGTGGCTCAAGAGGAGATGGGCGGCGCGCTTCTCGCTCGGCGTGAAGGCATCCATCTCGTGCCGGATGCGCTCGGCGAGGCTCGGCTGATCGGCGGGAGAGTTGCTTCGTGACTTGCCCATTCCCGAACGATCCACAGCCCCGCCTTGACGCCCTGCGAAAGCTGTATCAGAAATTTCAGAACCGGAAAAACAAGAATGAACGTATCAAACGTTCAAGAGGGGTTACAGGCTTGCGTCCCGCAAGCGAACGGAGGACCGCATGGCGCATGCGAGCCGGATGCCCGTGGATGCAGAGCCTGAGGTCGAGGCTCAGGAGCCTGTGGCTCGCATCGAGAACGCGCAGGGCCGGTCTCCCATCCTCCTGATCTGCGAACATGCCTCCAACCATCTTCCGCAGCGTTATGGCAGTCTCGGGCTCGGACCGGCGGAGCTCGAAAGCCACATCGCCTGGGATCCGGGCGCGCTCAGCGTGGCCCGGGAGCTGTCCCGGCTCCTCGACGCCCCGCTGATCCACGCGACCGTGTCGCGCCTGGTGCTGGATCTCAACCGCGATCCCTCGGCGCCCGATTCCATCTGGACCCTGAGCGAGCGCACCACGATCCCCGGCAATCTCGATCTCGACCCCACGGAGCGGGCCCGGCGCGTCCGGGAGGTCTACGAGGCCTTCCACGGGGCGGTCGATGCTTTCGCCGATGCCCGCAAGGCGGCCGGGCAGGTGGGGGCGGTCGTGTCGATCCATTCCTTCACGCCGACCTACCGCGACGTCGAGCGGCCCTGGGAAATCGGCCTCATCTTCGACCGGGACGAGCGCTTCGCGCGCAGCGTGGAAGCCGGTCTCCGGCAGGATGAGGCGCTGATCCTGGGCATGAACCAACCCTATTCACCGGCGGACCGGGTGTTCCACACCCTCGAACGCCATGCGGAGAGGCGCGGACTCGCGCCCCTGATGATCGAGATCCGCAACGACCTGATCCGCACGGAAGACGGACAGGCGGCGTGGGCTAGACGTCTTGCACCCTTGTTGAGGGAGGGGGCGCGGACGCTGTGACGACGACCATGGCGCGAGGTGTGCCATGGCTCCAGAGGCAGACTATTCTTGGAGGAAGAGTTATGTCAGTCGGACAAGAGAGTACGGGCGTTCCCGCCCCGCCGCTCGGCACGCAGAGCGTCGCCGGCATCACCTACACCACCGTTGACCAAACCTATTTCGAGGCACGGCGTCTCAAGCGTCACGCCCGCGTCTGGTCGCTCTGGGCGCTCGGCGTCGGGGCGGTGATCTCGGGCCATTATTCCGGTTGGAATCTCGGCCTGACGCAGGGCTTCGGCTCGATGTTCTTCGCGACCATCATCATTGCGATCATGTATCTCGGCCTGACCTTCTCGCTGGCCGAGATGTCCCCGGCGCTCCCCCACACGGGCGGCGCCTATTCCTTCGCCCGGACCTCCATGGGACCCTGGGCCGGATACATCACGGGAATCGCGGAGAACATCGAGTTCGTGCTGACCCCGGCCGTGATCGTGTTCTTCATCAGCTCGTATCTCTCCGCGATCTTCGAAACGGCGCCGGCCTTCCAGCCCGTCTACTGGGTCCTGTGCTATGCGCTCTTCGTGGGGCTCAACATCGTCGGCGTCGAACTCTCGTTCAAGGTGACGGTGACGGTGACCCTGATGGCGCTCGCGGTGCTCGCGGCCTTCTACGTCTCGGTGCTGTTCTCGGGCCAGCTGGACTTCTCCCGCTGGGCGCTGAACATCGGGGCCGACGGCGCCGAGCTGCCGGAAGGAAACGGACCGTTCCTGCCGATGGGGATCGGCGGCATCTTCGCGGCGCTTCCCTTCGCGGTGTGGCTGTTCCTCGCCATCGAGCAGCTGCCCCTGGCGGCGGAGGAATCCCACGATCCGCAGCGGGACATGCCGAAGGGCATCATCGCGGGCATCCTCACGCTCATCGTCTCGGCCTTCCTCGTGGTCTTCCTGAACACGAGCATCGCGCCGGGCGCGGCGGGCCTGGCCAAATCGGGCGAGCCGCTGCTGGACGGGTTCCGCACCCTGTTCGGCTCTGACATCGCGAAGATCCTCGCCGCCATCGCGGTGATCGGCCTCATCGCCTCGTTCCACACCATCATCTTCGCCTTCGGGCGGCAGATCTACTCGCTCTCGCGGGCGGGCTACTTCCCGAGCTTCCTCTCCATCACCCACGGCGAGCGCAAGACGCCGCACGTGGCGCTGATCGCGGGCGCCGTGGTCGGCCTCCTGGTGATGCTGATCATCTGGTTCTCGGTCGGTGCCGAAGCGGGCGCGAACGTGATCGGCGGGACGCTGCTCAACATGGCGGTGGCCGGCGCGATGCTCGCCTACTTCATGCAGGGCATGTCCTACATCGTCCTGAAGAGGAAGTTCCCCGAGATCCACCGGCCCTACAAGAGCCCGTTCGGGGTCGCCGGCGCGGCGATCTGCATGATCATCGCGGCGATCACGCTCTACTTCCAGTTCGCGGATCCGGTGTTCCGGGTGGGCGTGATGGGCGTGGCGATCTACTACGCCGTCATGATGACCTACTTCCTGGTCCACGGGCGCCACAAGCTCATCCTCTCGCCGGAGGAGGAGTTCGCCCTCACCAAGGGCAGGGGCGAGTACAAGTCCTACTGACAAGATCGTGGGAGCGCGCATGTCGCGCGCTCCCTTCTCCCTCACCTTCAGGTTCTCCCCGCATGGATTCTCCCAAGATCAAGACGGCCGCCGATGCAGCGGCTTACGTGCGCAGCCGCGACCTGCCGTTCGTGAAGGTCGGCATCACCGATGTCGACGGCATCATGCGCGGCAAGTACATGGCGCGCGACAAGTTCGAATCCGCCCTCGAGAAAGGCTTCGGCTTCTGCGACGTGGTGCTGGGCTGGGACTCGAACGATCAGCTCTACGACAACACGAAGCTGACAGGCTGGCATACCGCCTATCCGGACGCGCCGGTGCGGGTGCTGCCCGAGAGCATGCGGCTCATTCCTTTCGAAAACGATCTGCCGTTCTTCCTGTCCGAGTTCGACGGCTATGCGGAGGATGCGTGCCCGCGCGGCGTGCTGCGGCGGGTTCTGAGGAAGGCGGAGGATATGGGCTTCGCCGTATCCGCGGCCGCGGAATTCGAGTTCTTCCTCTTCGAGGAGACGCCCCGTTCCGTGCGCGAGAAGAACTACCGGGACCTCAAGAACATCACGCCGGGCTTCTTCGGCTATTCCGTGCTGCGCTCCGGCGTTCACGCCGACTTCTACCATGAGCTCCTCGACCTCGCGAACAAGATGGATTTCGAGATCGAGGGCCTGCACACGGAGACCGGACCGGGCGTGTTGGAGGCCGCGATCCGCGTCGACGACGCCCTGAAGGCGGCGGACAAGGCGATCCTGTTCAAGACCTTCACCAAGATCCTGGCGCAGCGCCGCGGCTGGATGGCGACGTTCATGGCCAAGTGGTCCCGCGACTGGCCGGGCCAGTCGGGGCACCTGCATGCATCCTTGCGCGACATCGAGACCGGCAAGGGCGCCTTCTACGATGCGGATGCGCCGCATTCCATGTCGGACACCATGCGCTGGTTCGTGGGCGGCCAGCAGCAGCTGATGCCCGAGCTCCTCGCCATGGTGGCCTGCACGGTGAACAGCTACACCCGGCTCATTCCCGGCTTCTGGGCGCCGACGGATTCGGCCTGGGGCGTGGAGAACCGCACCACGGCGCTGCGCGTCATCCCGGGATCCGAGAAATCCCAGCGGGTCGAGTACCGGGTCGCCGCAGCCGACATCAACCCCTATATCGCACTCGCGGCCGCCATCGGCTCGGGGCTGTGGGGCATCGAGAACAGGATCGAGCCCGGCGAGCCGATCCAGGGCAACGCCTACGAGGTGAAGCACCCCGCGGAGCGGGCCCTGCCGCGCTCGCTGGGCGAGGCGGCCGAGCGGCTGAAAGGGTCGCAGGCGGCGCGCCAGCTCTTCGGCGATACTTTCGTTGACCATTACGCGGCAACGCGCGAATGGGAGGAGCGTGAGGCCCGCAAGGCCATCACCGACTGGCAGCTCGCCCGCTATTTCGAGATCATCTGAAGCAGGATCATGGCCGACACCGATATCGTCTGCATTTCCCCGATCGACGGGCGCGAACTCGTTCGCCGGCCGATCATGTCCGAAGCCGCCATCGGTGCCGCCGTCACCGCGGCCCGCGAGGCGCAAAGGGAGTGGCGCAACGCGCCCCTGCCGGAGCGCGCCAGGAAGGTGGAGGCCTTCCTCGATGCGCTGCTCGCCATCAACCAGGAGGTGGTGCCCGAGATCGCCCAGATGATGGGCCGTCCCGTGCGCTACGGCGGCGAGTTCCGCGGGGTCGAGGAGCGGGCGCGCTACATGATCCGCATCGCGGAACAGAGTCTCAGGCCCATTCCCGCCGACGACGAGAAGCCGGGCTTCCGCCGCATGATTAAGCGCGAGCCGGTGGGGCTCGTTCTCGTCATCGCCCCCTGGAACTATCCGTATCTCACGGCCATCAACACCATCGTGCCGGCCCTCATGGCCGGAAATGCGGTGCTCCTCAAGCACGCCTCGCAGACCCTGCTCGCGGGCGAGCGCTTCCAGATGGCGATGGACCGCGCCGGAATGCCCAAGGGCCTGTTCCAGAACCTCGTGCTGAGCCACGACCAGACGAGCCGCATCCTGGGCGCAGGACTCGTGGATCACTGCAACTTCACCGGCTCCGTCTCCGGCGGGCGCTCCATCGAGCGCGCGGCGGCGGGCACCTTCACGTCGCTCGGGCTCGAGCTCGGCGGCAAGGACCCGGCTTATGTGCGCGAGGATGCCGATATCGACCATGCCATCGAGAATCTCGTGGACGGCGCGTTCTTCAACTCGGGTCAGTGCTGCTGCGGCATCGAGCGGATCTACGTGCACGAGAAGCATTACGATCGGTTCGTGGAGGGCGCGGTCGACCTCGTGAACAAGTACGTTCTCGGCAATCCCCTGGAGGAGGCGACGACCCTGGGGCCGATGGCGCACAAGCGCTTCGCCGATCTCGTGCGCCAGCAGAATGCGGAAGCGGTGGCCAAGGGTGCGAAGGCGCATATCGACGCCAAGGCCTTCCCGGCGGATGTGGGCGATACCGCCTATCTCGCGCCGCAGGTGCTGACCGGCGTGGACCATTCCATGAGCGTGATGCGCGACGAGAGCTTCGGACCGACCGTCGGCATCATGAAGGTCGCGGGCGACCAGGAGGCGATCCGTCTCATGAACGACTCGCCCTACGGCCTGTCCGCCGCCATCTGGACCTCCGACGTCGATGCGGCTGAAGCCATCGGCGACCGGCTTGAAACCGGCACCGTGTTCATGAATCGCTGCGACTATCTCGATCCCGCTCTCGCCTGGACCGGCGTGAAGGATACCGGCCGCGGCGCGAGCCTGTCACGGCTGGCCTACGAGTCGCTCACCCGTCCCAAATCCTACCACCTGCGCCACGCGCTTTGAGTTCAACGATGACCGCTTCTCCTCGCTCGAATTGGAACTACCCGACCCCCGTGCGCTTCGGCGCCGGCCGCATCTCGGAGCTGGCCGAAGCCTGCCGCGCGGTGGGCATGTCGGCCCCGCTCGTGGTCACCGACCCGTTCCTGGCGACGCAGCCGATGACGAAGGCGGCGCTCGACCAGCTCACGGCCGCCGGCCTCAAGGCGGCGATCTTCTCGGACATCAAGCCGAACCCGGTCGAGACGAACGTCTACAAGGGGCTCGAAGCCCTCAAGGCCGGCAGCCATGACGGCGTGGTCGCCTTCGGGGGCGGCTCTGCCCTCGATGCCGGCAAGGTCATCGCGTTCATGGCGGGCCAGACCCGTCCCATGTGGGACTTCGAGGATATCGGCGATTGGTGGACCCGCGCAGATCCCAAGGGCATCCTGCCGATCATCGCGGTGCCGACCACGGCGGGCACCGGCTCGGAAGTGGGCCGTGCCGGCGTGATCACGCAGGAGGCCACGCATACCAAGAAAGTGATCTTCCATCCACTGATGATGCCGAAGATCGTGATCTGCGACCCCGAGCTCACCGTGGGGATGCCGCCCCACATCACGGCCGGCACCGGCCTCGATGCGCTCGCCCACTGCATCGAAGCCTATTGCGCGCCCGGCTACCATCCGATGGCGGACGGCATCGCGGTCGAAGGCATCCGCCTCGTGAAGGAATACCTGCCCCGCGCCTACAAGGACGGCAAGGACATCGAGGCCCGCGCCAACATGATGTCGGCCGCCGCCATGGGCGCCACCGCCTTCCAGAAGGGGCTCGGCGCCATCCACGCCCTGTCGCATCCGGCGGGCGCGCTCTACGACACCCATCACGGCCTCACCAACGCGGTCTTCATGCCCTATGTGCTGGTCTACAATCGCGAGGCCATCGAGGCGAAGATCGAGCGGCTCGCCGCCTATCTGGGGCTGGAGCCGTCGTTCCAGGCCTTCCTCGACTGGGTGTTGAAGCTGCGCAAGGATCTCGGCGTGCCGCACACGCTGGAGGGCATCAAGATCGACAGCGCCCGCTTCGACGAGATGTCCGCCATGGCTCCGGACGATCCGACGGCTGGCGGCAATCCGGTGCCGATCACGAGGGAGAGCGCCCGCAAGCTCTACGAGAACGCGCTGGCGGGACGCGTCTGACACGCTCCTGAGGCTGCATAACAGACGGCACCGTCGGCGTCGGCGGTGCCGTTTTTTTTCGAGCGGATCAGCCCCGCATCGGCTTCAGCGCCTCGGCCCAGCGGTGGAGTTCGTCCAGCATCGGCTTCACGGATCTCTCGACCAGCTCGTTGGGCCTGAAGTTCTTCTCCTCGTCGAGGAACTGGGCATAGTTCGGGATCGGAATGCCCTCCGTCATCGGCATCATCTTGAGCGCCGTCACCACCTGTTTCGACATCTGGACCGAACGAAGGCCGCCCGAGACGCCGCCATAGCTGACGAAGCCCGCAGGCTTGTAGTTCCACTCCTTGTAGACGTAGTTCAGGGCGTTCAGGAGGGACGGCGGCGAGCCGTAATTGTATTCCGGCGTCACGAACACGAAGGCATCGGCGGCGTGAACGCTGGCGCTCCAGGCCTTCGTATGGTCATGCTCGTATTTCTGCAGCCGCGGATGATGGGGCTCGTCCAGGAGCGGCAGGTCGAAATCGGCGAGGTCCACCAGCACCGGCTCGAACTTCCCATGTTCCACAGCCTTTGCATGAAACCACTCGGCGATCATGGGCCCGGCCCGGCCGGGGCGCGTGCTGCAGATGATGGTGTGAAGCTTGAGCGTCATCGGTTTTCCTGAATTTGCGTCCGAGAGGAGGAGATTCCAGGCCCGCCTTGCAACAATGCTTCGTCGAACTCGGTTTCGCCATAGGCTTCATGGGCACTTTTCAGCGCCCAGATCGTGGTCCAACTCGGAGAAGGTCCGAACCGTTTCAACGAAATCGCAAGCGTGTTGCTGACGGGTGGGCTGCAATGGCGCCCGGAAAGGCCGTGCCGGGCACGGCCACCGAGCGACAATGGATGCGTGTCGTTCAGGCTGCCACCCGGCGCTCCAGAATCTCCCAGAGGGCCGGGTCGTGGAAATCCGCGATGGACCGGTCGGCCCCGAAGCCCTTCATCTCCTCGGCCGTCAGGCCGGTGAGGACACCGAAGGAGAAGAGGCCGGCAGCCTTGGCCGCCTTCATGCCCGAAGGGGAATCCTCGAAGGCGATGGCTTCCTCCGGGCCAAGCCCCAGCCTCTGGAGGGCGGTGAGATAGGGCA
Organism: Microvirga sp. GCM10011540; assembly: GCF_042650665.1. NCBI lineage: Bacteria > Pseudomonadati > Pseudomonadota > Alphaproteobacteria > Hyphomicrobiales > Methylobacteriaceae > Microvirga > Microvirga sp. GCM10011540. Next base: position 21,290 of record NZ_JBHSBQ010000135.1, on the reverse strand, counting down.
GGGGGTCGGGTTTGCCGCGCTCCACCTCCTCGATGGTGATCTTGACGGAGAAGCGCTGGGCCAGCCCCAGCACGTCGAGCATGTGGGTGGCGTTGAGAACCGGGGCATTGGTGACGAGGGCGATCCCGATCCCGCGCGCCTCGGCCCAGTCGAGGAGATCGACCAAGCCGTCCAGGGGCTTGAGGTCCAGGGCCATGCGGCGGAAGGCGGCCTCCTTGCGGTCGGCGAAGACCACATGTTCCTCCACCGTCCGGTGGGGCAGCAGGGACGCGAAAATCGCCTCGTTGGTGCGGCCGATGATGGAGGAGCGGTACAGTTCCTCGTCGATCACGACGCCTTCCGGCCCCAGGATCTCGGCAAACGCCTCCAGATGCGTCGGGTCGCTGTGCACCAGAGTGCCGTCCATGTCGAAAATCAGAGCTTTGAGCATCGTCGTCCCGTCAGTCGCGTTGGGGCCATCCGTGCGGACGGCCGAGCTTGTTCGAGGCCCCTGTTGGAATCCCGCCTCTGCCTTATAGATAAATCGCCAGCCGATAAACCGTTACCGAGCGTCGCCCTTGCCTATCGCCCAGGACATTCCCCGCCCGCCACGCGAGTTCCCCCCATGCGGGTGATCGAAAAGCTGAGGGCTCTCTACGAGGGCGACACGCCCGAGGCGCATCGCTTCCGTTACGGCCTGCTGGTTTTCGACCTGACGACGATCCTCTTCATCGTCGTCTCCTCCTTCCTCCCCCGCACGATCGTGCTGGAGGTGGTCGATGTGGTCATCGGCCTCATCGTGCTGGCCGATTTCTCCGCCCGCATCGCCATCAGCCGCAACCGGTGGAAGGACTTCGCGCATCCCGTCACCCTGGCCGACGTGGCTGCCATCGTGTCGTTCCTCGCGCCCGTCGCGGGGGAGGGCATCGGATTCCTGCGCATCCTCCGCACGGTCAGGCTCCTGCGCACCTATCAGTTGCTCGTGCGCCTGCGCGCCGACAGTCCTTTCTTCCGCCGGAACGAGGACCTGATCGTCGCGACGGTCAATCTGGGGGTGTTCATCTTCATCATGACGGGCTTCGTCTATGAGACGCAGCATTGGTCGAACCCGAAGATCGGCAACTACGTCGACGCGCTTTATTTCACCATCGCGGCGCTGACCACCACCGGCTTCGGCGACATCACCCTCACCGGAACCCTCGGGCACCTGCTGTCCGTGGCCATCATGATCTTCGGCGTGACCCTGTTCCTGCGGCTGGTCCAGGTGTTGTTGCGGCCCAACAAGGTGCGCCACCCTTGCCCCGTCTGCGGATTGCTGCGGCACGACAGGGATGCGGTCCATTGCAAGGCGTGCGGAACGATCCTCAACATTCCGGACGAGGGAGCGGTCTGACCCTCACGCGCCCGGAACGATAGCGACGCCGCGCTGCCGGTCGAGGGAGATGGAAACCGCCGTTCCCGGGGCGATCGGCTCCTTGCGGCCGTACTGCACCACGAACAATTCGCCCATGGGGCTTGCAACCTCGTACTCGATCTGAGTGCCGAGATAGGAGGCTTTTTTGACCTGACCGGAGACCTCTCCCGGCCCGGCCGCCCCCTCGTTCAGCAGAACGGCATCCGGCCGCACGGCGAGCTTGACGGGGCCCTGCATTACGCCGCGGTGGGGAAGGTCGATCTTCAATCGGTCGATCTGCACATGGGCCCGGAGCCCGGCCAGCTCCACGACCGTGCCGTTCAGGATGTTGGCGTCGCCGATGAAGTCGGCCACGAAGAGATCCGCCGGTTCCTCGTAGAGTTCGCGCGGGGTGCCGGTCTGGGCGATGCGGGAATTCGACATCACGATGATCCGGTCGGAGACGGCCAGCGCCTCCTCCTGGTCATGGGTGACGTAGGCCACGGTCAGGTTGAGGTTCTGCTGGAGCTCGCGGATATCCTCGCGCACGCGCCGCCGCAGCTTGGCGTCCAGGTTCGAAAGCGGTTCGTCGAAGAGCAGGACCTGCGGTTCGAGCACGAGGGCGCGCGCCACGGCCACGCGTTGCTGCTGTCCTCCCGACAGCTCCGACGGAGCGCGCTTTTCGAGACCGGTCAGGCCCACGAGGGCGAGCTTCTCCATCGCCATCGCCTGCGCGTCCTTCCTGGATGCGCCCTGAACGGACGGACCGTAGGCGACGTTCTCCAGCACGGACATATGCGGGAAAAGGGCGTAGGACTGGAACACCATGCTCACGTCCCTGTCCGCGGCCGAGAGGTTCGTCACGTCGCGGCCGCCGATGAGGATCTGTCCGGCACTCACCATCTCGAGACCCGCGATCATGCGCAGCGTGGTGGTCTTGCCGCATCCGGACGGCCCGAGCAGCGTGACCAGCTGGCCGGGCTCGATGGTGAAGGACACGTCGTCCACGGCCGTGACGCTGCCATAGCGCTTCGTCACGTTGCGAAATTCCACCGAAGCGGCCTGCTTGCCGGAGGCGGTGGGGCGGGTCAGGGTGGAGATGGCTGTCATCTGGTTCATGGCACTGCTTGGACGGCGACGGGAGCGGCATTGGCGGCGGCGGAGCGTCGTCCGAGGCGCCTCTCGCCGACGGCGAGCTGGATCATGACGATGGCCAGCAGCATGACGAGGATGAGAACGGTGGAATAGGCGATCGCCAGGCCGAACTCACCCGCCTCGACCCGGCCGACGATATAAGTCGTGGCCATGTTGTACTCCGCCGTCACCAAGAAGATCACGGCGCTCACCGCCGTCATCGCCCGCACGAAGGAATAGACCAGGGACGCGACCACGGCAGGCCGGAGCAGGGGAAGCACCACGCGCCGCATGGTGGTGGCGGAGCGGGCTCCGAGAGTGAGCGACGCCTCATCGAGGCTCTTGTCGATCTGGCTCAGCGTCGCGATGCCCGCGCGCACGCCCACCGGCATGTTCCGGAACACGAAGCACATGACCAGGATGAAGCCTGTCCCGGTGATCTCGATGGGAGGCACGTTGAAGGCGAGAATGTAGGAGACGCCCACCACGGTGCCGGGAATGGCGAAGCTGAGCAGGGTGCCGAACTCGAAGGCGCGCTGCCCGGAGAAGCGCTGGCGGGTCAGGAGATAGGCCGTGAGCAGGCCGACCGCCGCCGTCAGCGGCGCCGCAAGCGCCGCGACCTTCACGGTGGCGAAGAACGAATCCCAGGCGGAGCCCGAGAAATGCAGGCCCCATTCCGTGTTCTCGATGCGGAAGGCGGTCAGGAGATGGTCGAGGGTGGGCGTGTAGTCGCGGCCCATGGAGCGGACGAAGCCGCCGACGACGATGATCGCATACACCACGAGCGTGAAGAGCGCCCATGGAATGGCGGTGAGATACGAGGCCGCCGCGACGCGCCGCGGCAGGGGGAGGGGGATGCCCGCATCGCCCTTGCCGGTCACGGTCGTGTAGACCTTCTTTCCGAGCCAGGCATGCTGGAGCCAGAACGCGCCGAGGGTGAAGGCCAGAAGGATGATCGAGAGCACGGCCGCGCGCCCCTGGTCCTGCTGCGCGCCGACGACGGCAAAGAAGATCTTGGTGGACAGAACCTCGTAGTTCCCGCCCAGCACCAGCGGGTTTCCGAAATCCGCGAGGCTTTCCACGAAGCCGAGGAGGAAGGCGTTGGCCAGTCCCGGCCGCATGAGCGGGAGGGTGATGGTCATGAAGGTCGTCCAGCTCTTGGCGCGCAAGGTCTGGGACGCTTCCTCGAGAGTCGGGCTGATGCCTTGCACCACCCCGATGAGAACGAGGAATGCGATCGGCGTGAAGGCCAGGAGCTGGGCGATGAAGATGCCGGGCAGCCCGTAGATCCAGCGCGAGCGCGGAATTCCGAACCAGTCCCACAGCACGGCGGACAGAGCGCCGGAGCGCCCGAACAGCAGGATGAGCGCGAGACCGATCACGAAGGGAGGCGTGATGATGGGCAGAACGCTCATCACGCGCAGCAGCTTCTTGTAGCGGAAGGCGGTACGCGTGGCGATCAGCGCGAAAGCGAGGCCCAGGGCCGTGGTCCCGAAGGCCACCAGAACCCCGAGGAACAGGGTGTTCCAGGCCACGCCGCAGCGTAGGTTGCTCGTGAGGCAGTCGAGCCCCCAGATGGACTGGTCCGTGAACTTCGCGGCGAATTCGGCGGGCGCGAAGTTGCCGTCGTTGTCGGCGAAGGCGCTGGCGAGAATGGTGCTGACGGGAAAGAACACGAAAACGATGATCAGGGCGATCACCACGCCGATGGACGAGGTCACGAAGGCGTCGCCCCGGCACCACCCGCGAGCGGCGAAGCCATGGCACAGAACGATCAGAAAAGCCGTCAGCGTCAGCGTCGCGCCGTAGCCGATGCCGTCCTGAGTGGGGCCGGGTTCGCCGAAGAGGACCTTCAGGACCTCGAAGGTCCAGCCGTTCATGCCGATGGCGAAGCCCTGCAGGATGACGAGCCCGAGACCCAGCAGGCCGGAGGCGATGAGCCACGTGCCGTCGGATTCCCGTGAGCCCGCGAAGGCAGGACGCAAGCCCATGACGAGCGGCAGCAGAATGGGCAGGAGCCACCAGGCGCCCGTCAGCCCGTGCACGAGGCCCGACCTTCCCACGAAATAATCGCCTATGGATGAAGCGGCTCCGTCCAGGCCGTACCAGGGCAAAAGGGCGTAGCCGATCCAGCCCAGCACGATCCAGCCAAGGGTGGCTCGTGACATGTCAGTTCTCGCCTGAGTTCGAAGCGGGTCCTTGCGGGAGCCCGCCCCTCGATGATCGATAGGCCGATATGCCCCGCGAAGCGACGTGGCTTCGCGGGGGCGGCGGTTTCAGGTCCGAACTACTTCGGCAGGTTCTTCACCTCGTTGTCCCACTTTGACAGGAGGCGCCTGCGCTCTTCCGACGAGCCGTACTTGGCGAAGTCGAAGTTGATCAGCTTGATCTCGTCGAGCTTCGGCGCCTGCGGCGGCACCGGCGTATTCTTGTTGGAGGGAACCTGATAGGACTTGGCTTCCGCGCCGAGCTTCTGAGCGGCCGGGGTCAGGGCCCAGTCGTAGAATTTCTTCGCGTTCTCGAGGTTCTTGGCGCCCTTGATGATCGACATCGAGCCGATCTCGTAACCCGTGCCCTCGCAGGGAGCCACGACCTTCACCGGCGCGTTGTCCACCACCATCGTCACCATGTCGTGCATGAAGACGATGCCGACGGTGGTTTCTCCCAGCGCCGTCGCCTTGGCCGGAGCCGCGCCTGACTTGGTGTACTGGTTGACGTTCTTGTGCAGGGACTTGAGGTATTCGAAGCCCTTCTCCTCGCCCATCAGCTGAACGATGGTGGCAAGGAGGGTATAGGCGGTGCCGGATGAATTCGGGTCCGCGACCTGCACCTCGTCCTTCAGGTCCTCATTGAGGAGGTCGGCCCAGCACTTCGGCTCCTTGATCCCGTTCGCCTTGACGAGCTCGGTGTTGTAGCCGAAGCCGAGAGCGCCCGAGTAGATGCCGACGGTGCGGTTCTTCGACTGCTCCCACTGGCGCACGGCCCAGTCCTGCAGCTCGCCCAAGTTCGGCGACTTGTATTCCACGGTCAGCCCTTCCTCGGCCGCCTGCATGTGGGGGTCGCCGGTGCCGCCCCACCAGATGTCGGCGCGAGGGTTCTGAGCTTCCGCCTTCACCTGCGCATAGATCTCGCCGGAGCTCTTGCGAGTCATCGAGACCTTGATGCCGGTCTCGCGCTCGAAGGCGCTTGTCATGGCGCGGCACCATTCCTCCTGCACGGCGCAGTACATGACGAGCGCGCCCTGTGCCTGGGCTGCTCCCGTGGACATGAGGGAAAAGGCGGCGGCCGTACCCGCCAGCATCGTGGCGGCAAAAAGGCTGTTTCGACGTGTCATAGGCATCCTCCCGTTCGGCTTGTGAATTTTTTTCTTGGTCGGCTAAGCTCCAACCATTGGGCGGAGAGGTCAAGACGTTTGCCGAAAGTTTTGCCTTCGGCTTTCAGGATGATCGAGCCGCGCCCGCACGGGCCGACGGAGAAACGCCGGGCGATGGAGCGATCAGGGCGCCTTGGCGATGCCCGTCGCCGCGACCAGCCGGTCAGCCAGTTCCGCCGTGCAGGCCAGAACCGGATTGCCGTTCCGAAGCCCGTCCCCGGCCAGGAAATCGTTGGTCCAGCCCCCGGCCTCCTCCACGATGAGGAGGCCCGCGAGGGCATCCCAGGAATTGATGTGGAGTTCGCAATAGGCGTCGATCCGTCCGTCCGCCACATAGGCGAGGCCCAGGGTGCCCGACCCTGCGCGACGGACGTTGGCGCCCGCCGCTTTCAGGTTCTTCACGAGGTCCACATAGACCTCATGGGTGAGGCGCGGCGACCATCCGGCTTCCACCGTCGCGTGCTGGATTTCGGCCAGGCCGCTGGTGCGGATCGGCAGGCCGTTGAGGCTGGCGCCGGCCCCGCGCAGAGCCGTGTAGAGCTCGTCCTGCATCACGTCGTAGATCACCCCGATCTCCACCCGGTTGTCGCGCACGAAGGCGATCGAGATGGCGAAGTGGGGGATGCCGCGGGCGAAGTTGGCGGTGCCGTCGATGGGATCCACGACCCAGACATCCCGCTCGAAGGAGCCGCCGCCTTCTTCGCCGAAGAAGGCATCGTCGGGAAAGAGTCCGTGGAGCCGGGTTCGGATGAGCTCCTCGACTTCGGCATCCGTGACGGTGAGGAAGTCCTGGTGCCCCTTGAAGTCCGGGAGCTGGGAGCGCGGCCTCTCGTGGAAGCGCCGGCGGGCCAGCATGCTTGCCTCCCTGGCAATGGCGCAGGCCGCCGCCAGCCTCGTCTCCAAACCGTCTCGTGTCATGGCCCCCGCTCGCCTCTCAGGATCAAAATGCTTGCTGCTACGTTGTCAGGCATTCATCATCGATTGCTCGAATGCCGTGGAACGGCTCCCGTCAGGAAAGGCCATGTCTCCAAAGCACATCGAATTGATCCTTTATTAGCCGGCTCCAATCAACTAGGCTTTGCAGGAACGCTCTCGGAATCCCCATCCTTCACGGTCGAATGCCCCGAACCTCCAAAGAACGACTGAGTCAGGTCGCAGCGCTTCCCTTCCGGGTCAGGGAAGGCAGGGTCGAGGTGCTTCTCGTAACGTCACGGGAAACCAGGCGGTGGCTGATCCCCAAGGGCTGGCCCATGAAGGGCAAGAAGCCTCACAAGGCGGCGGCGCAGGAGGCGGTCGAGGAGGCCGGCGTCAAGGGCGAGATCAAGCAGAAGCCCCTCGGGCATTACGATTACTGGAAGCGGCGGGCGACACATTTCGACCTGTGCCGGGTCGACGTCTATCCGCTCGAGGTGTCCAAACAGCTCAGGTCGTGGCGGGAGAAGGGCCAGCGCGATGCGCGGTGGTTCGAGGTCGAGGAGGCAGCCCACCAGGTGCTGGAGCCCGCTCTCGCCCAGCTGATCCGGAGCCTTCCCGAGCACCTCTAGGTCCGCCTCCTTGGGAGTAAGGCTCCGTTTTTTTGGGCCGGCCAGGGAACGCAAAGTCCCTCTAGAAGTCTTTTCCTTTACGGCATCAGACGAGGGCGCGAGCTTGGCTTTTTGCGCCTTGTCCCAAGGGGAGAACTTCCATGAAAGCTTTGCGCTGGTACGGAAAGGGTGACATTCGGTGCGAGTCGGTTCCCGATCCCGAGATCGAGGATCCCCGCGACGCCATCATCAAGGTGACCAGCTGCGCCATCTGCGGCTCCGACCTCCATCTCTACGACCACTTCATGCCCGGCATGAAGAAGGGCGACATCATGGGCCACGAGTCCATGGGAGAGGTGGTCGAGGTCGGATCGGCGGCGAAGAGCTCCCTCAAGGTCGGCGACAGGGTGGTCATCCCCTTCACCATCATCTGCGGCGAGTGCGATCAGTGCAAGCGCGGCAACTTTTCGGTCTGCGAGCGGACGAACCGCAACGGCGAACTCGCCGCGACCGCCTTCGGCCATCCCACCGCCGGCCTCTTCGGCTACACTCACCTCACGGGCGGCTATCCCGGCGGACAGGCGGAATACCTGCGCGTTCCCTATGCCGACAAGACGCATATCAAGGTGCCGAACGGAATTCCCGACGAGCAGCTTCTCTTCCTGAGCGACATCTTCCCGACGGGCTGGCAGGCCGCCGTTCAGTGCGACATCGAGCCGACGGACACGGTCGCCATCTGGGGCGCGGGGCCCGTGGGTCAGATGGCGATCCGCAGCGCCCTTCTCCTCGGCGCGAAGCAGGTCATCGCCATCGACCGCCTGCCCGAACGCCTCAGCATGGCAGAGGCGGGCGGCGCGATCACGATCAACTTCCAGGAGGAGAGCGTGATCGAGCGGCTGAACGAGCTCACCGGCGGCAAGGGTCCCGAGAAGTGCATCGACGCGGTGGGCCTCGAGGCCCACGTCTCCATGACCCATCCCGATACCATCCTCGACCGCGCCAAGCAGGCGGTGATGCTGGAGAGCGACCGTCCGCACGTCCTGCGCGAGATGATGTATGTGTGCCGGCCTGCCGGCGTGCTGTCCGTCGCGGGCGTCTATGGCGGGCTTCTCGACAAGATCCCGTTCGGCGCCGTCATGAACAAGGGCCTCACGATCCGCACCGGGCAGACCCATGTGAACCGCTGGACGGACGACCTCCTGCGCCGGATCGAGGAAGGACAGATCGACCCGTCCTTCGTCATCACCCACACTGTCGGACTGGACGACGGTCCGGAGATGTACAGGACCTTCCGCGATAAGAAGGACGGCTGCATCAAGGTTGTTCTCAAACCCTAACGAGGTGCTGTCATGGCTCATCATCGCTCAGGTTCCCGCCAATCGGCCGATGCGCTCGCCCGCGGCCTCGGATGGTTCAGCATCGCCCTCGGCGCGGTCGAATTGTTCGGCGGCAGAAGCGTCGCCCGCTGGCTCGGCATGGAGCGGCACGAGAGGCTGATCCGGGCTTACGGCGTGCGCGAGATCGTGACGGGCGTGGGCATTCTCGCGTCCAAGGATCCGACGCCGTGGATCTGGGGACGCATCGGCGGCGATGCCCTCGATCTCGCGACGCTCGGCAAGGAGCTGAACGAATCCGACGCCGATCGGGATCGCGTGGGGATCGCCATGGGCGCCGTGGCAGGCGTCACCGTACTCGACGTCATGTGCGCCAATGCCCTGACCGGACAATCCATGCAGGAGCGCGCGCGGCGCTGGGACTACAGCGACCGCAGCGGCCTGCCGCGTCCGGCGGATCAGATGCGCGGCGCAGCGAGCGATTTCCAGACGCCGCGCGACATGCGGATTCCCGATGCCCTGCGGCCCTACAAGCAGCCGCAGCTGCAGGGGCGTCCGCAGCCGTCGATGTAGGACCCCCGTTCCTGCATGAGCAAGCAGGTCTTCACGATCGGATACGAGGGAGCGGACATGGACCGCTTCCTCACCGTTCTGCAGGATTCGGGCGTTTCGATCCTCGCGGACGTGCGCGCGGTGGCGCTGTCGCGCAAGCGCGGGTTCTCCAAGTCCGCCCTGAAGGATGCTCTGGCCGGCCGGGACATCGGCTATCAGCATTACAGGCAACTCGGCACCCCGAAGGAAGGGCGCCAGGCCGCACGGGCCGGCGATGGGGAGCTGATGCGGCGCATCTATTGCCAGGAGGTTCTCGACACTCAGCCGGCTCAGGATGCCCTCGAAGAGCTGACGGTGCTCGCCGAAAGCCGTCCGGTCTGCCTGCTCTGCTTCGAGCGCGATCCTGCCAATTGCCACCGGCGCGTCCTGGCGCAGCGGCTTGCAGCCAAGGGGCTCGAGATCGTGGATCTCTCCGTTCCCTGAACGGTGTTGACAGATCGCGCCGCACGGGCTCCGCTGGCCCCGGATTCGGACGGAGCATTTGAGACGAATGAGCGCCATCATCACCGCCGTGAGCTGCAGTGCCTCGCACTCGTTCAGCAAGTCCAACCGCTCCGGCATCCGCCTTCTGGCCGGGCTGGGGGTCGAGGGCGATGCCCATGCAGGCCGGACCGTCAAGCATCGATCCCGCGTGACCAAGGATCCGAGCCAGCCCAATCTGCGCCAGGTTCATCTGATCCATTCCGAATTGTTCGAGGAATTGCAGGGCGCGGGATTCTCCGTTGCTGCGGGCGAGATGGGCGAGAACATCACCACGCGCGGCATCGATCTCCTGGCCCTGCCGACGGGCGCGCGGCTGCATCTCGGCGACGACGCAATCATCGAAGTGACCGGCTTGCGCAATCCCTGCGTTCAGATCGACCGGTTCCAGAAGGGCCTGATGAAGGCGGTCCTCGGCCGCGACGAGGAAGGAAACCTCATCCGCAAGTCCGGCGTGATGGCGGTCGTCCTGCAGGACGGAGAGGTGAAACCCGGCGACACGATCCGCGTTGATCTTCCGCCGGGACCACATCGGCCGCTCGATTGCGTGTGACGCAGTCGAGAACGGGGCGAGAGGTTGCCAAGTTTGTCTGAATACTGTATTTCCCTGTCAGTTTTGCTTTCAGAGAGGGAGGAGTGCATGGCCTTTAAATGCTTGCTCAACAACCCTCCCGCATCCAAGCTCTAGGCTTGACGACGCGGGACCGCTGGGTCCTGCACGCGCGACCCTCCACCATTTTTCGACGAGCGAATTCCGACGCGCCCTGAGTCCGTCGTGAGAGATCGCTCCGTGCTTTCGAGGAAAGGCCTGCCTTGCGCGGCCTGTTCATCTCATGACCCGAGACACCAAGAGCGGGGATGCGACCCGCGACGTTCTGCGATTCACTTTCCGGCACTGGCGCGGCCAGCCGGGCTATGTCGGCCTGATCGTCGGGACCATGATGGCGTCCACGCTTGCGGACGTGTTCATGCCCGTCTTTGCCGGCCGCCTCGTCGACGCCATCACGGTGGGCGAGGCCGACCGTGACGCCGCGCTCCACGCGGCTCTCGTGGCCTTCGCCCTCATGACCGGGCTCGGCCTCGTCACGATCGTCATGAGGCATCTGGCCTTCTACGGCATCGTCGAGCTGACGCTGCGCGTCATGAGCAGCGTGGCGCAGGATGCTTTCGCGCGCGTGCAGCGCTTCTCGACGGACTGGCATGCCAACAGCTTCGCCGGATCGACCGTGCGCAAGATCACGCGCGGCATGTGGGCTCTCGACCTGATGCACGACACGCTCCTTCTGGCGCTCCTGCCGTCCCTCGTCGTGCTGGTCGGATCGATGGTGGTGCTCGGGCTGCACTGGCCCGTCATGGGCCTCGTCGTCGCCGTGGGCACGGCGGCCTTCATCGTCATGACCGTGCTGCTTGCCACGCGCTATGTGGCTCCGGCCGCACGGCTTGCGAACGCGTGGGACACGAAGGTGGGCGGCACGCTCGCCGATGCCATGAGCTGCAATGCGGTGGTGAAGGCCTTCGGGGCCGAGGAGCGGGAGGACCTGCGCCTCACGCGGGTGCTCGACAAGTGGCAGAGCCGCACCCGTCGCCTCTGGCAGCGGGGGACGAACAGCGGAACCGTGCAGTTCATCGCCCTGCTGGCCATCCGGGCGGCCATCATCGGCACGGCGTTGTGGTTGTGGTGGAGCGGCGATGCGACGCCCGGCGACCTCGCCTACGTGCTCACGACCTATTTCGTGATCCACGGCTATCTGCGCGACGTGGGCATGCACGTGAACAACCTGCGCCGCTCCGTGAACGACATGGAGGAGCTGGTGGCGATCCACCGGGAGCCCTTCGGCGTGGTCGATCGTCCCGATGCGCGCCCGATCCGGATCGGGCGGGGCGAGATCGCCTTCGAGCATGTGGACTTCCACTATGCCGGCCATGCGACCCCGCTCTACCGGGACCTGTCGCTCGTCATCCGGGCAGGCGAGCGCGTCGGTCTCGTCGGGCCGTCGGGATCGGGCAAGACGACCCTCGTCAAGCTGATCCAACGCCTCTACGACCTGAACGGCGGCAGCATCCGCATCGACGGGCAGGACATTGCCGAGGCGCAGCAGGCTTCCCTGAGGGCGCAGATCGCCATCGTCCAGCAGGAGCCGATCCTGTTCCACCGCACCCTCGCGGAGAACATCGCCTATGCCCGTCCGGGCGCGACCATGGCGGAGATCGAGCGTGCGGCACGCCTGGCCAATGCGCACGACTTCATCACGCGCCTCCCGAAGGGATATGGCACCCTCGTGGGCGAGCGCGGCGTGAAGCTGTCGGGCGGGGAGCGCCAGCGGGTGGCGATTGCCCGCGCCTTCCTGGCCGATGCGCCGATCCTCATCCTGGACGAGGCGACCTCCGCCCTCGATTCCGAGTCGGAGGTGCTGATCCAGCAGGCCATGGAGCGGCTCATGGAGGGGCGCACCTCCATCGTGATCGCCCACCGCCTCGCGACCGTGAGGGCTCTCGACCGGATCCTCGTGTTCGACAAGGGGCGGATCGTGGAGGAGGGATCCCACGAGAGCCTGTACCGCCAAGGGGGACTCTACCGCCGCCTCTGCGACCACCAGGGACTGGAATTCGCAAAGGACGACCGGTTCGGACTGGCCGCGGAATGAGAACAGGCGGGCCGTGAACCTCACGGCCCGCCTGTGTTGAATGGATGGCAGCCGTCACACGGCGGGGCTGAAACGCGCCACGTCGGCAGCGCGGAACCTGTCGAATGCGGAGGCCGCGAGGCGAACGAAGGGCCGGCCGGCTTCGGTCACGGCGACGGTTTCGTCCTCCAGCGTGATCAGGCCGTCCTCGGCCAGGGGGCGCAGCAGGGCCAGCTCGTTCGTATAGGCGCCCCGGTCTGCGTGAGTGCTCAGATCCACGCGGAAATTGCACATCAGGGTCTCGATGATCGAGCCCCTGGCCCGGTCGTCCGAGGTCAGGCGGTAGCCACGGACGGAGGCGAGCCTGCCTTCGGCGATGCTGCGCATGTAGGTGCCGATATCGGCGACGTTCTGAATGTAGCCTTCGGGGAGCTGGGAGATGGCCGAGGCGCCGAAGCCGATCAGAACCGGCCGGTCGTCGTCGGTGTATCCCTGGAAGTTGCGATGGAGCTGCCCTGAGCGGCTGGCGGCGGCGAGAGGGTCGTCCGGACGGCCGAAATGATCGAGCCCGATGGCGACATAACCGTTGCCGGTGAACTCCTCGGCCACGGCCTGCGACTGCAGGAAGCGCTCCTCGGCTCCGGGCAGGGCCGCTTCGTCGATGAGGCGCTGCTGCGCCTTGCGCCGGGGCATGTGGGCATAGCCGTAGCAGGCGATGCGCTCGGGCCGAAGGGCCAGAACCTTGGCGCAGGTCGCCCGGACCGATGCGACCGTCTGGTGGGGCAGGCCGTACATCAGGTCGAAGTTCAGGCGCTCGATTCCGGCGGCGCGCAGCAGGCCGGCCGCTTTCTCGACGGTCTCCAGCGGCTGCACGCGCCCGATGGCGAACTGGACCTGCGCATCGAGGTCCTGAACGCCCAGGCTGGCCCGGTTGACCCCGATGGCGGCAAGCCCCTGCGCCAGCGTCTCGTCCACGTAGCGCGGGTCGAGTTCGATGGCATGTTCGAACCCGTCCTCGAACACGGCGTGCCGCGACAGCACGTCCATGACGGATACAAGACCGTCGGGCCCGAGAATGCTCGGCGTTCCTCCGCCCCAGTGCAGCCGGGCCACCCGGAGGCGCCCCTGCAGATGCCGGGACGCGAGCGCGATCTCGGCCTCCAGGCTCTCGCGGTAGCGCTGCACCACCTCGTCCCGCCGCGCCACCTTGGTGTGGCACCCGCAATAATGGCAAAGCTGGCGGCAATAGGGGACGTGGAGATAGACCGACACGCTCTCCCCGAGATCGAGCCGCCGCAGCCAGCCCTCGTGGTCGGATGCCCCGACCTCCGGCGAGAACTCGGCGGCCGTCGGATAGGAGGTGTAGCGCGGCACCGGCAGGCTGCCGTAGCGGCGAACGAGATCGTTGGACATGACTTGCCTCTTGTTCATGACCGGGGCGACGCCGGACGGCACCCGGCATAAGCCGCCGCCTGCCCGCAAGCCTTGATCACGATCAATTCCCGGCGCTCCGCGGCCCTGGACAAGGGGGCGGCGGACCCATAAATCAGCCCCATGTTCACACCGACCGCCCTTCCCGTGTCCGGCAGCAAGCAGGACTTCTACGCCTCCCTCGCCCAGCAGCTCTCCGGCCTGCTCCATGGCGAGCCCGATGCGATCGCCAATGCGGCCAACATGTCGGCCCTGCTCTACGATCTCATGCCCGACCTGAACTGGGCGGGGTTCTACTTCATGCGGGGAGGGGAGCTCGTCCTGGGGCCGTTCCAGGGCAAGGTCGCCTGCGTGCGCATCGCCGTGGGACGCGGGGTCTGCGGCACCGCCGTGGAGCGGAAGGCCTCGGTCGTGGTGCCCGACGTTCACGCCTTCCCGGGCCATATCGCCTGCGACAGCGCCTCCCGCTCGGAGCTGGTCGTGCCTCTCGTCAAGGATGGCCGGGTTCTGGGCGTCCTCGATCTGGACAGCCCGAACCCGGCCCGGTTCGACGAGGAGGACCGCGAGGGCTGCGAGAGGCTCGTGCGGATCTATCTCGAAGCGTCGGATATCGCAGACGGCTCTTTCGGTCTCTGAGAAGGGCGCCCGGACTTTCTCGGATCGGGAAAGGCATGTTACTGGTGCTGCCTGCCTTCGCGGCGATCGAAGCTCCCGGGGATGAAGGGTGAAACAGCGCGCAGAGCGAAAACCGTTCCTCTGGTCTCTGCAGGCCCTGCTCGCCCTCGTCTTCACGCTCGTCGTGCTCGCCATCTCCGCCGCGCTGATCGGGTTCAACCACCACCAGCTGACGGCGCTCACGATCCGCGACGCCGAGGACGACTTCCAGCGCATCGCCAGCAATGTGCGGAACGAGCTCGCGGGCAGTCTCCGGATTGCGGGCTCCGTCCTCGATACCGTCTCCATCACCATCGATCCCGAGCTTCCTTCCGAGCAGCTGGTCGTGACCCTGACCGCGGTGTTGAAGGAGCTCGATGAGGTTCTGCCGGCTGCGACGGGGGTCTTCCTGGGCCGCAGCGACGGGAGCCATGTGGTCGTGCAGACGATCAGCGATGCACGGCCGCCCGAAATCGGCCCGGAATCCCACGACGGGGCCTACGTCTTCATGATCGTCGAGCCGGCGACGGATGGGCCGTCGGCACGGTGGATCGTCGTGGACGCGCAGGGCAGGGAGTTGCGGCGGATTGGGTCTCGGCCGACCGCCTTCGACCCCCGGAGGCGTCCCTGGTATGCGCCCGCCCTGGCCAGCGGCGATGTGATCCTCACGCCTCCCTACCGTTTTGCCAGCGTGCCCGAGGCCGGAGTGACGCTGGCGCGGCAGGCGCGGCAGACACCCGGCGCCGTCTTCGGCATCGACATGACCCTCGCCAGTCTCGATCTTTACCTGGAGCGCCTGCGCTTTCCGCCGGATCTGGAACTTCTCGTCTTCGACGCGGCCGGCACCCTGATCGCGCATCCGCGCGGAGGCTCGTACCGGATGATCCGCCAGGCCGACCGGAACAACAGGCTCCTCACGGTCGACGATCTCGGCTCTCCGCTGCTCAGCGGCATGTACCGAACCTTTCAGGAGGCGCCCGGCCGAAAGGAGCGGAGCGCGTCCTTCACGGTCGGCGACGAGAACTATTTCAGCCGCACCGAACAGGTCGGCGAAGGGTTCGACAACCTGTTCATCAGCCTTGCCATTCCCTTCGACACCATGATGGGGCCGGCGGAGCGGATCCGCACCGGGCTTCTCGTGATCTCCGGCATTTCCGTCGCCGTCACTCTGCTGATCGTCCTGCTCGCGGCCCGCTACCTGGCGCGCCCCCTGCGTCTGGCGACGGACGACATTCGCAGGATCATGAAGTTCGAATTCGGACATGCGCGCCGGTCGCAGTCCCACGTGATGGAGGTCAGGGAGCTCTCGCGTGCCATCGACACGCTCGAACTCGCCCTGAGCAACTTCATGCGCTACGTGCCGAACGCCCTGGTGCGCGGCATCATCGGCCGCAAGATGTCGTCCGAGCTCGGCGGCAAACGCCAGGCGATCACCGTGCTGTTCACCGACGTGGCCGGCTTCACGCCCATGGCGGAAGGCCTCGATCCCGAGGAGGTGATGGCCAAGACGTCCCGCTATTTCAGCGAGATCGGCGGCGAACTGGTCCGTTCGGGAGCCACCATCGACAAGTATATCGGCGACAGCATCATGGCGTTCTGGAATGCGCCCGAGGAGCGGGAGGATCACGTCGCTCTCGCCTGCCTCGGCGCCCTGCGCGCCGCGCGCCGCCTCGACCGGCTCAACGAGGATTTCGTCGCCGAAGGCGGTGCGCCCATGCAGACCCGGTTCGGCCTGCATACGGGCGAGGCCGTCATCGGCAATGTCGGCTCGGTCGACCGGATCAACTACACGGCCCTCGGCCACACGGTGAACATGGCTTCCCGGCTCGAGAAGCTGAACAAGCGCTACGGCACGACGATCCTCGTCAGCGAGGACGTCCAGCGTGCGACGGCGGGCGAATACGTGTTCCGCTTCGTCGACCGGACGGTGCCGGAGGGGGCGCACCGCCCGATGATCATCTACGAGCTTCTCGGCGCCGCGGGAGACGACGAGAGCGAACTGGCGCCCGATCCGGACCGGTTGCGGACCCTCGAGGATTGGGAGAGGGCGCGGGCCAGCTACGAGGCCGGCGACTGGCCGAAGGCGGCGGCGCAGCTCGAGGCCCTGGCTGCCGCCGCGCCCAATGACCGCCTTTTCCAGGTTTATCTGCATCGCTGCCATGCTAGTCTCCAGCCGTCCCGGACCGGGTGAGAACCCAAAGCCTGGCGGGCACCCGCTCGAACGGAGCTTTCGCCTTCCTTCCGCCCCCTGCCAGTCACGGACATGACCTCCTCCTACATCGACAGCTACTACAGCCGGACGCTCGCCACGTCCGAGACCTATCCGCAGGCTCGGGGCCGTATCGGAGCCGACATCTGCATCGTCGGCGGCGGTCTTGCGGGACTGACGGCGGCGCTGAAGCTGGCGCGGAGCGGCCGGTCCGTCGTGGTTCTCGAAGCGCAGCGCATCCTGTGGGGAGCCTCAGGCCGCAACGGCGGCTTCGTGTCGGCCGGATACGCGACGGGATTGTCCGCCATCGAGCGCCGGGTCGGCCCGGACCAGGCCAAGGCGCTCTACCGCCTCTCCATCGAAGGCGTCGATATCGTGAGCGACCATATCCGGGACCTCGCCATCGGAGAGGCCAGGCCCGTTCCCGGCATCGTGAAGGCGTTGCGCTACGACTCGCGCGGGGCCCTGCGGGCCGCCCGGGACAGGATGGAGCGCGAATTCGGCCTCGAACAGCGCTACCTGCCGCGGGACGAGGTCAGGGCGATGTTCGTTTCTCCCCGGTATCAGGAGGGGCTTCTCGACGGGAGGGCCTTCCATTTCCACCCCTTGAACTACGGGCGCGCCTTGGCCCGCGCCGCTGCCGGGCTGGGGGCAGGGATCCACGAGAACTCGGCGGTGGTCTCGGCGGAGCTCGACGGGCCGAGGAAGATGTTGCGCACGAAGGACGCGGAGATCGAGGCCGAGCATGTGCTCTTCACGACCGGCGGCTATACCGGCGGAGTTCTGCCGGCATTACGGACGGCGTTCCTGCCCGTCGCCACCTACGTGCTTCTGACGAAGCACGCGCCGGATCTCGTCCGCAATGCCATCCGCACCTCTGCCGCCGTGCTCGACGACCGCAGGGCCGGGGACTACTACCGCCTCGTCGACGATGGGAGCCGCATCCTCTGGGGCGGGCGGATCACCACGAGGACGACCGATCCGGCGGATATCGCCGCCCTGCTCCGGCGCGAGATGGTGGGCACCTATCCGCAATTGGCGGAGCTGAAGGTCGAGGTGGCCTGGTCGGGCCTCATGTCCTATGCCCGGCATCTGATGCCGCAGATCGGCCGGCTGCGGCCGGGCGTGTGGTTCTGCACGGCCTTCGGCGGCCATGGCATGAACACGACTGCCATCGGCGGAACGGTCGTCGCCGAGGGCATCGCCGGCGAAACCGACCGCTACCGCTTGTTCGAGCCTTTCGGCCTGGCCTGGAACGGAGGACTTTTCGGGCGGGCGGCGGTGCAACTGACCTATTGGGGCTATCAGGCTGCCGATGCGGCCCGGGAATACCGCTTCCGCCGAGGCTCCTGACCGAAGGGGCTGGGCGGACCGGCCCGCTCGTCAGAGCCTGACGGCCGATACGGCAACCCAGAGGAAGCCTAAGCCGACGGACAAGCCGACCCAATCCATGATGCGCGCCAGCGGGTCGCTGGCCGGGTGGCGTCGCTTCGGCTCATCCATCAAGTTCCTCTCAGGCTTGAACGGGGACGGGCAGAACAACGCTTAAGCTTGGGTTTGGTTCTCTCCTTGCGGGGGATGGGCCTTCAGGGCCCCCGAATGCCGCTTCTCGTGCGGGGTCAGTGCATGTTCTCTTTCTTGCTGGATTCGAGCGGGAAGGGAGGGGCGTCGACCTGCTCCTTCACGGCTTTCAGCTGCTTGACCCTCTCGCGGAAGTGCAGCGCAATCGCCTCGGACACGCGGGCCGTCGTTTCGGGCGTCGGCGTCTCGTCCTGCGACGAGTGGATCATCGCGATGGCGCTCATGACGCCGTCGTAGATCTCCCGCTCGCTCAATTCGAGTTTTCCGTCCTTGATCGACGCATCCAGGATAGCCTTGAAGCAGCCCTCGCGGACCCGCTTGGCGTATTCCTCGTCGAATTCTTTCATCTCGGGTACCCTCCTCACGGACCGGTGAGGCTTTACTGACTGACTAGTCTCCTCGACTTTGACCCCGGCGCGAAGCCAAACCTTCTCGGAAGGTTAAGGCTGCGCAAGAGTGTCGGCGTCAAACGGCGTTCCGTCGCGGTGATGCTGCCCTCGCGGTCGACAGGCGATCCTCGGTTCCGGCCCACGTCGAGACAGGTCGTCCGACTTCTATGTTAATTTAATGGCGTAGCTGGCCCGAGTCTCGTCCGCGTTGTGGAAATAACGGGGTGCCGCGGCCGACCGTACGGAGGTTTTGCCTCCCGGAACGTCCCGGCTCTCCCCGCAGGAGTGCCGCCAGGCACGACGGAACGTAAACCGTCGTTAAGACGAGATGATAAAATCTGGATCTTTTGCCAAGTTGACGCTGCTGTCTGACAGATGAAGCGAGGCGTTTGTCATTTCTCTTGCTCCGTACCGCGGAACAACACTTGGGAATTGAAAGCAATAATCAAAGTTTAACCGAGTTATGCTGAAGTTCCTCGTCTCCAGAGGGATCTGTGGTTCATAGGCGATACTCTGTTTCGGAAAGGCTTCCGTTACGCCCTGAATGCCCATCGGCCGCCTTGGCCGTTCGGGCATCCGCGCAGGAAGCCGTCCTCGAAGCTTGGCAATATCGCCCGCGGGCCATCGCTCCCCAATACAAAGCCGGAAAAAACGAGGAAGCTATGCGCCTGAAGCTCGGGATCACGACGAAGATCCATTCAATCACCCTGACGGCCCTGATCGGCATCGCCGCGATCATCGGCCTTTCGCTCTACCAACTCCGCGAGGAGATCGTCTCGGCCCAGGCCGTGAAGACCCATCATGTGGTCGAGGCCGCCTACGGCATCCTGTCGTACTACGAGGCCGAGGAGCGCGCCGGCCGCATGAGCCGCGCGGACGCCCAGAAGGCGGCCATGCAGGCCGTGAGAGGCCTGCGTTACGACAAGCAGGAGTATTTCTGGATCAACGACATGCATCCGCGCATGCTGATGCACCCGATCAAGCCCGAGCTCGAAGGTCAGGACATGACCGAGAACAAGGACCCGACCGGAAAGCGGCTCTTCGTGGCCTTCGTGGACACGGTGAAGCAGAGCGGAGCAGGTTTCGTCCCCTATCTCTGGCCCAAGCCCGGCGCGGAGCAGCCCGTCGGCAAGATTTCCTACGTGAAGGGCTTCCAGCCCTGGGGGTGGATCATCGGCTCGGGCGTCTATACGGACGACACGGCCGCCAAGGTCTGGGACACCGCCATGAAGCTGATGGCCGGCGTCGCCCTGATCGTTCTCGTCATCGCAGGCGTCGCGGCGCTGATCGGCCGAGGCGTGACGCGCCCGATCCTGGCCCTCAGCCAGGCGATGCGCGCCCTCGCCGAAGGCGACAAGCAGGTCGACGTGCCGGCCCAGAACCGCGCCGACGAGCTGGGCGAGATGGCTCATGCGGTCCAGGTGTTCAAGGGCGTCCTGATCGCCAAGGACGAGGCCGAGGAAGCTGCCGCTCTCGAGGCCGATGCCAAGTCCCGCCGCGCTCAGCGCCTGGACGAGATCGCCAAGCGTTTCGAGGCGAACGTGTCGGCTCTCACCCAGGGCCTGTCCACCGCCGCCCTGAGAATGGAGGCGACGGCCCAGACCATGGCGGCGACCGCCGAGCAGACGAACCATCAATCGACATCCGTCGCCAGCGCGGCCGAGAAGACGGCCGCCAACGTTCAGACCGTGGCGGCCGCGACCGAGGAGCTGTCCATCTCCACCCGCGAGATCGCGGCTCAGGTGGCGCACTCGACCCAGATCGCCGGCACCGCCGTCGAGGGCGCCAGGCGCACGGATGCGACCGTGCAGGCTCTCGTCACCACGGCAGAGCGCATCGGCAGCGTCGTGGCCCTCATCAACACCATCGCGGCACAGACCAACCTGCTCGCGCTCAACGCCACCATCGAGGCTGCCCGGGCCGGCGAGGCCGGCAAGGGCTTCGCCGTGGTGGCCTCCGAGGTCAAGGAACTGGCCGGCCAGACCACGAAGGCGACGGAGGAGATCAGCGCCCAGATCGCCGAGATCCAGCAGGTCACGCAGGAGGCCGTGAGCGCCATCCAGAGCGTCGGCAGCACGATCGGGGAGATGTCGAGCGTCTCGACGGCGATTGCGGCGGCCATCGAGCAGCAGGGCGCGGCCACCAGCGAGATCGCCCGCAACGTGCAGGAGGCAGCCCGCGGCACCGAGGCCGTCAGCGGCAACATCGTCGATGTGCAGCAGGGAGCCGGCCAGACCGGCGCGGCGGCGTCGCAGGTGCTCGATGCCGCCCAGGAACTGGCACGCCACTCGAACGATCTGAGTCAGGAGGTTCAGGCCTTCCTTGCCAGCGTCAAGGCGGCCTGAGGAGAGCCGAAGACACGCAATCCCGTCGGTGCGGCGGTCAAGGCCGCGGCACTGCGGGTTGCGCTCCCCGCAGTGCCATATGGGACTGGCGTGGAGGGTTTGGATTTCCTATATGGGGTTTGTCGGGTTTCGACCCGGCTATGACCGTAGAGGCTTTGTGGCATAGGCGTTTAGGACGCGGGTTCAATTCCCGCCGCCTCCACCACGAGCAGACGAGGGAGGCCTGGTC